>CAKTOT010000001.1 GCA_934590135.1 uncultured Muribaculaceae bacterium
TGGAATGTCGACTCTGGATTTTAGGGAAGGACTGCGCCGAAGGGCGAGCGAGCGCTCTTTTGGGCGGATTATTCGGCATTAGAGGGCGTTAGAGGGCGTTAGAGGGCGTTAGAGGGCTTAAGGACCTTAGGGACGTTAGAGACCTTAAGGACCTTAGGGACGTTAGAGACCTTAGGGACCTTAGGGACTTTAGAGATCTTAGGGACTTTAGGGACCTTAAGGACTTTAGAACTAAGCTCGATAATTGGGACTATGGGAAGGGCTGCGCCGAAGGACGGGCGCTCCTTTAGGCGGATTTGGAATCCTTTTTTGGGGGGATGTAGGGACGCTGGAAGCGATTGTTGCACGGGTGCACGGGTGATGGGTGGATGTATTTGGGGGCTTATGGCGGTGCTTGGACGGCTTTTTTTGATTGTTTGTGTTTTTTTGACTGTGACGGTTTGGGTATGTGTGGGATATTGGCTAATTTTGCCTATATGGAACATCCCGAGAATGACAGTCGTTACACCGGACTGACGGTAAATAGCGGTGTAGTACAGCCACCGAGTGTTAATCCTTATTTGAAGGTTCACCGCCGCAAGCCTTTGCCTACGGCCTCCGAGCTTGTGGAGGGTATCCTTAAGGGTGATGTGACGGTGCTGAGCCGTGCGGTGACTCTCGTTGAGAGTCAAGCTCCGGTGCATCAGTCCTTGGCTCAGGAGGTGATTGAGAAGTGTCTTCCCTATACCGGCAATAGCCGTCGTATCGGCATTACGGGCGTACCCGGAGCCGGCAAGTCTACGTCTATAGATGTTTTCGGCTTGCATGTACTCAAGGACGAAAAGGCTAAATTGGCGGTTTTGGCTATAGACCCGTCGAGCGAACGTACTCGCGGCAGCATTCTGGGCGATAAGACGCGTATGGAGCGTCTTGCGATACATCCTAAGGCTTTTATTCGTCCCAGCCCGTCTGCGGGCTCGTTGGGCGGCGTTGCGCGCAAGACGCGTGAAACCATTATGCTGTGCGAGGCTGCAGGTTTCAATAATATCTTTGTCGAGACTGTCGGGGTGGGTCAAAGTGAGACTGCCGTTCACTCGATGGTTGACTTTTTCCTGCTGATTCAGCTTGCCGGAACGGGCGATGAATTGCAGGGCATCAAGCGTGGTATTATGGAGATGGCAGACGGTATTGTCATCAATAAGGCTGACGGCGATAATATTGATCGTGCGCGTCTGGCTCAGGCTCAGTTCCGTAGTGCCTTGCACCTGTTTCCGCCCACGACTTCGGGATGGATGCCCGAGGTGCTTACTTATTCGGGATATTATGAGAAGGGCATAGAAGAGGTCTGGGAGATGATAGACCGCTACTTTGCGTATGTGCGAGGCAATGGTTTCTTTGAACATCGGCGCATCGAGCAGTCCAGATACTGGATGTACGAGACTATTAACGAAAAACTTAAGGCGCATTTTTACAATAATCCGGATATGGAAAAGCTTTTGCAGGTGAACGAATCGCTTGTGCTTGACAATCGTTTGTCGTCGTTTGTGGCGGCGCGGAATGTATTGGACGCGTATTTCGAGCAAAATAATCAGAGCAAAGGAAAGTAATGAAGGCAATAAAATACCTTGAGGGGTGGCGCTGTGCGCTACTGCTGGTGACGCTGGCATTATTTATGCCCGCCAATGTCGTAGGCGCGGACAAGAAAGATAAGTCCGAAAAGGCGCCCGCATCGGTGGTCTTTGTCGAAAAAAAACATGACTTCGGCAATATCAAGGAGAATGGCGGCCCGGTGTCTTATGAGTTTGTGTTCACCAACGAGGGCGAAAGCCCATTGGTAATCATCTCTGCTACGGCGTCGTGCGGCTGTACTATGCCGCGTTATCCCAAGGCCCCCATAGCTGCAGGCAAGAGCGAGAAAATACGCGTGACATATCTTCCCAAGGGTCGTCCGGGCGAGTTCAGTAAGTCAGTGAAAGTACGCACCAACGATCCTAAAAACAAGAAAGTGACCTTGCATATCAGCGGCGTAGTCGTCCCGTAGCTTTCATACGGCCTAAACCTACCGTGGGGATGCCTCACGGTATCCCCACGGAGGAAATAAACCAATCATTATCACATTTCTTGCAATGGAAAAAGTAATTTCGCTTTCTATATACTAAACATTGCTCAATGTGAGATTGTTCGATATAACGCGCTATATTTGTGCGAAGAGATCGCGCGGGTCGGCTAAATAAAAGAAAATGAGCGCGATAGTGTAAAGACGTTAAGCAATATTTAACTCATGTGAGCAATGTGACTGCACGAGTATGACGCTAACTTTGCATTGTCAACGCAAGCGGAATTGTCCGCGATACAACAAACAGAATAATATAAACACGAAACATATACCGTAATGGAAAAGACAAAGAAAACGTCCAAAAAGGAAGCCGAAGACCCCAAGAAAGCACGGGTTGAGGCCCTGAGTGCCGCCTTAGGCAAGATTGAAAAGAACTATGGCCGCGGTGCCATTATGCGCCTCGGAGACGAAGCTATCGAGAATGTCGAGGTGATACCCACCGGGTCAATTTCGCTGAATCATGCACTGGGTGTCGGCGGCTATCCCAAGGGACGTATCATTGAGATATACGGGCCTGAGTCATCCGGTAAGACCACGTTGGCCCTCCATGCCATAGCCGAAGCCCAGAAGACCGGCGGTATAGCCGCGCTCATAGATGCCGAGCACGCCTTTGACCGCTTTTATGCAGAAGCGTTGGGCGTGGACACAGACGAGCTGCTGATTTCGCAGCCTGACAATGGTGAGCAGGCTCTCGAGATAGCCGAGCAACTGATACGCAGTGCCGCCGTGGACATCGTGGTGGTTGATTCGGTGGCGGCTCTTACGCCTAAGGGTGAAATTGAGGGCGAGATGGGCGATCGCAATATGGGATTGCAGGCACGACTGATGTCGCAGGCTATGCGCAAGCTCACCGCCGCCATATCGCGCACCAAGACTACGTGTATATTTATCAACCAATTACGCGAAAAAATCGGACAGATGTTCGGCCCCAGCGAAACCACTACCGGTGGTAACGCCCTCAAATTCTATGCCTCCGTGCGTCTTGATATTCGTCCGCGCAGTGCTATCAAGGATGGTGATGACTATCTGGGCAAACGCGCTGTTGTCAAGGTGGTTAAGAATAAAGTTGCGCCGCCTTTCCGTCGTGCCGAATTCGATATTATGTTCGGCGAAGGTATCTCGCATTCCGGCGAAATTCTGGACCTTGGCGTCGAGTACGATATCATCAAGAAGAGTGGGTCGTGGTTCAGCTACGACGGCAATAAATTGGCACAAGGTCGCGATGCCGCCAAGCGCATCATAGCCGACAATCCAGAGTTGGCTGACGAACTCGAGGCCAAGATTGCAGCCGCAATGGCCGCCGCCGATGCGCGTCCCGATGCGGCAGCGCGTCGCGCCGCCAAACAGGCCGCAGAGGCTGCTTCGGACGCCAATCCCGCCGCGGTGGCTGCCGACATGGACACAACCGTGCCTGCCGCTGCCGATGATGACGATGAATTCAGCATCGAAGAAGATCTGTAATCGGTTTAGACAATAAACAACGAGTGGCGAAGCTGTGCATCGGCTTCGCCCCGTTGTGTTATGTGCTATCTGCTAAGAGTGGGGTATATCAGAGGTTTGTAGTTTGTTGTTCAGACGATGGAGACGTCAAGCTGTATGCGGAGACATAGGGCGATTGTGCGCAGCATCAGGGCTTTGTCCTTGATTGCACCGGGTACGTAAATCCAGCAGTCGTCTACGGGAAGTTGACGAGAAGATTCGCGCACGCGCGTGGCCAGTGTATACGATTTATACGGGATTCGACGATTTACAATCTTATTAATGCCGATTTTGCGTACCGCTTCGAGGTACCCGTCTTGAGCGCTTTCGAGAGCGATGTAGGTGTCGTCTTCGGGGAAATGGATACGCAGGGTTTCTTTGGCGCGGTGTCTTGCGGCTCGGCCCGGCATTGTTTGGGCTTTGAAATCCGTGCCAACTTCAATCTTTAGTCCGAGGCCGAGGGCATCGCTTATGGATTTCATCTGCATATATCTACAATCATTATCCGATTGAGTGTTCAGATACCATCCATCGCAAATTTCGCGTATATAGGCCTTGTATTTCGGATGTATTTGCTGCGAGACTATTGGTTGGCCGCCGATTTCGAGCTTTATTTCCGGGAAGCGTTCTTTGCCGATTTTGGCCAAAGCGGCCAGCATCGTAGAGGCCGAATCCGTATAACATAAGACATCTCCGTCCGGGAAGGTTATTCGAAGTTTTTTGCGCGGTGCTCGTTTTTGCGGTCCTTGGTCTTCCATGATGAGTTATTGAAATTAGAGGTATGTTTTTTTTGGGGGGGGAGGGTATAGTCCTCGTTTGTTGTATTATTATGAGGAAGCTAAGTCGTATGGATGTTTTTGCCGCCAAAGCGGCTTATCCGATATGCCATGTGTGTCAGAGACGCGGCTTGGGCTTGGTGGCCTGAAAATCCTTGAGGTATTCGGGGACGCTGTAGGCCGTATCAATGAAATCTCGTTGTGAGTATGCTCGTTCGGCCAAAGCCAGCATGTCCACAGCCAGGGGTGTGACGCCCGACACGAAGCGAGCCTCGGGGTGTATGCTGCAGATGAGATCGCGAGCCTTGTCCGAGCCGTCGCCGAAGAATACGATGGTACGACCCGATTCGAATAGCTCCGCGTAGCTGTTCTCGTCCAATATGAGGGGTTGCGGCGTCATAACTTCGCTCAGGGCCATATCGTATGCGGCGGTGTATACCTCCATGCGTCGGGCGTCTATCATGGGGACGTATATCGGGTCTTCGCCGTAGTCCTCGCCGTCAAACATGACGTGAGTCACCATAAGTTGGAGTGTGCTGATGCCAATCATCGGAATGTCCAGAGCGTAAGCCAGACCCTTTGCTTCGCTTAGGCCTATGCGCAGTCCGGTGTAACTCCCCGGGCCCATAGACACCGCCACGGCATCGAGGCGCATTTCTTTTTCGCGGGCATAGTCAAGGCATGCCTTGATGTATCTGCTGAGCAGTGCGGCGTGGTTGCGACCTTGGAAGTCCTCGAAGTGCTTGAGTATCATACCCTCGGCGGTGAGCGCTGTCGAACATACCGAGGTGGAAGTGTCTATATTTAGTATTACGGCCATAGTCTGAAGTCTGTGTTTGTAAAAGTCCGGCAGGGATGCGTATGCGTGCTTCGGCGCGTGTGCGTTGTGTCCTGCGAATGCAAAGTTAGCTAAAAAGGGCCGAAATCTCATAAATTATTGCTAAATTCGCCCATCCAACCACAAATAAAGACACGATATGACAGCAGACCAGCAGAGATATGACCGCCGCGGTGTATCGGCATCCAAGGAAGACGTACACGCCGCCATACGTAATATAGACAAAGGGCTATACCCACGGGCCTTCTGCAAAATTATTCCCGACATACTGGGAGGAGACCCGGAGTGGTGCAATATCATGCACGCCGATGGCGCCGGCACCAAGTCGTCTTTGGCCTATATGTATTGGCGCGAAACGGGCGATATGTCTGTCTGGCGCGGCATTGCGCAGGACGCCTTGGTGATGAATCTCGATGACCTGCTGTGTGTAGGTGCCGTTGACAACATCTTGGTGTCCTCCACGATAGGCCGTAACCGGCGATTGATACCCGGCGAAGTAATCTCGGCTATCATCAATGGCACCGAAGAGCTGCTGGCCGAGCTAAGGTCATACGGCATAGGTATCTACAGTACCGGAGGCGAGACCGCCGATGTGGGCGACCTTGTACGCACCATCATCGTTGATTCCACCGTGACCTGCCGTATGCGGCGCGACCAAGTCATTGACAACGCGCATATCAGCCACGGCGACCTTATCGTCGGGCTGGCCTCATATGGTCAGGCTGTATGGGAACGCGGCTACAACGGCGGTATGGGCAGCAACGGCCTGACCTCGGCGCGCCATGATGTTTTTGCAAAATATTATGCCGCAAAATATCCCGAGAGTTACGACCAAGGTATGCCCGAGGACTTGGCATATTGCGGCAGCCGTCGACTCACCGATCCGGTGGAAGACACTCCCTTGGATGCCGGACGTCTGGTGCTGTCTCCTACGCGCACATATGCGCCTGTGGTGCGTCTCATCTTTGACGAGGTTGGACGCAGGCATATACATGGTATGGTGCACTGCACCGGCGGCGCACAGACCAAGGTGATGAATTTCGTCAAAGACAAGCACGTAATCAAGGACAACCTTCTGCCAGTGCCGCCGCTTTTCAAGATGATAGCCCGAGAGAGCGGCGCCTCCGAAGAAGAAATGGAAAAAGTCTTCAATATGGGACACCGTATGGAGATATACGTAAGTGCTTCCGAAGCCGAGGCTGTCGTTGCCTTGGCACGCTCTATGGGCGTTGAAGCTCAGGTCATAGGTCGTGTCGAGGACCGACCGCAGGGCAATAAATTGACCATACTTCGTTCCGATTGGGTATAAGACGAGGTATCAAGACATAAGACAGATACATGGTAAATTGATATACAGGGACACAGATAAGCAAAAAGAATGACCGGGCGGTTATGCATATTTGCGATGGCGGTGCTGCTGCTTTTAGGCGGCTGCGGCAAGGGTGCGAGCGGCGCTTCATCCGTTGATTCGGTGGCTCATGCGCTGCCCGAGACGCTTCGCATAGCGACAATATACAGCCCGTTGTCCTACTTTCTGTATCGTGACGAAGCTATGGGCTATGACTACGACCTTGCCGCCGAATTTGCCAAGGCCAAGGGTATGGCGCTCGAAGTGGAAGTGGCGCCGAGCCTTGACGGAGCCATCAAGATGGTCAATACGGGTAAGGCCGATGTTGTGGCATACCAGATTCCGGTGAACAGCGAATTCAAGGCACGAGTCCATCATTGCGGGCCGACATTCGAAACCACTCAGGTGCTGGTGCAGCGCCGCGATGCCGATAGCCTTGTCACCGATGTCACACAATTGCCCGGCCGCGATATATACGTAGTGGATGGCAGTAAATACCATCAGCGGCTGCGACATCTCAACGAAGAACTTGGCGGCGGCATACGCATACACACCATGGCACGCGATTCGATAGTAGCCGAAGACCTCATCGATATGGTCAATGACGGTAAAATATCGATGACGGTTATTGATAGCGATTTGGCTCGTATCAATCGCACGTATTATCCGCATTTGGATATTACCGTGGCGCTTAGTTTTCCGCAAAAGGCACGATGGGCTACTGCTCCCGACCATGCGTGGTTGGGCGACAGCATCGACACATGGCTGTCTTCGGACAAGCCTCGCGAGCGTAATCTGGCGCTGCTGAAGACATATTTCGAGATGTCCAAGCAATCGCCCACGGCCTTGACTTACACCTTCCACGGCGGACGTCTGTCGCCCTACGATGCGTTGTTCAAGCTCTACGCCGGCGAGGGGCGCGATTGGCGTCTGCTTGGCGCTATATGCTTTGTCGAAAGCCGTTTTGACAATAACGTAACATCCTGGGCCGGAGCCCGCGGCATTATGCAGATAATGCCTTCGACGGCAAGGGCCAATGGTGTTGACCCGGCGGCCCTGACCGACCCGGCGACTTCGATACGCCTGGCGGTGCGGCTGCTCAAGACCCTCGACCGCACTATGCGTCCATACGTCAAAGACCCGGCCGAACGCGTCAAGTTTGTCTTGGCGTCCTATAACGCCGGAGCCGCGCATATCATCGATGCCATAGCCTTGGCTCGTAAGCATGGGTACAATCCCGCCGTATGGGAAGGCAATGTGGCCGAGGCGTTGCGGCTCAAGTCCAATCCGGCGTACTACAATGACGAAGTGGTACGCTACGGATATTTCCGCGGCACTCAGACCATCGAATATGTCGGGGCGGTCATGCGCTTCTACCATCGCGTTCTGGCCAATGTTCATGCTTGACACATCGGAAAAGACTTTACAAACAACGAAATATACAAACAACGAAATAAAGAAACACTATCAACCATCCTTAACAAACAAATAGAATTATGAAAAAGTACGCTATCCGTGTAGCAGCCGTCATCGCGGTATGCTCCTGTATGATGTTCAGCTCGTGCATAGGCTCGTTCAAGCTCACCAACAAGTTGCTGACCTGGAACAATTCGATAGGCAATAAGTTTGTCAACGAGTTGGTATTCTTTGCCTTCTGGATTCTGCCCGTATACGAAGTCTCGGGCTTGGCCGATGTCCTGGTGCTCAACAGTATCGAGTTCTGGAGCGGCAATAACCCCGTAGCCAAAGGCACCAAGGTTATCGAAGGTCAGGACGGCAAGTACCTCGTAAAATGCGACGGCAAGGGCTATGACATCATCAGCGAAAACGACGGAACCAAGGTGCGCCTCGACTTCGATGTCAAGACACAGGAATGGAGCACTCTTGATGCCGAGGGCCAGCGTGTCGTATTCCTCACCTTCATCGATGCCGACCACGCCAAAGTCCCCATGCCCAACGGCGACTACAAAGTCGTAGAAATCAGCCAGAACGGCTGCTATGCATATCAGGAAGCTCTCGCCGCTTCCAACCTGGCTGCACGCTAAAGCGTGACGGCGCATAAGCGCACCGACATACAGACTGCGACACCCTCGGGCAAGACCATATTGCCCGAGGATGTCGCGCTTTTTTTGCTTGAACCAAAGCCTGTTGCGGCTTCCGAGCCGTGATCTAACTCAGCAGTTCCCGGATGAATTCGTCCCGGTCCGGGCAGTCCGGTTCAAGGCTTAGTCGCTCCGACAGCAGCGAGATAGTCTCGGTTTTCGGCAGGCTCTTTTCGAGATAAAGGGCTCGCCATTCCTCCGGGGTCAAATCCTCGGTCAGACGATACTCCCGAATGGTTTCAAGCAGATTCTCGACCGAGCGGTCGGCAATATTTCGCCACTCGGACTTGTCCGGTTCGTCTTCGTTACTGCTACCGATAGATGATGTGCCAATGTCTGGATTGTCAGAATGTCGGCCGCCATCAACGATTTCACCTCGCCGGTACTCGGGGAACATCGCGTAAGCCAATTTGCAAAACATTCTCAAGTCACGGCGCTTATCCGCTATAGGGTCGCTTGAATTGCAGTAATATCTGCCGCCGATAAGTCGAAAAAACAATTTGCGTACTTTAATATCCCGGCGTAGTGCCTCGGTCACAACATCCTTTGGCGCAATGTAGTACAAGTAACGCATACATTCCATCACAGTGTCGTCCCATACGATGGAGGGTACAATTGTTTCGAGCGGCAATCCATTGTCGTCCAATCGACCATCATACACAAGGAAGTATGGTGAGATATTGTAGTGATGACAGATGCTCTGCAACAGTGCGTTATCTATCGCCCGCCATAAGATGTCCGTCGCCTCATCGCGTTCGATGGCGCGCTTGGTCTCATACAACAGTCGGACATACACGTCCGGGCCTTCAAGTCGATATTTTTCGATGACATATTCTCGGTCCTCGAGCGCCAGCCTTTTGCCGACTTGATAGTATCCTGCCGAATTGGCCAACTCCTCTTGATGTCGGCGTACATAGTCGATATTGCCGTACTTGACCAAAAGAAAGGCACACTCCGGCTCGCGGAACTTCTCCCACAATTCGACAAGTTTTGGCTCGAACGCCTTATTCCAACTATACTTTAATTGTTTGAAGCAAAACAGCCTATCTTGCTTAGAGCCATTCAGAAACAGCCATAGAATCTTTTTCTGAATCGAATAATCCTGGTAATTAAAACGGAGTTTCAGCTCTCGCCGTGCGTCCTCTTTGCGACCGCTTCGTTGGGCACAGTACAGCTTTATTAAAGAAGCAATCGATACATTTCGAGGCCGGGACGAAGCGGCGATCGGCAGAAATCCGAAGACGGCATTATAAGTCTGGCGGCCGGAGGGCAGGTTGTTCAGCTCGGCCGCAAAGTTGCGGCAGGCGTACTCGTCCGTCTCGGCCATCTCCGACAGCCAATTGTCTTTAGCGTAATGTCTTGTCATAACATTAAAATAGGTTGTTAATTTGCTTGTGGTTAAATAATTCGATACTGTCGTTGTTCGCCGGGTCGCACTAAGACTACTTCGATCATCCGGCTATCCATCGGCAACTGCAAAAATACGGCTTATTTTTTATTTCGAAAAATAATCAGCAGGCATAGATGAAAAATGAGGGCGTGTCATAGTATTTGGTCTCTGTAGGTACGCAAAACTTTGCGTTCGCACAATAAATGTATTATGATGATTTCCAGAGTGGATGAAGCGTTTGCCGGTTCTGTTCTAATGGTGTGAGAATTCGCATATGCCGAGATAAAAAAAGCGACCCGTACCTTTATGATACGGGCCGCTTGGATTAACACTAAAAAACTCGTCCACAGTGGTTAATACTGTGAAATCCGAATGTGGTCGTTACTTGATGTAAACTTTTTGTCCATTGATGATATACAGGCCTGTTGTGAGGTGTTTCTTGTCTGTATGCATACGGATGCCTTGCAGATTGTATATTACGTCATTGTTAGAATCTGTATTATAAAGCAAGTCATCAACGGCCTCGTGTTTTCCGTCCAGCTCGGCGTTTGTTGTGTATGCTCTGAACGGCATCAATCGCAGGGTTTTCACAAATGAACCGGCACTATAACCATAATAAGCATTATCGGTGTCGACAATTCTATAGCTGCCGACGAGTTCGTTATGTACAGTTTCCGTTGAGGGTTCTATTGTCACGTTTGATGCGGTAAATTTAAGCACACCTCCGAGTTCCGAATCGAACAAGACCGGTATATTGGCCGTTTGAACCGCATCTTCAAGCGCAAAATTGTCCGCAGACACTCCTGCTATCTGTTTGTATGTAACACCATCAATGGGGTCTGCTGCAAACGGCAGGTATAGAGACTCGTGCGCTCCGGCTTCGACTTGGCGTGAGTATAAAGCAGATGTCGCTGTAAATGCCGTCGTAACGCCAAATGGATGTCCGTCTTCCAGTTTCAACGATTTGCAAATTCCGTCAACGACCAAATTGTCAGACTTCTCAATTGTCGTAGCGGCGTTGGTATACACAATCGTATTGGGGTTAAGGCCCTCGAATGAAGTGCCTTCAGGAAGGCTGCGATTTTCTGTCATGTCCACGGTTAGCAGTGACTGATTGTTGTGCAGTGCTGCATCCACAAGTGCCATGTCGTCAGATTCGAAGCGACCGGCGAGGGAAAGATTTTCCGCATTAGCGATGTCTCCCACGACAATAGTGAAGGGCTCGTCGTCGATATAGAAGCTGGCGTGAAATCCCTTATCGTCAACCGGGCATGTGGTTTGATACTCTCGTAGCCAGCCCGTATAGACACCGGGCTTGACAGTCTTGTCAGCAACGATATGCAGGCGTAGGATTTCACCGGAAGTGAGCTTATAGCCCTTAACATTCATGTCATTATGGAACATTCCGATTTTTTGTCCTTGCACATGAGCGACAAAAAGGAACTCGCTGCATCGGCGCGTATTCTCATACCATAGGTCATCCTCATCTACAGGGTTCTCGTTCAGCTCAAAGCTGAATCCTTCCGGCAGGTAAATTGCCCATTGCGTAGCGCTTGGACGATGCTCCTTGGTGTTGTTGAGATAGAATATAAAATCGGCGGTATTGCCGGGCGAAACGTTTACCGGTTTCACCCACATACAGATGTCTTTGGTATACTCGTAATCACCCCATACGTCATCAGCCTTACGGGCTTTTGCGGCCTTACGGGCAGCATACGTCGTAAGGTTTTCATCGAGGACGAGGGATGTAACGGAAGATGCATCACGCGAGTCTATCACGTTGTCCTCCACGACATCGGCGGCCCAGAAGTCCAGGATGTCCAATGATTTGTTTAGGGATAGATTGATAGTACCCACAGCGTCCACGCCCGTAATGGTTCCATCTTTATTGACATCGCCTTTGCGACGGAATTGTGTAACCTCTAATTGTGTATCTATATCATCGCACATGAAGCTGCGCAATTCGCTGTCGGCAAGATAAATATTGCGGAACGAGACTTGTCCGATGAAGGGTTTTGTTTGTCTGTCTGCAGCGAGCGTGACATACAGAACCGTTCCCGTATTTCCGGAAATAACGGCATCGCTTCCGGCGCCAAAGGCTACGATGCGCATCGAGCCGTCGGGTTGTGCTTTATAGGTCAATGTGTATTTTGACTTATCGACACGGTCGCCCAAACGAATGTCGGGTTCGCCGAGGGCGTTGTCGGCTATTTTCACTCCGGCAGGAAGAGTCATGTCAAATTGGAAGCTATTGATTTTCGATTTATTATCCAGGTTGATAGCCAAGTCGCTTTTGCTTCCGGCCATGACGGTGACTGCCGGTATTGATATTACATCATTGACAATGTATATGTTGCCGGAGACCTTGTTGAGCACAACATTCTCGGCGACACCGCGAGAGAGGAAGCAGTTCTTGAGTAAGAATGCGTAAGAGCCGTTTATTGCATTGTCATCAACCTTGGCTTTCAATATCAAGATTTGTCCGTCATCGCCGAGAAGGTTGTATGTGGCGTCTTTGGGCAGACATAAGAATCGTACCGAGCCGTCAGGTTGTTTACGGAAAGAGATAGAGTGATTACGTGTCAGACGAGTGCCTTTTGTATAGTCATATTCTTCATAATCCTCGTCATATACGAGCGAAACGCCTGTCGGCAGCTGAATGTCAAACTGGAAGCCGTTGACTGCGTCACCGTTGTGAAGGTTGACTACAATGTCAAAGGTCTCGCCTGCTGCTGCGCGCATCTTGTCTACATACATATAATTGTCACGTCGTTCGGCTCCTCCGGTCGTATCAAGGCCTATGAGTTGAGGCATCTCGGTTTCGCCAATCTTCCATATTGTTGCGAAGTCCCAGCCGAGGGCCTTGTATGTAGCCGATTGACGGAGCTTGTCGCCTGAAGTGGCAGTGCCGTTCATGGGGTCATCGTAGACTTCTTGCGCGACACCGTTGATTGAGATAATCATCTTTTCGAGAGCAAGGTTTTCGGTCGTTACAGGCTCCGGAGCGCCATTACGGAATCCGCCGAGGACACGCATAGCGTTGCCGGACTGCGAAGACACAGAGATTTTCTCGTTAGCGGCCACCGAGTTTTTCAGTTTGGCCGAAACGCCATCATTGTATGCGACGATGCCTGCTGCGAGCGTTTCGCTCGATAAAGTCCCTGACGCATAGCAATTGAAAACCCAGCCGTAATTAAGCCCGACGATGCCGCCGACATATCCCGGAGCGGAGATGTTTGCCGTTGTGAAGCAGTCCGAGATATCGCCACTATTTTCGGCTACAATGCCGGATGCTTTTGTATCCGTGCCTGTGCCCGTCACTGTTCCGGAGGTGCAACTGCGCGAAATTTTAGTCACAGGATTTGCCTTGGCGCAGATGCCGCCGACATTTTTGGAGCCGGCAACGTCACCGTTGAACGAGGATAGTGTAATGTCCAGGCGGTCGGCAATGCCGATTATACCGCCTACAATAGAGTCTCCGCTGACCGAGGACTGCAGTACTTGCACGTTTTTCAATGTGCAGTAGTAGGCATTGCCGGCAAGAGCGCCTACATTAGTGTCGCCTTTGACATCAGACTTGATAATCGTGACATTAGATATGGTGCACGATGTCATATCTCCGGCAAGGATTGCCGTATTGCTGCCGCCGGTAACGGAGCAAGCCTCTAATGTGAGGTTGGTAATTGTTGCGTCTTGGAGAGTGGAGAATAAGCCGCAGAAATCCGAAGCGGAGTCTTTGACATTGAGATTCTTAATGGTGAAACCACCACCGTCAAGGTTAGCCATAGTTGCGCCGTTACGTCCTATCGGTTGCCATTTGATACCATTGAGGTCGATGTCATTCATCAGCTTGTACCACGAATGGCCGTTGATGTTTTGCAGGTCATTTGCGGTATAAATCTGATAGGGGTCTTCCTGTGTGCCGCTGCCGGGATAGCCGACAGAAGTCATTACGCTATAGCTCGGGAGTTTGTCGTCGGCCTCGACCCACGCAGTGATACTCTCGCCGGATTTCATGGGATCGGTTCGCACCGTCCACGTATTATCCTTACACTCGGCCGAATAGGTCTGTCCGGCATATTCCATGAATACGCGTCCGCCGGACATACTCTTGCCTACAATGACGAAGCTGCCCGATACCGGTTCCGATTGGATTAGCGGCGGAACACATTGTCCGCTCTTGTATGGCAGGCACTCGGTCTCTTGTATCGCCCATTCTTTGTCGAAGTCCCATCCGAGGCCCTGATATGTCGCACGTAGCTTGAACATATCCTCGCCGCCGGACTCGCCCTCGCTGAGCTTTGTCGAGTAGGTTTGCGATACACCGTTCTTAGACACCTTGGCGCCGGTAAGGGTGTAATTGGTTGTCAGGCTGCCGATAGCGCCGAAGCCACTGGTCGTTGTAGGTGAGATGCGTGCCACCGGGCCGACAGATGCACTCAATACGGGATTGAGCGCGAAGTTGGATGTTACGGTCGCATTTGACGTGATATTGCCGATGATACCGCCCACGTACTTGCTGCCCGCAATGGTGGCGCGGCTGTAATTGCGCGAAATTGCCGAGGCATCGGTTGAATTGACGGTTCGGGTATGTTCCTTACCATCCCGGTCTGTAATGGTTACTGTTGCGGGGTCCGTGATGGCGCCGCATATTCCTCCGATACCGTTTTTTGTACCATACGAGTTGCCTCCGACAATCGAACCATTAAAATAACTGTCCGAGACATTAGTGCCGTTGCACGTGCCTATGACACCGCCGGCATCAGAACCTGTTGCCTTAATTTGTGCCAGCGCAAAGCACCCCGTAACATCCATACATCTTACGGCTTTTTCGTTTGAGAATGTCCAATCCCTGGGACTTGTATAGTCGGAGTAAAGATAATGAATTTTGAGATCATACGTATATACAAAGCCCAGGGTTTGGCCTATGAGGCCGCCGACCGATGAGCTCGCGGAGATCGACGTTTTAGCTCCGCAATTGGACACAATATACTTGTACGGAGCTGTGGCATATTCGTAGTAGTTGTAGTAGCCGTAGTAGCCGTCGTAGCCGTCGTAGTCGGTTTTTAATTTTCTAAAAGCGGAAGTGTCCATAGCGCCTATAAGGCCGCCGACATTAGAGCTGCCGCTGACAGTCCCGGAGGCAAAGCAGTCATCTATAGACTTGTCTGATGAGGTCTCTGTCGCGAGAACGTATCCTATAAGACCTCCGACATATTTCGTGCCTTCGACCTCGGCATTTGCCCGACAACTTTTCAGATCGGAGCTACCGGATTTCCCGATAAGGCCTCCGACACAGTCTGATGCGGTTCGGGCAGAACCCTTGACGTGGCAATTCTCTGCTGCACCGGTGAAACTTCCGGCAAGGATGCCGACATTATTTGCGCCGTATACCGAGCCTTCAATCGTCAAATTAGTTACGGTGGCCCCCGATGCGACACCGAAGAAGCCTACATCATCGGTAGTTCCACGGGAGATAGACATGCCTTTGATGGTGTGTCCGTTACCCATAAAAGTGCCTTTGAAAGGATTGGCATCCGTGCCGATGGGATTCCAGCCCTGCTCCGGCGAATTAGACGAAATCCACGAGGTGAGGTCGATGTCCGCACCAAGGGTGAAATACACATCCGTTTTCCCCGTGTAATTACGCACCTGGTTCAGCTGCGCCGGGTTGTAGATTTTGTACGGGTCATCCTTTGTGCCCGCACCCGCGCCGGAAAACTGAGCCGACACATCCGGCACGCCTGATAAGCCCATCACAGCAAGTGCCAATAGCACATACCGTAAGAAAGTAAATCTGAACATGAAATTAGAATATTAGTTTAAGGCAGTATGCTCCGACCGGCCCGATTAGAGTTATCTATAAAAAAAAAGCGTGGAGCATATTCGGTTTATTTTAACGGAGGCATCGCCAAACGCCTACTACGAAATAAACAGTCCGCTCCCACGCCTTATCGGATATGCTCCCCCTTGCCGGGGAGCGGATATGCGACAAGCATGGCGTTCCTTTGACTGCCTATATCCCTCGTAGTTGTGAAATTTGGCGATTTCCGTTAAAGGATAAAGCACGAAACGCTTTTTAGTTATGTATTGCAGATAGTTTTAGATACCTATCTGCATTGTCGAAATGCTCGCTTGCATCTCGTTGCAAAATTACGAATTATTTTTATACCCGAATGATTTTCAACCGAATTATTTTTGCAGCGCATTTTCGGCCGAAGAAATCCAAGCGGAGAATGTTTTTATGTGAAACGAGAGACGCCTCCTGCGGTGTTTCCCGGGTGGATGCGGGATTATTGGCAGAAAAGTGCTATATTTGCCAGTGAAAGCGGCGGGATAGCCAAGGACGGAGGGCGGCAATGGTGACACATTGGCGCCTACGACTCGGCTTCCGGCGCTCAAATGCTGCAATTAGTGCGCGCCGAACGTCATCGTGAGGCTTTGGCGCGTAGAATGGCGGCAAAAAAACCTAACCCTCCCCCCGAGAAACCGACCGCCCATAAGGGACGGGCATAAATCCATAAAACCGAACACGTAATATCAAAAAACCGAACAAACATAATCCGATATCGGACAACTATACGGACATCGAATATACAATATCGAAACCAAACACAAATAAACACATAAGTGCCAGACCTAATCATGAAACGTATCATTGAGTGCGTTCCCAATTTCAGTGAGGGACGCCGCCCCGAAGTTATACAGGAAATAGTCAAGAGCATCGAGGATGTCGAGGGCGTCCGGCTGCTGGACGTGGACCCCGGAAAGGCTACCAACCGCACGGTGGTGACTTTTGCCGGCACACCCGAAGCGGTGGTTGATGCGGCCTTCCGCAGCGTCAAGAAGGCCTCCGAGCTCATCGATATGCGTACACATCACGGCGAGCATCCGCGCATAGGTGCCACGGACGTTCTGCCCTTGGTGCCGGTGAGCGGCGTCACCCTCGAGGAGTGTGCCGAGATGGCTCGTGCTCTTGCCAAACGTATCGCCGAGGAGTTGGCGATACCAACGTATTGCTATGAGGCGGCGGCTTTGCGTGACGAGCGTCGCAACTTGGCTGTATGCCGCAAGGGCGAGTACGAGGCTCTGGCTCAGCGTATCACCGACCCGGCGGAGATGCCGGACTTCGGCGGCGGCGAGTTCACCGAGCAGGCCGCGCGTAGCGGAGCCACCGTCGTCGGAGCGCGTGACTTCCTGGTTGCCGTCAATTTCAATCTCAATTCGACCAGCACCCGTCGCGCCAATGCCATCGCTTTTGATGTCCGCGAAAAAGGCCGTCCGCGCCGTGAGGGCAACCCCATCACGGGCAAGATTGTGCGCGATGCCGAGGGCAATCCGGTGATGATTCCGGGTACGCTCAAGGGGTGCAAGGCCATAGGCTGGTACATCGAGGAATATGGCATCGCTCAGGTGTCGATGAATATCACGGATATACGCGCCACGCCGCTGCACGTCGCTTTCGAAGAAGTGTGCCGCGCCGCCGACCGACGCGGATTGCGTGTCACCGGAACCGAAATTGTAGGTCTGGTGCCGCGTTCGTGCCTGCTGGATGCCGGACGCTACTTCCTGCGCAAGCAGTGCCGCTCGCTGGGTATCAGCGATGACGAGATTATCAAGATAGCCGTCAAGTCGCTCGGCCTTGAGGATTTGGCACCTTTCAAGGTACACGAAAAAGTAATAGAAGACCTCCTGGCTCCCAAGGGCGGCAAGAAGCTCGTCGACCTTACCTGTCAGGGATTTGCCGAGGAGACGGCCAGCGAATCTCCGGCCCCCGGCGGCGGCTCGGTGTCTGCATACATGGGCGCCATGGGTGCCGCTCTGGCTACGATGGTCGCCAATCTTTCGGCACACAAGCCCGGATGGGATGACCGCTGGGAGTTCTTCTCCGACTGGGCAGTGAAGGGACATGCACTGATGCAGCGTCTGCTCGCTTTGGTGGACGAGGATACCGAAGCCTTCAATCGCATTATGGCCGTATTTGCTATGCCCAAAGGCACGGACGAGGAAAAGGCTGCACGTGCCGCCGCCCTCGAGGAGGCCACACTATACGCCGCCCAAGTGCCGCTGAAGACTATGAAGGCCGCAATGGAGGTCTTCGAAGTGGCGCACGCCATGGCCGTAGAGGGCAACCCCAATTCGCTGTCGGATGCCGGCGTGGCCATACTTGCCGCTCGTGCCGCCGTGCGCGGTGCGGCGCTCAATGTGATGATAAACGCTGCCGGGCTCAAGGATAAGGACAAGGCCAAAGCCCTCAGAGGCGAGGCTCAGTCCTTGGCAGCCGAGGCGGACAGCCGCGAACAGACTCTAATATCCGAAATCGAAGAAAGACTATGACACTCAACGAATTCCAACAAGATATCATCGGCGGTATCCCGTCCCGACTGCCCGAAGCGCAGGAATATGATACTTCCGTCAACCACGCTCCGCGACGTAAGGACATTCTCACGCCGGCCCAAAAGGCTCTGGCGTTGAAGAATGCGTTGCGTTATTTCCCCAAGGAGCAGCACGCCGTACTGGCCCCGGAATTTGCCGTGGAGCTGCGCCGCTATGGCCGTATATATATGTATCGCCTGCGCCCGCATTATCCGATGTATGCCCGTCCTATCGAGGAATACCCGGCCAAGTGCCGTCAGGCGGCGGCCATAATGCTGATGATTCAGAACAACTTGGACCCGCGCGTGGCTCAGCATCCGCACGAGCTTATCACTTACGGCGGCAACGGCGCCGTGTTCCAGAATTGGGCGCAGTATCGCCTGACTATGCAATACCTGTCGCAGATGACCGAAAATCAGACATTGGTGATGTACTCGGGGCATCCGTTAGGACTATTCCCGTCACATAAGGACGCACCGCGTGTGGTCGTCACCAACGGCATGGTCATTCCCAATTACTCGAAGCCGGACGACTGGGAGCGCTTCAACGCTATGGGCGTGTCGCAGTATGGTCAGATGACCGCGGGTTCGTATATGTACATAGGCCCGCAGGGCATCGTCCACGGCACCACCATTACGGTGCTCAATGCCGCTCGTAAACGCCGCGCGCCGGGCGACACACGCCGTATGCTGTTTGTGTCCTCCGGATTGGGCGGAATGTCGGGCGCACAGCCCAAGGCAGGCAACATAGCCGGAGTGGTCAGCGTCGTCGCCGAAATCAATCCGGCAGCCGTCGAGAAGCGTCACAGCCAAGGATGGGTGGACGAGGTGCACACCTCGCTGGACGAGCTTATCCCGCGCCTACGCCGTGCCTTGGACGCCGGCGAGGTGGTGTCTATGGCCTATCAGGGCAATATCGTAGACCTGTGGGAACGTCTGGCCGATGAGGACATCCGCGTGGATTTGGGCAGCGACCAAACCTCGTTGCACAATCCGTGGGCCGGCGGATACTATCCGGCAGGACTCACTTACGAACAATCGCGCACGATGATGGCCGAAGACCCTGAGCAATTCAAACAGCAGGTGCAAATGTCTCTGCGCCGTCAGGTGGCCGCCATCAATAAGCTCACAGCCCGCGGTATGTACTTCTTTGACTACGGCAACGCCTTTATGCTGGAAGCTTCGCGCGCCGGAGCGGACATCGTAGATGCCGACGGCAAGTTCATATACCCATCTTACGTGCAGGATATTATGGGACCGCTGTTCTTCGACTACGGCTTCGGACCATTCCGTTGGGTATGTACCTCGGGGCGGCCTGAGGACTTGGCCATGAGCGACGATATAGCACGTCGTGTACTCGAAGATATGCGCCGCGAAGCTCCCGATGAAATAGCCGGACAGTTGGATGACAATATCCATTGGATAGCCGAGGCCGGCGCCAATAATTTGGTGGTGGGTTCGCAGGCACGCATACTGTATGCGGATGCCGAAGGCCGTATGGCCATAGCTCGTGCTTTCAACGAGGCCATAGCCGCCGGGCGCATCTCGGCGCCCATAGTTCTGGGCCGCGACCACCATGATGTCTCCGGCACCGATTCGCCCTATCGCGAGACCTCCAATATCTATGACGGCTCGGCCTTTACCGCAGATATGGCGGTTCAGAATGTCATCGGCGACGGATTTCGCGGTGCCACCTGGGTGTCGCTGCACAACGGCGGCGGCGTCGGATGGGGCGAAGTCGTCAACGGCGGCTTCGGTATGGTCATCGACGGCAGCGCCGAGTCGCGCCGACACATAGACGAGATGATGCTGTGGGATGTCAATAACGGCATTGCACGCCGCAGCTGGGCTCGCAACAGCGGCGCCATGTCGGCGGCGCGTCGTGCTATGGATCTGCATCCGGATATGGTCATCACTATGCCTAATATTGCAGACGATGACCTGGTGCGCGATGCACTTGTGTGACCTCGAACGACGAAAACCATTGTCAGTATTCTCAACAATTTCAGAATCACAAAAATCTTACCTCATATATGTACCATACCATTAGCGAAAGGCATATCACGCCTGCCAAAATATACGAAATCGTTGCCTCGGGCAAGACGCTGCGTTTGTCACCCCAAGCGGAAGAGCGCATACGCAAATGTCGCGAGTATTTGGACAAGAAGGCCGTCGACGGCACGCCCATCTATGGCGTCACCACGGGTTTCGGCTCGCTGTGCAACGTCTCTATAGACCAAAAAGACCTCTCCACGCTCCAACGTAACCTGATAATGTCGCACGCCTGCGGCACGGGCGAGCGTGTGCCCTCCGAGATTGTCAAGTTGATGATGCTGCTGAAAGTTCAGTCGCTGGCTTACGGCCACTCGGGTGTACAAGTGGCGACCGTACAGCGACTTATCGATATGTACAACCACGATATCATCCCCGTTGTCTATCAGCAGGGCTCGCTGGGCGCCTCCGGCGACTTGGCGCCGCTGGCTCATATGTCGCTGCCGCTCATCGGAATGGGCGAAGTGGAATATATGGGCAAGGTGGTGGATGCCGGCGAGGTGATGCGCAAGATGGGGTGGGAGCCTATCAACCTCCAGTCCAAAGAAGGACTGGCGCTGCTCAACGGAACGCAGTTTATGAACGCCTACGGCACATGGGCGCTGCACATGGCTCATCGCATATCGGCATGGGCCGATGTAATCGGCGCCATCTCGCTGGATGCCTTCGACGGACACATCGAGCCCTTCAATGACTCGGTCAACCGCATCCGCGCCCACCGCGGTCAGTCGGATACGGCCACATTCTTCCGCAAATTTATGGAAGGTAGTGAGATTCTGGTGCGTCCCAAGAAAGACGTTCAAGATCCATACTCGTTCCGCTGCATCCCGCAGGTACATGGAGCGACCAAGGACACAATACGTTACGTGGACAGTGTGTTCGAAGCCGAAAGCAACTCGGTGACGGACAACCCGACGGTGTTCCCGGACGAAGATCTCGTTGTCTCGGCCGGCAATTTCCACGGCCAACCTCTGGCCATCGCCATGGACGCCCTGTCCATAGCTGTTGCCGAGCTGGGCAGCATTTCCGAACGCCGCATATATCGCCTCATCTCGGGCCTTCGCGACTTGCCGCGCTTCCTCGTGGCCAATCCGGGCCTCAATAGCGGCTTTATGATTCCGCAGTACACGGCAGCCTCTATCGTCAGCCAAAGCAAGGGCCTGTGTATGCCCGCCTCGGTGGACTCGATTTCGTCCTCGCAAGACCAGGAAGACCATGTAAGTATGGGCGCCAATGCAGCCACCAAGCTGTATCGCGTAGTGCTCAACACCGAGCGCGTGCTCGGCATTGAGCTTTTCAACGCCGTTCAGGCCCTCGACTTCCGCCGTCCGCTCAAGTCCTCTCCGGCCATCGAAGCACTCGTGGCCGAATATCGCGCCATCGTCCCCTATATCGACAATGACCAACCGATGTATCCGCATATCGCCAATTCAATCAAATTCATACAGCGCGTAGCACCGCGCATTTGACGCCACTCCACGCAACCCATAATGACTATAATGGCCTTGAAAGGCTATAATAGCCATTATGGGCGCGTGCCACACCGACATCGCTATGGACACTCTATTATATAATATCGGGCTGCTCGCCGGCATCGAAACGCAAGGCCGCACACGCCTGCAAGGAACTGAAATGGGCGAGGACCGCTCGATGCGCGATGCCTATCTCGTTATACGTGATGGACTTATCGTCGAATTCGGGCCCATGACCGCCGTGCCGCGTGACCGCCGCTACGATACCGAGACGGACGTCCGTGGCGGCGCCGTGCTCCCGGCATTCTGCGACTCGCACACGCATATCGTGTACGCCGGTTCGCGCGAACAGGAATTTGAGGACAAAATACGCGGCCTATCTTACGAAGACATCGCCCGGCGAGGCGGCGGAATACTCAACTCGGCCGACTTGTTGCACAATACCTCCGAAGACGAACTTTACCGCCAAGCATTGCCGCGTGCACGCCGTATGATTGAGTACGGCACAGGAAGCATCGAAGTCAAAAGCGGATACGGGCTCAACCTCCGCGACGAACTGAAGATGCTGCGCGTCATTGCCCGTTTGCGTCAAGACCTGCCGGCCAATATCGTGTCTACCTTTCTGGGTGCGCACGCGCTGCCGCGCAACCTCGCCGGCGACTATCAGACGTATGTCGACATGGTGTGCCGCGAAATGATTCCGGCCGTGGCGCACGAAGGCCTTGCCCAATATATAGATGTATTCTGCGACCGAGGATTCTTCACGCCGCAGCATACGGCGCAGATGCTCGAATGCGGGTATCGCTACGGCCTGCGTCCCAAGATCCACGCCAACGAGCTGGACTACTCCGGCGGCGTAGAAGTCGGCGTGGCTCACAACGCACTCTCAGTAGACCATCTGGAGCACACTTCCGATGACCAAATACGCGTGCTCAAAGGCACAGCCACGATGCCGACGGTACTCCCCGGATGCTCGCTGTTTTCGCGGCTGCCTTACGCCCCCGCACGCCGTATGATTGATGCCGGACTGGGCGTCGCTGCCGCCTCGGACTACAACCCCGGCTCGACACCCTCGGGCAATATGTCGCTGGTTAATTCGCTGCTATGCATACAGATGCGGCTCACGCCGGCCGAAGCACTCGCCGCCACCACCATCAACGGCGCCTACGCCATGGGCCTGTCCGAGACCACGGGCGCCATCGCCGTCGGCCGCCGCGCCGACCTACGCATCACCGAGCCCGTCCCCTCGCTCGCCTTCCTGCCATACTCCTTCGGCGACAACCTCACCCGCACGACCCTCCTCGCCGGCCTCCCCGCCTGAGCATCTCCCGTCCAATAAAATCGGAATAAGGCCCTCATCGATGATGCCATCTTCGTCTGCCCGCTTTTTTTGTGGGGGGCACCATCTAAAACCACTATTTTGCGATAGAAGTCTCGGCAAGCTTTAATATGCTTTAACGAGAATGTTTCTTGTTTGCGCTTGTCCGAGTCGTCCACACTTAGTGCAGACCGGACATACGCTTATTTTTGTGCCAGTGTTTGCATATTGCTACTACATAATTGGTTGCAAAGACGACTATTATTGCAGTGCAAAGATACGGCTTTATGTTATATGCCCCAAATAATCAATGCTTTACGTCATTGATGTCCTAAGTGGCGGATTGCTCAGTGAAGAGGCTTTTCGTAGGCGAGGCGGGGGCCCCAGGAGAATTGGCACAGGCCGCGGCAGGTGTAGTCGGCGCGTCTGAGGATGCGCTGCATCACGAAGTTGTCCCGGCCGGTGTCTATGCGCATGGCGAGCAGCCCTTGCGCGGCAAGATGCGCTTCGGACAGAGCAAAGATTCGGGCGGCAAGACCTTGACCGCGGAATTGCGGAGCTATGGCCAGACGGTGGATGACGCCGTAAGGTCCCGGAAATTGCCATATCCGGGATAGGCGGTCGTACTCGGCATCACCCTCGGTGAGATAGGCATAGGCGATGATGCTCTCATTTTCGGTGATGTTCTCATTTTCGGCGATGTTCTCATTTTCGGCGATGTTCGAGCATTTGATGGTAAAATTTACGGCTTTGGCGGCGATGCCGTCGTTTTCGAAGACGTATGCGCCTTTGGCGGCTATGTCGGCGGCAATGTTGTCGTATGCCGGATAGCCGTCTTCCCATTGGCGAAACCCGCATTGGCGCTGGAACCGGCGTGCGCTGTCGGTGATTGCCAGTATTTGTTCGATGTCTGCCGTAACGGCTTCTCTAATTTTCATACCCCAAAGTTAGGGATAACTATTTGTTTGGGCAAGATTGTCAGGTGTGGTGGTAGACGATATTTGAAAAATAGAAAGGAGGCGAACCATGCGGTTCGCCTCCTTTATCGGGGGAATGATGGTGGTCAGCGATTATTTGATGACGATCTTGGTGGCTTTATTGCCTTGACGGCGTACATAGATGCCGGGGGTGAGGTTGTCGGCGTCTACGCGTATGCCTTGGAGGTTGAAGTACTCAATCTCGGCGTTGTCGCCGTCAACGGTGATGTCGGAGATGGCGTCAGCGACTTCGCCGGCGTACTTGAAGTATCCCAGACCTTGTCCGAAGACGTTGGCGTAGATGTTGATGATGCCTTTGCGAGAGCCTTCGACGCCTACGACTACGGTGGACATGTATTGGTTGTTCACGTTTGAGCCGAAGCCGTTTTCGGGCAGACGTTTGATGGGAGCCGTGGCTTTGGCTACGCCGTTGGTCACGTCAATGATGGCTATTTGTCCGTCTTGCAGGTTGCCGGTTTTGTAGGTGATGGCGGCGATATACTTCTTGTTGCCTACGGAGAATTGGGCGAAGGCGGTGCCGTAGTTGGAACCGCCGAGGGCTTCCTTGGGCAGGATGTCTGCGGTAATCTTGCCGGAGGCATCGAACTTGGCTATCTGGTTGTCTTTCTGAACCATCCAGAAGCTGCCGTCGGTGTTGGGATAGATCTTGGAGGCACCGCGACCTTCGCTGCCGTAAGCATAAGCTTTACCGGAGGCGTCCTTCAGCGCGAGGGTGTGCATATTGTTGTCGCAGCTACCGTTCTTGATTTCGAAGTATACGACTTCGTTGGCTCCGTCTTTGGTGAGCCATACACGGCCGTTGTTGAGCGTTCCGCTGAATGCTACGGAAGCACCGCCGATGATTCCGGCAGCGTCTTTCTGTACCAGTACGCGCGGTTTGGATGCATCGTTGTCCCAGATGTATACGCGGAGGTTCTGGGCGGCTGTGACGATATTGGAGGCGATGAGCTTGTTGTCGGCTACAGCGAGACCGCCGAGTTTGCCGAGTGCGCTACCGAGGTCATCCACAGAGAGTGTACCTTTGTGTTTGCCGCTCTTGGCATCGAGGATATTGACGGCTACGGCGCCCCAGTTTTTGCCGTTGAGCACGTAGAGATTTCCGTTAATCAGGGCGATGTCGCGGTTGGCCGATTCGGAGGTGACGAAGCTGGTCCAGCTCGGGGTGTTGTTCTTGTTGGTGGAGTATATCCATTCTTCGGAGAGTTTGCCTTGGTTTGCGGCAATGTCTTCCAGCAGGGAGATGGCGGCTTCGCAAGTGCCGTTGAGGGCTACGGTGACGTTGGTTGCGCCTTGGCTTGACAGCGTGAGGGTAGCCTTGTGCGATCCTTCGGCGGTGGGGGTGTAAGTCACCTTGATTGTACCGGAGCCGCTGATGCTTGTGTTCGAAAGCTTGAACATATTGGCGTTGGCGCCGCTGAGTGTTGCGGTGATATTGCCTTTGAGATTGGAGCCTTCGACCTTGAGGTCTTTATCTACGGCTACGTTCTTCTTGGAGGTGAAGGACAGCGAGCCGGGGTTGGCACTGATTGAGGGATCGGGTTCGCCCGGGCCGGTGATGGCCGAGGGGTTCTTGGCCGGCGGATTGCCGTAGGTGTAGTATGCCATACCGTGCTTGGTGGAGAGTACCCATGCTTCCAGGTAGCTGTCGCCATCGGTATTGATCATACAATCGCCGGTGCAATTGGAGTTCTTGGAAGTGTCACCGAGGCCGTCGGAGGGGTATTTGCCGTTTTCGGTGGTGTTGGAGTAGTCTCCGGCATTGTCTCTGACGATGCGCATCTTGGCGCCGGTGTAGTTCTCTGAACCTTCGAATATGAGGTTGATGGCATATTTGCCGCCTTTCCAGTTGAATTCGTGGTGGCTGGCGCCGAAGGTCTTGGAGGCGCAGGTGTTGACACATTGTACGGTGCATGTTCCGCCGCCGGGATTATTGGTCCATACGGGTTGGCTGCTCTTGCCGTCTACCCACCATCCGTTGCCTTTGGGGTATGCGCGGGATGTATCGCCGGTCTTCCATTGCTTGCCGTCTTTGAGGACTTTGGTGTTCTTGGCTTCGGCAATCTTGGTGCCGTTCATGTGGTACTCGACGATGCGGGTGTCGGTGCCGTTGTCGTTGCAGAATGCGATCCAGTAGTCTGAGGGGTATGTGCCGGTAAGCTCCATACAGTCGCCCAGACGAGTGGCACCCTGTATGTCGGTTGTTGACAGCGCCAGTGTGGGATAGCTGTTGTCGTTGTCCCATGCATATACGCGGAATTCTTCGCCTTGTTTGGCAATATTGCAAGCAAGGATTTTGCCGCCGAGGCATTTGACGTCGCAGAGGGTCAGCGTACCGCCTTTGACGATGTCGTTCTTGGGCAGGAAGCCGAGTTTTTCGCCGGTTTGGGCGTTGAGCACGATGATATCGCTGTGGTTGTATACGCCGTAGAGCTTGCCGTCGTTGTATACAAAGTTGCGGATGTTGGAGGCGTCGTAGCCTTTGGATTCCTTATTGCCTTTCTTCTCGGAGATGTTCCATTTTTCGGAGAGCTTGCCCAGCGGCGGAGCGGTTACGGTGGCGGTGATGTTGATTATCTTTTCGAGGCTTCCACTCTTGACCTTAACATAGAGTTTGGATTTTACAGCTGTGCCATTTTCGCCGTATGTGCCGATTTTGTCGGAGATCTTGAATGTGATGGTGAAAGTGCCGCCGGTTTTTGGCAACGAGCTCACGCTGACGGGGAAACGCCCCGGGGTGTACGATGCAACGGTGATGTCGCTGCTGAGATCCTTGCCGGTTACCTTAATGGTTGCTGTGGGGTGCTGGTTTTGCTCGCAGGTGAAGTTGACGGACGTGGGGCTGACGGTGAGCGTGGGGGTGCTGGTCGAGGGCTTGGAGCCGGTGGCTACGCATCCCCAGTAGAATGTGCCGATGTTTTTGTAGCCGTTGCTATATCCGGGCCAGTCATAGGTTGAGTAACGACCGTCCCAGTTGGGGTAGCTGGCGCCGTTGTAGTCGCCGTAGGGGTCGTGGCAGATAAACGAGCCGGTCTTGGCCCAAGCGCTGGAGCCGTTGGAGGCGGCAGCCTGGTTGGTACGGAAACCGAGAACCACGTGGCCGCCGGTGCCGTTCTGCAAGCAGATGGTGTACGGGTCATTGTTGTTGGCCTGGGTGCAGAATGTGCTCCATGACGAGGCAAAAGAGGAGCTCAGGCCGTTGTTCTGATAGAAGCTGGCCATCATTGTGGCGGGCGAACCCAAGCCCCACATGTATCCGTAGCCGCCGCCTACCGAGCCGTAGTAGGTCGCGCGTTGCGTGAAAGCATATCCTGTGGAGGAGGTGTAGTCGCGCAGTACTTGCCAGGAGTAGTACACCGTTCCGACGCCGGAGGCGCGCGATGTTACGGCGACTTTGGACAGCTTGCCGCGCCAGCCGAGGTTCATACAGCAGGACGAGGGAGCGCAGCATACATAGCCGACGCTGTAGTTGCCGCTATACGATCCCGGGGTGTCCCATACTTGGTTGATGTAGGGGATGGCGAGAAGGCCTATGTCGTTGCCTTTACGGGAGACGCTGTATTGTGCACGCTGTTCGGGCGATAGTTTCCGTGCCTTGGCGTTATTGGCATTGATATCATCGATGGTGGCCATGGGCGCGTCGTTACGCGAGAATCCTTTGAAGTTGACGATTCTGCTGCTGCCAATCTGCTCGTTTTCGCCGAAGGATACCAGAGATACCGTACGTGCCGGAGCGCCGACGAAGTTGGAGGAGGTGCGATAGACGCGTTTTTTCAAGCCGCGCTGTGTGCCTACGGCGTAGGACACTATTAGGGCGTTGCCGTCGGCCAGTACGGCCACGGGGCATGATGCGTCATTGTCTATGAGTTTGGTGGCATCCGAGCCGTCCCATGCCATACGGTAAGCGGAGGCACCGCTGGAGAGCATTTCGTTGATGCGGTTGACTTGGGTGTAGACAATACTCTTGGAGTCGTCGGTCCAGCTGAAGGATGATACTTCGCCGAGGTCGTGGCGCACCTTGGTGGCGGCGTCCATGGTGAAGAGTTTTCCATTGACGCGCTGTACGGCCAAACGAGATCCGTCGGGGCTCCATACGGGGTTGTATGCGCCGTCACCGCCGGGGATGGTGACGATATCACCATCGGCGAGGTTCATCATATAGAAGTCGCCTTCGATGCTGCCGAAAGCGGCCTGAGTGCCGTCGGGACTGATGTTGACGATGTTTACGTAGAATGGCATGTCGTACTCGCGGCGTTGTCTGCCGTCGATTTTGCGTACGACAAGTTTTTTGCCGACGGTGTAGCATACGGTGTTATCATCGGCGAAAGAGGGTTGACCGCATTGGTCGGTGTAGCTTTCGAGGATGATGCTTCGGCCTGTGGTAACGTCAAGCACCATAGGGGCCTGGTCGGTGTTGTTGTTGATACTCTTGTATCCGATGTATTGGCCGTCCTTGCTTGCATGGATGTACATGCCGACGCCCGGACCGGATACCATGGGGACCATCTTGCCGTTGCGTATCACGGAGATGTCCTTGCCACGATCGGTGGTGACCACGATGCCTGCGCGGGTGTTCAGCATATTGCTGACATATCCGTGCGAAGCGGCATCGTAGAAGGTGATGCCTTGCTTGGCTTCGGTGGTGACGGCTGCGGAGGCGCTGATTGTGGTGGCCAAGGCGGCGGCGATGCCGAAGACACGGAGGCTGAATTTTGCTTTCAGAATCATAAGATGCTGGTTGTTAGGATTGTTTGTATATTAGGTTGATATATTCAATCGAATGTGTGCGTCCGAAGCGTTCTTTCTCCGGATGCTGAGATGCTGTGGTCTTGAAGGTGTCTGTGTTGGTTTTTGCCGGATAAAGACGTCGGCTCAAGAGGCTGTGGCTTCGCGGTCGTTTCATGGCGGTGCGGACAATAACAACTGTCGGAAGTAACAGGGGGTTCGGTCACAATAATAATTGTGAATATCATAGAATGCAGACTGCGTATGCTTGATGTGCAGTGCTTTGCGACTGAAGCCGCAGCGTATGCCGATCTCTGTCGGGACAAGTGACAACATACGGCACAAAGTTACGCATTTTTTCACGTAGTTGGCTGTGATTTTCGTAAAAAATGCGTTACTTTGCACAAATATTATTAGAAAAAATGGATTTCGAATTGGATATGCGAGTTCTGACCCTCGACATGGGCGTGGTCGAGTGGTGCGGTCGCGAGCTTGAGACTAAGGCTCGGGATTTTGACCCGGAGTTGATTATAGCCATTGCGCGCGGCGGTGTCACCTTTGCCAAGTATATGTTTGAAGATGTCCCGCACTTGGACGTAGATATACATCGTCCGTCGACAAAATGGAAGCGCAAGATGCGTTCGCTGATGCGGATGACGCGTTTTCTGCCTCGATGGATAGGTGATGAATTGCGCATAGTAGAGGCCAAGCGTCTGGCCAAGCACAAGCCGCGTGCCATAGTGGCGACACCCGAGGCGGTGAAGGAGATGCTGGATGCGGCTCAGTACGCCACGCGTATCTTGGTGGTGGACGATGCCGTCGATTCGGGAGCTACGCTTCGTGCCGTTTTTGATGCCTTGAAGGATTGCGGCGCCGAGGTTCGCGGTGCATCCATAGCCTTG
This sequence comes from uncultured Muribaculaceae bacterium, assembly GCA_934590135.1. Lineage (GTDB taxonomy): Bacteria > Bacteroidota > Bacteroidia > Bacteroidales > Muribaculaceae > CAG-873. Next base: position 29,868 of record CAKTOT010000001.1, read on the forward strand.
ACTCGCCCCGACCCGGTGGCTTTTCCGTATTACCATATTTTCCAACCGGGGACGCTGGTGCGTTTTCCGTGGTCTGCCGACGCACGCCGACGCCAGCTTACGCCGCGATATATGCAATGGCAACAAAAACGGAAATAGACATTTACGACTTGGATGAGACACTGTTGCGCGGCAACAGCACTCGTCTGTTTCTGGATACGCTGCTGCGTGTGTCCTTTCGACGTTGGCAGACGTTCACGTGGTTACGCACGGCCATGGCGGCTGCGTTGCGCCTGTCGCGAGCCATAAGCCATCGTCGTTACAAGTGGTTGCTGTGGCATGCTGCCACCGGGCTGTCGCAAGGTGCCGCCGCCGATTTTCGCGAAGAGTATGCACGTCGTTTTATGAAGATGCTGCGTCCGTCAATTCTGAAGGCTTTAGAGCGGTCGCGTCGCGACCGACACCATGTCTTGATTGCCACGGCTGCGTATGTCGAGGTGCCGGATCTGCTGCACGATCTTATAGACGGTTCGGTGGCCACAGAGACGGCGACAGTGGCCAAATATAGAGATTATGTGGAATGTCGTGGAAACGAAAAGGCACGTCGTGCACTCCGATATGTCGAGGAACGCGATGCCACAGTCAGCATCATTTACACCGACGGCAAGGATGACGCTCCACTGATGGCCGCCTTCCCCAAATCGTTGCATTGCATAGTTTTGCCTAACAGCTGACGACGACAGCCACGATTACAAACCCCAGTGCGTAGGCCAGCATCAAGGCTGCCGTGGCGCCCAAGAGGGGATTGAGTCGAGCGCCGCGCCGTACGCTCAGTATTGCCCAAAGTAGTGTGTGTATGGCGGCATAGGCCACCGGAACAACCCAAGCAGCACCGCCGATAGCGGCCCACAGCGGCGACATAAGCAGCACCGCTCCCCATCCGCACAGAAGGTATAGTATTGATGTCACTCGGCGACCCAAGACTACGGCCAGGGTGTGCTTGGCCACGGCGCGGTCGTCGTCTCGGTCGCGGTAGTTGTTGACGATAAGGACATTGGCACCCATGAGACCGATAGCTACGGATCCGCGAAAGACATTCGCATCAAAGGCTCCGGCTTGGACGTAGTATGTCAGATTGACGGGGATGATGCCGAAAAATGCTATGACGGCCACTTCGCCCAGACAGTGTCGGGAAAGCGGCCATGGTCCGGCGCTGTAAGCCAGTGCGGCCGCAGCTATGCCTATTCCGGCGGGCACAAGCCACCATCCTCCCCAATACACCAGACACAACCCGATGGCGCATGCGCAGGCCAGTACGGCGTAAGTGGCTACGGCCATGGCTCGCGGGGTGATGTCGCCTTCGGTGACGCCGCGGCGCGGCCCTTGGCGTCCGCGTCGATCGAGCCCGGCACGAAAGTCGTAATATTCGTTGGCAAAATTCGAGGCTATCTGCGCCAGTATTGCAAATATCAGGCACAGCAACGCTTGCGCCGGGCCGAAGGTGCCGTGTAGTATCGCATAGGCACAGGCTGCGCATACTCCGGAGACGGATACGGGCAGTGTCCGCAGGCGCATGGCTTCTACCCAGCAGGCTACGGCCGAGCGGCGGCGTGTGTCGGCAGGTGCTTCGGCGGTGTGTATGTCGGCGTTATCTCCTTTGACGCTTTTGTTTGTATTGTCGCAAGTCATATTTGTGTCAGTGATGCAGGGAGGCTTTCCCGAGCGGATGTCCCTATGGGGCGTTGTCTCACAGTCGGATATAAGTCTGCACAATCAGCCTTTGTCGTCGCTGTCGTCGCTGTCGGGTATGAAGTTTTCGTCCATGGCGGCGGCTTCGTCCCACGCCTCGGGGCTGATAGTGCGCAGGTCTTCGCCTTCGTCCTCGTATTCGTCGGCGAAGTAGTAGCGATACTCCGGGTCTACGTAGTCGGCATTATTGGCGAAAATGAAGGCGTCTTCCTGCGGGTCGCGATGACTCTCGTCGAGGTCGCGGGTGGCAATACCGGGCGTAGCCAGGCGGTTGGCGTCATCGGTGACGGCGCGCCACAGCATATCTTTGAGCTCGGTGATACCTTGGCCGGTGACGGCGCTGATAAATACGTGTGGGATATCCGCCGGCAGTGTCTCGGATATGGCTTGCATCAATTCATCGTCCAGCATGTCGCTTTTGCTGACGGCCAATACGCGGTGTTTGTCCACCAACTGGGGGTTGAATTGCTGCAGTTCGCGCAACAGGATGTTGTATTGCTCGGTGATGTCATCGGCGTCGGCCGGGACCATAAATAGCAGTACGGCGTTGCGCTCGATGTGCCTCAAAAAGCGCAGTCCCAGGCCGCGACCTTCGCTGGCGCCCTCGATGATGCCAGGAATGTCGGCCATGACAAAGGAGCGTCCGTCGCGATATTCGACGATGCCCAACTGAGGTTCCATGGTTGTGAACGGATAGTCGGCAATCTTGGGGCGGGCGGCGCTGACGGCGCTTAGCAGTGTCGATTTGCCGGCATTGGGGAAACCTACAAGACCTACATCGGCCAGCAGTTTGAGTTCGAGTACGATGTTTTTTTCGATGCCGGGTTCGCCGGGTTGGGCGTGTCGCGGCGTGCGGTTGGTGGCGCTTTTGAAGTGCCAGTTGCCCAGGCCGCCTCGACCGCCGCGCAACAGCTTGACTTGTTGTTCGTCATCGCGCACTTCGGCCAGATATTGACCGGTGTCGGCATCGTAGACGACGGTGCCGCAGGGGACGTTGATGATGACGTCCTCGCCGTCGCAACCGCTGCTGCGGTTTTCGGAGCCGCGTTGGCCGTCGCCGGCAAATATATGGCGTCTGAATTTGAGCGGCAATAGAGTCCACATGTGTCTGTCGCCGCGCAATATGATGTGTCCGCCACGTCCGCCGTCGCCGCCGTCAGGTCCGCCCTTGGGGACGTATTTGGCGCGATGAAAGTGCAGCGAGCCGGCTCCGCCTTTGCCGGAGCGACATTGTATTTTTACGTAGTCTATGAAATTTGATTCGGGCATATCGTGTCTTGTTTGTATAGTTGTGTGTGTCTGCCAACGCCGTTTGTCATCCCATACGGCTGTCGTTGAGGCGTCGGTGGTTTTCCATCAGTCGGCAGGCTTGGGCAAAGTCGGCGGGGGTGCCTATGTCCATCCAGATGCCGTCCACGGGGTAGTAGGTGACGCGTCGGCCCGAGGCTATGGCATCGGCCACGAGGTCGGTGGCATCGGTACGGCGTGAGGCATCGAGTGAGGTGAGCAAGTCGTTGGATATGAGGTATATTCCGGCGTTGGCGTAGTGGGTATACGATGGCTTTTCTTCGATACCGTGTACCATGCCGGCATCGTCTGCGGCAAGTATGGCAAAGGGCACGGAGACTTGGTAGGATATGGCGGCTATGGTGATGTCGGCGTCGGTGTCTATGTGCCGCAGGTACATTTGCTCGAAGGATACGGTGGTGAGCAGGTCGCTGTTCATGACCAGTGTCGTTCCGCCGGGAGCGTGGTCTACGAGCGCGGCGGCGCCTATGGTGCCCATGGGGAATGTCTCGCGGATGCAGCGTACGCGCACGCCCTCGGGGGCGTTGGCGCCCTCGGCAAAGTGCGCGTCCAATTGTTCGGCCAGGTATCCCGTGGTGACGGTGATGTCGGTGATGCCGGCGGCGGCCAGTGCCTCGATGTTGTAGTCGATGATGGCGCGGTCGCCCACGTGCAGCAGCGGCTTGGGGGTGTCATTGGTGAGCGGACGCAGTCGCTCGCCTTTGCCTCCGGCCATAAGTATGGCGCTGACAGGTAGGCAGGTGGAGGTGCGACGCAGGTCGATGATGCGAAGTAGGCGTTTGGTGCTGTCCAGCACCGGCACCAGTGTGATGCCGCGGCTGCGCATCCGGGCTATTTGGCGCACATCGGGGCGTGTCTCGGCGTCAATGTACCCAAATCCGGTATGTGCGGCTTCGGTGACCGGGGCGTCTGTGCCTATGCCTTCGCATAGGGCGCGACGTATATCGCCGTCGGTGAGCGTTCCGATGACGGCGCCGCCGGCATCGACTACAAAGAGGGTCATGGCTTCGCCGGAGAGTCGGTTGAGGCGTTGCAGGGCCGTAAGTATGGGCGCTTGCGCGTCTATGATATGGCGCTGTATATCGGTCGGGGATACTGGCGTATTCATTGGCGTAATTCGTTGATAAGGGTTTCGGCTATGGCCCAATCTCGCGGGGTGTCCAGGTCGATGCTTCGTGCGGCGTCCATTTGCAGCGGCAGTCGGCGGCGCATTTTCAGCATGGGCGTGGTACGTACGGCTTCGGGATTGATGACGTATACGGCACCGTTGTATTGCCACACGGTAGGGGCGTCCTGACGCCGAGTGTACCGCCCGTCGCCCTTGCTGACGTGCAGATAACCGGCGCTGTCACACTCCATAAGGTCGTAATAGGGATTGGCCTCGGAGGGGCATACGGATACCACCATATCGCAAGTGCCGTGTGCTTCGGCGTACATTGCCAGGCCTCGGCGTATATCTTCCGGGCGGCGTAGCGGCGAAGTGGGCTGGAGCAGCACCACGCAGTCATAGGCTATGCCGAGGCTGTCGGCGTAGTCCATGGCGTCGATGATGACGTCTTGTGTGGCGGCGGTGTCCGTGGCCAGGGCTTCGGGTCGTCGGCGTATGGTGATGTCGTCGGCAGCGGCGAGTGCCACCTCGGCGATGTGGGTATCATCGGTGCTGACTATGATTCGCCGATGATTGTCGGTGAGGGCCAGGGCGTTGGCGATGGCGTAGTGTATCAATGGCTTTCCTCCAAGTTCTTTGATGTTCTTGTGGGGGATGCCTTTGCTGCCTCCGCGTGCGGGGATGATGTATATCGGATTGGTGTCCATGTGGTGTTCCCTGCTGTTATTGGGGTATGTCGTAGAAAGTTTTGGCCACGCTTAGCGGCAGATGCGAGAGTATGGCCTCGGCGATAGCGCGGGGCGTTTCGGCTCGATAATAGGGGTTGGCGACCGCGGCGGCACGCTTACGAGCCTGAGGCGTGAGGGCTTTGGCGATGGCCTCGGCGATGTCGTCCGCGGAGGCGGCGCAGTGTATCACGGAGGCGGAACGCTGACGTCCGGCTTGTCGTCCGCCTATGTCAACGGTGGGTATGTGCATGCTCGGGGCCTCGATGATGCCGCTGGAGCTGTTGCCCACAACGGCGGCACAGTGTGCCATAGCCGAGAGATAGCGGCGTGCCCCGAGGCTTTCGACAGCCAATACGCGTCCGGGATTGGCGGCGGTGTATTCGGCGGTCAATGAGCGTATTCCGTCGGCGCCGGCATCGTTGTTGACGCCGGTCAGGATGATGTTGCAGTTCGGGAAGCGGTCGAGGGCTTGCAGCAAAGCTTCGAAGCGTCGGGCCGGAGTGGCGGCGTGGTCGTTGGTCTCGGGATGATAGGTCACCAGGAGCGTGCGGCTCGGGTCGATGTCGAAGCCGTCGAGGCTTTTTCGAAGTTCGTCCGGCGTCATTTTGGGCATTCCCAAGGCGTTGTATACGCCCGGAGCGCCCACGGTGATGACACTGTCGGGCTGTTCGCCCATCTGAATGATGCGGCGGCGTGCCTCTTCGGTGGCGCACAGGTGCAGCGATGCCAACTTGGTGATGGCGTGACGCATACTGTCGTCTACGGCACCGCGAGATGTCTCGCCGCCGTGCAGATGCGTCACCGGAACGGCGGTGAGCACGGCAGCTTGGGCTGCCGCCAACGCCTCGAAACGGTCGCCGAGTATAACGGCTGTATCGGGGCGCAATTCGGCCAAGGCATCGGCCGTTCCGGCCAGGCATACGGCCGCGACATGGGCGCGTCCGGCTCCGCTATCGTCCAAATTTTCGGGCACGGCCACGCGGTGAGTCACCTCAAAGCCTTCGGCGACAATACCGTCCACGGTATACCCGTGACGGCGCGATAGGTGCATATTGGTAGCCACCACCGAGAGACGAACCCCCGGGGTGTCACGCAACAGCCGCGCCGCCGGTGACAGCAGTCCCCAGTCGGCGCGCGTTCCGGTGATTACGGCTATGTGCGCGGTTTTGTCCATTATGCGTAATATGGTACGGTGGAGGATGATACACCGATGATTTCACATCGGCGTATGATCCCTCCACTGCGTATGGTTGTTTGTTAATTACTTTTTGTACTTGACCACCAAGAGCGAGGCATCGGCATAAGGCAGATGCTTCATTGGTACTTGCGTCAGAGTTGTGTCTGCCTTGGAAGTATCGTAATCTTCGAGGTTGTACACCCCGGCGCTGACTGCATCGGCTGCGGGTACGGCAAAGTATACGGCATCGGCGCCGCTGCGGCAGATAGCGTTGTAAGCCTCGGTGGTAGGCTGTATTACGGTGTAGATGCTGCCGCCGTAAAGGCTCTTGCGGCGTGACGATTTGATGGCGTTCTCCTCGGCGGTGCCGGTGGCGGTAGCCGTGCCCTGCGAGCGAAGTGCGCCGTTCAGGACTACTACGGCGCCGATGGGCTTCTTGGCGGTCTTGGCTACGGATACGGCCATATCCATAAACATTTCGTCATTGACCGACACCTTGTCGACCTTGGTGATGTTGACGCCTGCGGTGATGGCAAATACGCCCACGAGTACGGCTGCTACAGCCAGCATAAATTTCTTTTTCATCTGTATATCCTTTCGTTTTAAGTTGTTTTGTTATAGATTATTCTGTCGCAATTTCTTCTGTTATGTATTGTTCTGTCGTAAGTTGTCTTATCGACGAACATCTTAACGTGTATTGCGTTGTCGTGTATTTTACTAATTTTATGCGTTTAGTTCTATGTCGTCTTGGAAAAGGAATGATGTCGATTTCCTCCGATGAATATTGCAGATACGCCGCGCCTCGACTTTCGGCAAAGTCTGTTTATACCCGTTAGACTTGCCGTAAGCCGATAAGTTAAATCACAATACAAAGTTACGCTTTTTTTCGCGAAATAATCCCTCGCAGCACACGAAGCTGAAATTTGTCCAACGCATACACCAATATACAATTGCCACGGTCAGGTCATACGCCATCGCGCTTACGCTGCGGCGCAACCCGGAGTTAATCATTATTGGCAACTCGGCCAAAGAGTGTGGGGCTCTACCCTAATACGATGATTTCCATTCCTTAGCTTCGCTATCTTGGCTTGTGCCCTACGGAAAGTCGACATCGGCGGTCGCTGAAATCATTAAGCGTAAAGGCGACGCTAAGCAATTGCTTACGATGTAGATACGAGACGTAAAAACAGAGGGACAAAAACATATTATATGCGGCGTAATTAAAAAAATAAAGCGTTAAAATTGCGGACAGATTTAAAGTCCAACTTTAAAATTGTCCAAATTGCGTGTGGCTTGGCGTTTGTTGGGCTTGGCGTTTAATAGTGGAAATGGGCTTGGCGTTCCGGGATGATGGTTGTCTCGGGACTTTTGTCTAAATTTGCGGAACGGAAGGGGTTGCGAACACTTAGCAGCTCTCGGATGTTAGACAATAGATTAAACGACAAAAGACGTTGATATGGAATTGAAGAAGATACCCGTGATTGCGCTATGCGTGGCGGCGGTTGGAGCTGTATGGGCGCAAGCCACCGCAGCAACGGCAATGCGGGAACAGTCGGCTACACAAGCGACATCTCAGGATGCAACAGCCGCAGCAACGGCGGCACAGGCCGCCGAACAGGAATATGCAGCGACACAGGCCGCCGGGCTATATGCCGATACTGTTTTCTGCAATGATACGCTGCTGGTTACGCAGGCGTGGCGGGCTGCTGCCGATGGTAGTCCGGTGGCCGATCATTTGCTGTGCCGGCGCAGTCCCTCGCACTGCGATACGGTACGTCTGCTCGGCGCTTTTGATGGTGTATTTGTGGACACGATTAGCTATCGTTTGGGCCTTGTCGTGGGCATCGACACCGCGCACCTCCGACTTGGGCGGGCGTTGCCCCACGACATTCGCGCCGGCGCCGAAATGGCGCCGATGCAGACACGCACCTATTACAAGACGCTATATACGCCCGGTAAGAAAGCGGTGTACTTGGATTTTATGCTGACACTGCCTGTGGGGCTTGACACGGTGGCATCGAATATGACGCGGCTTTTTGAGGTGGTCGGGATGAACACTGCCAATCTCTTCGCCGATAAGCCTATGCCGGTATACGCATACACGGGTATTCCGTCCGACGGCATAGAGCCGGTGATGCCTGCCGAGGACGCTGCCGATGCTTTCGGGTCTATTAAGCGTTGCTTCGACCGCGCTAACAGTAGTCCCCGTGCTTCGCTGCACCTGGAGATGGCGCCTGTCCGGCGTAGCGATGACGGCAAACTGGTGACCGTGATGACATTCTGCGAGTACTACACCGGCGGCGCTCACCCGATGAATACGCGCATGTATCTGACTATGGACGCCACATCCGGGAAGCTGCTTGGCATCCGTGACATATTCCCGAACGGCATACCGGCAACCGTCCGAGAATTGGACGACCCCTCGTGGTCACTGCCATTAGGGGCGGAAAATATTGATGGCAAATGGTATCCACGTCCGGCGTATACGCGCGGCGGCATCACCGTCACCTACCAGCCCTACCAAAATGGTTGTTATGCCGATGGCGTTCGGTACGTCACCATGCCGCGCCGTTGAGTCCGATCCCCGGGTGTGCAGGACAATAAACGAGGTTCCGTGCCGTTAGTATATAGAGGCATACAGCCTTGCACACCACATATATTATGCAACGACAGATATTGTACATCATAGCCATAGTCGGCGCCATGCTGGGCCTCAATGCCTGCATCGAGGACGGTATCTCAACTTCGGCGTCCGACCAGCCGACATTTTCCACCGATACGCTCAAAATGGGCGTGGTATTCACCGACGAAGTGACAATGACGCATCGCCTGACGGTCTACAACCGCCACAGCAAAGGTATGCTCATCAGCGATATACATCTCGAGGGCGAGGGCGCTCAAGATTTTCGCATTAATGTCGACGGCGCCACCGGCGAGACGTTCCAAGGCATAGAAATACGAGCCAAGGACTCGATATTTGTGATGGTAGAGGCCACACTGCCTGTGCGCAATCAGGATCGGCCGCAGGACGTGAATGCCGACTTGTGTTTTACGGTCAACGGCGTGCGCTCCACTGTGGTGCTCAATGCCACGGGTCAGGATGTCAGACGTCTGCATGCCGTCACTTACAATAGCGATACGCACCTCGTTGCCGGACGCCCTTACCAGGTGTACGACTCATTGGTGGTGGCCGAAGGGGCTACGCTCACGCTTGAACCGGGTGCCGACCTGCGCTTCCACGACGGAGCATCGCTGATAGTACGCGGCACCCTGCTGTGCCAAGGCACGGCCGAAGCCCCCGTCAATATTGCCGGCGACCGTACCGGCAATGTCATCACCGACATCACCTTTGACCTGATGTCACGGCAGTGGCGCGGTGTGCAATTTGCGCCCTCGTCACGTGCTAATGTCATCAGTCATACGTGTATACGCAACACCGACTACGGCGTCATAGTCAACGGCGGCGATACTCCGCGCGACGACGGCGATAAGCCGATGCTGACCATCATCAACAGCCGATTGCGCAATTCCGGCGATCGTGTGCTTGAGGCATATCACGCCGACATTACCGCCATAGGCTGCGAATTTGCCGAGGCTTCCAACGGCTTGGTGCTGCTGCACGGCGGACGGCACGTCTTCAACCACTGCACCTTTGCCAATTACTACTTGTTCAGCGCCATATACGGCCCGGCGTTGGCTTTCGAGCACCTCAATGCCGACAGTGACGATGGTTCCAAACTGCCGTATACGGCCGCCGAAATCACCAATAGCATCCTTTACGGCAACGGGTCGATGCTGTCCCATGGCGACCTCACCGGCACCAATATTTTTCTGCGACGCGACTTGCTCAAGGAAAACGGCAGTGACGATGCCAATTTCATCGCCTGTCTTTGGGACAAAGATCCGCTATATTACACTGTGCGCGAGGACTACGTCTTTGACTACCGCTTGAAACCCGAGTCGCCGGCCATCGGCGCCGGTGATGCCTCGCTGATGCTGCCTGCTGCCGCACGTGATGCCTACGGATTGCCGCGTCAGGCCACGCCCGGCGCCGCTCCCGACCTCGGCGCATACGTCTACGTCGCCCCAAAGGAAGAAGTATCCGAGTGACCCCGGACTATCGGCCGACTTTACAGTTGTAATTGTCCGTGCGCCGTGGCGTAAGTCATATCAACACAAATACATAAGATATCACCCCCGTCACAAATCGTGGCAGGGGTGATATCTTATGTGTGCGAAGATGTCCCTCAGTGAATGTATCGGGCGCTTTAGCGGACGAGGGTCTTGGATGTACGTGCGCCTTGGCGGCGGATGTATACTCCGGCGGGAAGTGAAGCGATGCCGTCTTCGGCTGCTACACGTATGCCTTGAAGATTATAGTACTCGATGGCGGCCGAGGCGTCGTCAACAGTGATATCGCTTACGGACAGCGGATAGGGGTCGTCCTCGGTGAATATCGGCAGCGAGGGGAACCAGTAATTAGCAATCATCGGATAATCCTTGATTGTATTGCCATCGGCATCGCAGCGACGCGTGATGTACGTTGTCTTTTGGTTGCCCTGATACAGTGACATATATATTTCGTCGGTGACGGGATGCACGCGCAACGAACAGCCGTAGATACTCCATCCGGCGCCTTCTTCCTTGAAGTCGCGGATAACTTCGGCTTTTCGGGTGACGGTATTAAAGCGATACAGGTACACTCCGTTGAACCATGCGGCTTGGCCTTTGCCGGCGTTGGCACGCCAGTAGAGGTAGTCCTGCCGGGTACTTGCGCAGAAGGCATCGGGCGTCCATGCGTACCACGAGTTGTTGGGCGGCAGAACATCATCATCGAGCGTTATGACTTCGTATTCGAGAGATTTGGGATCGAGGCGCATCAATTTGTTCAGCGGGTTGCCTGTTCCGCGGATATTCTTGTCTGTCGAAATCCACAGGATGCCGGCTCGGTCCTTGACAATCGAGCCTATGCCTGCGCCGTCTTGGACCACATCCAATGATATTGTTTTGATGACCTTGTCCGTGGTCGGGTCGATGATTAGGAGTCCCGATTGCTGATGGGCGGCAAATACGAGGCCGTCGGCCAACAGCATAGTTCCGCACTGGCCTTTGTAGAGCGTCCCCGAGGGGTCAGTCGTTGCTCCGTCGGTGCCGTTGGGATTCTCCGTGCCGGGGATTTGGCCGGTGACCGTCAGACTTCGAGTATCGAAAACCCAAATGCCGTTGGAAGAGGAGATGTACACTTTTTCGAGCGATACGCCGCATACTCCGCGCCCATCGCAACGTTTGCCGGAGGGGTCAATTTCGGTGAGCTGGGCGAGACATTCCATAGTCTTGGCGTCGCACACGGTGATGCGTGCGCCGGTGACGGATGCTCCGGGGTCTTTTTCCTGCTTGGCTATGATGTACAGACGTCCGCCCCAGGCGATGCCGTGCTGGGCGGTGCATCCGAGTTCCTTGCCCGAGTTACGGCTTTGGAATACGCGATAGTCCCAGTATACTCCGTTCGGGTCATCGGGGCGCAAGTAATTGATGGTAGAATTTTGGTGTCCGTACCAGTCTTCGTTGAGGATAAAGAAGCCGCCGCCCAAGTCCTCGGCAGCCACTGCCGCCGATGTTGCGGCGACAGTGGCTGTAAGGATGGCTGCAGACAGTAAATGTCTGATGATCATTCGGGTTTGGGGGTTAGGTGTATTACTTGATGATGACTTTGGCGGTCTTATTGCCTTGACGACGTACGTATATGCCGGGGGTGAGATTGTCGGCATCGACGCGTACGCCTTGCAGGTTGAAGTACTCGATGGCCGCGTCGTTGGCATCAACGGCAACGTCGTCTACGCCCACCTTGGCAATCTTGACGGCTATGTCGTGGTATGCCACGTGGCCGCGCGATACCGAACGTAGACGCAGCGTGGCATCACCGAAAGTCTTGGGGGTGATGGTCAGCTGTTTGCCTTCGATGGCGACATCGGCGATATCTTCGAGCTGAGTATCATTGGCTGCAACGACAGACAGAGCAATCTCTGAATCGACGTCATCGGCATCGGTGAATCGACCGGTGAGGTCTACAATCTTGGGTTCGTCGTAGTTGTCAAGGTCAACTTTCTCGAGATCGGTGATTACCTCGGCGCGGTCGGGGTTGACCGGCATAGCGGGGAACCAGTAGTACGGAGTCAGAGCGAAGTTCTTAAGTTCCTTGCCGGTGGTGCCGTCTACGAAGTAGTACCAATTGTAGCGATAGTTGGAGGAAGAACCGTGGGTGGTGGCCAGCATCAGACGGTCGTTGACATCGTCATAGCCGATAGTGCCATACTGAGCCTGCGTGGAGCCGTTCATACCTTCGCGTTTGCCCAGAGAGAAGAGCGGCTCTGATGGTACGTCGCCTTCCATATCCCAGGCGTAGATGTTGCCCGAGCCGGACCACGAGCCACCGTCCATCCAGTAGAGAACGTTCTTTTTCTTGGCAGCCAGGAAGTTGGTGTGACGCCACGAGCCCCACTGACAAGCTACGCTCTGGTTGATAGCGACTTCCTTGGCGATTTCGGCTGTCTCGGGGTTGATGCAGTAGAGCTTCTTGGTAGCCATCATCCATACGTTGCCGTCGGCGGCGAGGACTACGCCTTGAGCGGCGGACTCTTCGATGGTCTTGACATAGGTGTCGGTGGCGGTGTCGATGACGTGTAGGCCTTTGCCTTGCTGTACGGCAAAAGCATACTTGCCGGCGGCGATGATGTCGCCCATCTGGTTGGAATAGGCACTACCGCCGCCGATGCCGGCGATGTCGGCTGCATCAAGGACGTATGTATCACCCTGAGCGCGGCATACGCGTACTCCCGAGGCATGTGTCAGGTAGAATTTGTCGGGGCCTACACCGCAGGCAGCGCGGCCGTCACCGCCGATTTCGTCAAAGGCGGCAATTTTCTTGAGTGTCTTGGCGTCAGCTATGACCACGCGTCCGCCGCCGGCTTCGGTGCCGCGGAGGTCGCCGCCGTCACGTGCTTGCTTGGACATTACGACGAGGCGGTCGGCGTATACTGTTGCAAATTGCGAGGTTGCGCCGAAGGCTTGGAAGGGGTTCTCGCGTTCGTAGACTTTGCCGGTGAAGGCGTAGTCATCGCCTACGAAGTTGATGGAGCCGCTGCAGTGGCCGAACCATTCTTCGTTGAGCCAGAACATACCCTTGGTGTAGTCGATAGGCGTTTCGCGTTCGCGGTCTTCGACTACGAGCTTGAAGGTGAGCTGTGTGCCGCTGCCGTCGGCTGCGGTGTAAGTGACGTTGGTTTCGCCGAGCTTGAAGGTGGTCAGCTCGTAGAAGTTGCGCGTGGGATTGAAGGCCTTGGCGGCATAGATGGTGCACAACGAGGGGTCTTCGATGGAGATGGTGAAGTCCGTGAGGTCGGCATCGGAGGGTTCGATGACGGGGTTGGCGGCAATCATTGAGTTGTAAGGCACGCGCAGTACGCCATCGACTACGCCGTCGAGGGTGATGGATGTCACGGGCTTAACCGGAGCTACTTTGGCTACAAGTATGCCGCGTACGGCGGGATTCTCGGAGCTTTCGACGTAGATGTATGCATCGCCTTTGACTCCGGAAGTGACTTTGCCGTTGTTCTTATTGTAGCTCAGGACGTTGCTGACGCCGGCAGTGTATGTGAGGTTGCTGGCGGAGGTGTCCTCGTCGTTGATTGTGGAGGTCAGCGCGTAGGACTTTTTCAGGCCGATGGCATATACGCCGATGGCATCCGGGGTAAGGTCGGCGATAGAGAGCTCGATGCCCGAAGGATTGGCGAGTGAGGCGAACTCTTTCCATCCGTCGGCAGTCAGATAAGCTTCGCGGCCTGCGGCGGGTACTGTCACCAGAGCCGTTGTCTTAACGGCGGCATTGAAGTTGCCGGCAGCGGGGATGACGGGAGTGGCTATGGTGATGTATTTCAGCGCTTCGGCCTTGGACAGGTCGGGCGTTGAAGTGACGCTGCCGCAGAGGAATAGATCTTCCAGAGCACTCTTTACGGAGAATATTTTGCCGGTATGGTCTGCATCGGTCTTGTCGCTTATCAGTTGGCGGCCCAACGAAAGCTTGGTCAGCGGGCAGGTTGTCGATGACAAATCCTCTGGGCAGGATAGGAACATGTCCGTGTAGCTGTCGTAATGGGTTGTGATCCGCAGCGGCTCGGCGGCGGGCTTGATGGTAAGCTCGGTCAGTGCGCCACAGTTGTTGAAGGCATTGTAGGATATTTTTTTCAGCGATGAAGGCAGGATGACCGATGTCATTGTCTTATTGGTGTTCCAATTGCCGTTCATGGCGCCGAGTGCCATGTCTCCGATTTCTTCAACACCTTCGGGGATTTCCACGGTGGTGAACTTAGCGCCGCGGAATGCCCAGTCGCCGATAGTTTTCAGTTTATTGCCGGAGAAGCTGACTTTTGCAAGCGTTTTGCAGTCCTCAAAAGCACTCTCGCCGATCGCGACGACAGAAGATGGGATGGATATGCTCGGAAGCACACGGCAGTCCTGAAATGTGCCGTTGAGTTCGGTTACGACGCATTTCCAATTAAAATTCACCTTGGTAAGGCTAAGACATGACTGGAAGATAGGCCCGGCGACCTTAAGGCCGGTGGGGAAGGCGATGCTTGTCACGCCGGTACACGAGTTGAAGGCGTAGTCGCCGATTTCGGTGACGGATGCCGGGAACGAAAGATAGGTCAACCCCGTGCAGTTGAAGAAGGCGTTTTTGCCGATTTTGGTGATGCCTTCCGCTATTTCGAGGTCGGTAATATCATAGTTGTAAGCAAAAGCATCATCATCAATGGCGATTACTTTGTATTCTTTGCCGTTGTAGGTGATGGAGGCCGGAATGATGATGTCGCCCGAAGGGGCTGTCTCGCCTGTCAGCGGGGCGCGTACCGTAGCGGTGCCGGCGCTGTTGGTCGAGTAGTACAGACCGTCCACCTTGATGTCGCGAGCGTTGGCTGTCAGCGCAAGGAAGCAGCCTAATGCACCTATAATCAATGATTTGTAGTTCATAATAGGTTTGAATTTTGTTGATAGTTGGCCTGAGTGTGAATCGATATCACACCCAAAACCGGGGTCCATAATATGTTTTAATTATATTTTTGTGCTTTTACAGGCGCACCTTGTGGGCGCCGCCCGAAGATGTGCGCACGATGTATATTCCCGGAGGCAGGTTGCCGAGGCGGTCGGCATAACGGCCAAGGCATACGCCGGAGAGCGTGTACACGGTGGCAGATGTATCTTGTGCGGGTTTGATTACAGGATTTATTTCCTGTATGGAATTGACATTCAGGTGATCGTAATCTAATTCTATACTCCAATCGACTTCTGTCGATCCGTAATCATCGCCTTGGAAGTTGTGGTAGGCCCAGCCGTTGACGGCGCCGTCTGTCAGCTCGACGGAGGACATACCCAGACCGGAATAGCCCATTTCGTCAAGTATGGCATCGCCCACCCAATAGCTCCAGTATCCGTTGTACCATCCGGCACGCCACAATATATTTTTCGGCGCGCCTTCTTCCAACTGCCAGTGATCGTAGTCGTAGGCGCTGTATCCGTATTCGCGGTGGCTTAGGGGATGTTCGATGACGTGCGTTGTCTTGGCTTCCTCGATGGCCTGATTGCAGATCTCTTGTGTTGCGGCGCGGGGGGCTCCGGTCTGCCCCATACCTGTATTGGGCGTATAGTAGCCGAAGGAGATATTGGCGTCATTGGCGGCGCCTTCGAAGTCGTATCGCAGGTAGTTCGTTACCGCGTGGTCGAAACTGAATCCCGCGCCGGAGAATGTGTAGCCGAAGTTGGTCCACTGAATCATAACGTCGAAGTCGGTGGAGGCAGCGGCTATGGCTTTCACCATATCGGCGCCGGAGGGCTTAGAGATGGTACTGTCCCAGCGGAAACCCCAGACTTGAGCGACTTTTTGTTCGTCAAAAAGCACAACCAATGCGGCACGTGCATCGCCCTCGCCTGTCCAATGTGTAATTTTGTCGAAGTCCAGAGTGGTTGCACCGCAAGACAGTGCTATGGTGCATATTGCCGTAAGGAGTAGGTGTCTAACCATATAAGTCGGGCTTTGATAAAAAAATACGGGAAGACGGTCGGGATGTGTCCGTGGACCGTCTTCCCGTGAATTGTCTGATTAGCGCAGTAGTACTTTTTGAGTATTTGCGCCGCGGCGTTCGATGTATATGCCTGCGGGTGCGTTTTCGGGGTTGATACGACGGCCTTGCAGGTCGTAGTATTCGGGCTCGGCGTTGATGTCGGTGTCAGGAATGGTGATGTCGCCTATGCCGGTAGTGCTTTTGTCATCATTTTCGGTGAAGATGGGCAGCGAGGGGAACCAATAACTATCAATCATAGCGTATTCTTTGAGGAGTTCGCCGGATGAGCTGTAGCGACGTGTCCAGTAGCTGTTGGAACCTGTGTCCTGATTGACGGCCATATAAATTTCGTCCGTCACGGGGTGGATGCGCATCGAGGAACCGTAGATATAACGGTCTTTGCTTGTGTATGTTCCGCCGGTTTCGATGATGGTTTCAGCCTCGTGTGTGACAGTGTTGAAGCGTACCACTTGGGTGGCCATATACCACATGAAGTATCCTGCATCGCCTTTCCAGTAGATGTAGTCGTTGTGCATGCTGGCGCACATACAGTCGGGTGTCCATGCGTACCAAGTGTTGGTGGGCTGGGGCACGGAGGTATCAAGCTCGATGAATTCGGCAGTCAGGGCTACCGGGTCGATGCGTACGACATACGACATTGTCTCGCCGTAGCTGGACGATATACTGCCGTTGACGCCGGCCCAGATAACGCCGTTGCGATCCTTGATGAGCGAACCGACACCGATGTCTTCGCCCAGTTGCTTGAAGTCAATGGTCTTGACAATGAGGTCGGTGGCGGCGTCTACAACTTGCACGCCGTAGGTTTGATGTGCGATGAATACGTATTTGCCGCTCAAAACCATAGCTCCACATTGTCCGTGATACAGCGAGCCGGAGGGGTTGGTTGCGTCTTGGTCGCTATTGC
This sequence comes from uncultured Muribaculaceae bacterium, assembly GCA_934590135.1. Classification (GTDB taxonomy): domain Bacteria; phylum Bacteroidota; class Bacteroidia; order Bacteroidales; family Muribaculaceae; genus CAG-873. Next base: position 46,954 of record CAKTOT010000001.1, read on the forward strand.
CATTGGGGTTCTCGGTTCCGGCTATTTGCTTGATTACGCTATTGGTGTGGGTGTCGAATACCCATACGCCGTTGGTCGAAGATATGTATATCTTGTCTGCCGAAACGCCCACGACACCACGGCCGTCACAGCGTGCGCCCGAGGGATCGATATTGGTCAGTTGGGCTATGCATTTCATTGAGTTGTAGTCGCATACGGTGATACGCGCGCCGGTGACGGATGCTCCGGGGTCTTTCTCTTGCTTGGAGATGAGGTAGAGGCGTCCACCCCAGGCGATACCGTCTTGTGCGGTACATCCGAGTTCCTTGCCCGGGTTACGGGTCTTGAAAACGCGGTATTCCCAGTAGTTGCCGTCCGGATCGTCCGGGCGCAAGTAGTTGATGGTGGAGTTGTTGTGTCCGTACCAGTCTTCGTTGAGGTAGAAGAAACCTCCCGAGAGGTCTTCTTCGGCCGAAGCGACAAGCGTACCGACCATAGCGATAGCTATGGCGGCCGTAAGTTTCTTGCTGTAAAATTTTTTCATTTTTACTTGATAAATATGATTGTATGATATATTGATTACGAATATGCTTGCAATTTCGGCCTGTGTGTATCATCGCCGTCTCGCCGCGGTGGGCACCATGGTGGCGATGACGTGGAGGTCGGCGGCACGACTTAGCTCGGTGGAAGTCTCGCCTATCCATCCGCAGTACTGATTGACGGCGGTGTATACGCGTATCCAGTCGGCGCCGGGTAGCTTGACGGGACGGCCGTCGGCATCTACGGCGTTGGAGATGTCGAAGCTATTGAGCTCGGGATAGTCGTTGGGATGGTTGTCCACGTATCCCCAGTCATAGCTGTACAATATATAATATGTTCCGGCGCCGCTGCGGTCGATGGCGTTGGGCGCCAGGCAACTGCCTTGGAATGTCAGCGTCTGCTGCGGCATCCATTTGGGCCAGTATTCTCCATCGTGGAATATGTTGTGAGCGACGTATCCCGTTGCGCCGGTATTGTCCTTCCACGGAATGTAATACAGATTGTCAAGTGCGCCATTTTTTACCACCTCGGCCGTCGGGTCGGGGCGACTGTATGTAATTGTGTAGTTGTGGCGTGTCTTGGGCGAATAGTATTCGCTGCCGGCCAGCTCGTACCACGGGTCATCGGCTATGCCGTTGCAATTGGCGTCGTAGCTCACCATCACTATGCCTGGCTCGGCGCTGCCGCCGCGGTCTTCGGGATGTGTGGCTTCGTAGAAGCAGTTGCCCCAAATACGGAAGTCGTTGCCGGGGAGATTGACCACGGTATGGTCAAAGGCGAAGGTGACATATCCGCCGTAGGCCCCGAGCGAAATCATTACGTCGTTGGTGCCGCTGATGCACTCGCCGGCTTTACGCGCCATGTCCTCGGCGGTATCGCCTTCGTCGTAGCGCGGCATATCATTGACAAATTGTCCGGGGGCGGGGCAGTACTCGGTTACGGTGGATATGTAGGGGCTGTACTCAACTTCCTCGTGAAGCACGTCCACGGTCATCGTATGGCTCACCGGTACGGAAGTGTCCACGATGTCGAAGCGCAAGGTGTAGCGCCCTTCTTCGGCGGTGAGGAATACCAAACGGCGTTGTCCTTCGATAATGCTGTCGGTGCCGTCGGGACGTGTGATGGTCCAGCGGTAGTCTTGGCCGGTGAGTGCCGGGTCAAGGTCCAGCTTGGTCATACGTGCCACGCGGTAGTAATCGTCCAGCCCGAGGCTGACAATGGGTGTATCGCCGCCGTTACAGCCGATGATTGTCAGGGCAATCGTGGCCGATATCAAGTATATTATGCCTTTGTGTAGTGTCTGCATCATCGTTTTTCGTAAAAACATATATGAGCCGGGATGTCGCCGGTACGGACGCTCCATTGGCGTTTGCCGTCGGGACTGAAGCAGTAGAGCGTGCCCGAGGATACGTAATTCTTGGCATCGGTGACGTAGATGTCGCCCGTGACGGGGTGTACGGTGATGCCGTAGGGCATCTTGATGTTTTGCTCGGTGCCATCGGTGATGAAGTTGTCGGCTACACGCTGGCGGTCGCGCACGTTGACGATGCCGTATGATATGGTATTGGTGCCGGTAAAGTTGCTCCACGCTACGCCGATATAATACATACTGTCGTCTCGTATTGCCATATCGCTCACGGCAATGTCCAGACATCCGGCCACGCGCATCTCGCCGGTGCCCTCGTCGCGCTCCAGGTAATACAGGCGTGGCGGCACGCTGTTGTAGTCGCCGCGCGAGGTCACCCATAGACGGTTGTATTTGTCCTTGCGTATGCGGTGCAGGTTGATGGCCACGGGTATCTGACGCACTTGTTTGAAGTCTATCAATTGGATTACGGATACGGTGTTGTCATAATTGGGCACTCGGTATCCGCCGCTATTGGCGACGTACATATAGTCGTCGATAATCTCCATTTCCTCGGGCTGGTATCCGACGATGCAACGCCTTGTTACCTTGAGGCTGGTGGTGTCCACCTCGTAGACTGCGCCTTTGGGCGAATCGGGGTCGATGAGCACCGGGCCGACGTAGCTGCTGACGTATGCCTTGCCGCGATGGAACTTGATGTATCGACAGTTGGGTATATCTATTTGGGCGATGCGTACGGCTGTCTTTGCGTCCAGGACCTCGACTTTATGGCTGCAATTGACTACGAGGTAGAGCTTGCTGCCGTAGATGGCTATGTCGTTGCCGACATCTCCGAGTTCTTTGATGACATTGGGGTTGCGCTCGGGGTATATATTGCGCGCATACAGTCCGGTGACGTAGTCCAGGTAGTCGAGAGTGCATTTATTGCTGCCCATATTGCCTTCGTTGAGCAGGTACATACCGCGTATGCGGCCTTCGCTGTCAGGCACTGCCGGCACGGGGTCATACTCTGCCGGCACCACGAGCTCGTCCTCGCGACAGCTCGTGGTACATAGCATGAGTAGCAGAAAACAAATCATACATCCCGTTAGTCGGAATGACGTATGGGGATGAATCATAGGTCTATATATTATTGTATTGATATAACCGCGGTCGCGTGTCGCCTCTGCGGCACGTGCCATCATCGTCTTTGAGTCCGTATTCCTGCTTGTCATATCGTTACGGTGAGGGTGAAACGGTAGTTGCGCTTGGGCATGGGGTAGTTGATGATGACGTCGTAGTCCTGGGAAAACAAGTTGTTGACTTCGACGGTGGCGCGTAGGCCGACTTTGCCGAGGGTGAAATCTCGGGTCAGCGATACATCGCTGGTGTACCAGGGCTGGGTGTAGTTGTAGCGGATATTTTCCTGCTGGTTGTAACGCTCGCCTACGTATATGAAGCTGTAGTTGAGGTTCCAGCGTCGCCACGCGATATTGGCTATGGCGCCTCCGCTGTGGTGTGGAATGTACGGAATTTGGTCGCGATAGTAGTTGTCCTCGGGATTGGTGATGTCGATGGCGCGTTGCCAGGTGTACTGCAGGCGCAGGGTGATGTCCATGTCGCGGCGCGGGGTGACGGTGGCGGCGGCGCTGATGTCGACGCCGCGGATGTCCACGAGGCCCAGGTTAAGCATAGTCCAACGGAATTGCTGCCCCTTGGGGTAGGCTACAATCTTGTCGCGGACTTTGTTGTAATATCCGTCGGCGCTGAATTTGATGGAGGATAGCAACGAGGTGCGACGCGTATGGTCGTACACGATGCCGACGTTGTACTGGGTGACGCGCTCGGGATTGAGCTTGGAATTGCCCATATCGGCGTAATACAAGTCGTTGAAAGTCGGCATACGGAACGAACGCTTGTAGAACGCACGCAGCGACAACATATCCGTGCCGCGCTCGTTCTTGGTGTCTACAAAGGCGTAGGATGCGTACACGGCCGGAGTGAATACGTGCTTGGTGGGAGGATCCTGAACATCTTCGAGCATATCGCGCACAAAGGTGCCCAAAGCCGAGGCCTGTCCTTTGAAGCGGCCGAGGGTGACGGCTGTAGCGGCGGACAGCAGATTGGAATAGCGCACGGGGCGTACAAAGTCGTAGACGTCGGCGTCGAGGCTGTTGTACATAAAATCGTAGCTGGCCGACACTTCCCATTTGCCGGGGATGATGTCGTATTGATTGGCCGTGGATACGTAGACCTCGCGCTGACGATATAGATTGTCCACCTTGATTTGCTTGTCGTCGTTGTTGACGTAGTGCGTACGGTAGAAGGCGTACTTGGCATTAGCCAGGGTGGTCCAGCGCCCGTAAGTGGCACGCCAATGACCTTGGACAAAGCTGTTTGTATCCCAGATTCGCTCGCCGCGACGCCACACATTATTGACGATTGCGCCGGGAATGCCGCGTTCGCTGTTGTAGTTGTAGGCCTTGGCCATCCAATTGCCGTGTGCCGTGGACCCGAATACCGAAGCCTCGAGGCGCGTGGCGTTGATGTCGCCGTTTTGGCGCGTGGCCGTGGTGTCATAGGCCACTTCGCCGGCGGGGTTGACGCGGCGATAGCGGAATTTGTATTTGCCGGACGAATTGAGCCATTCGGCACTGAGCGAGGCGCTTACGCGGCGCGACAGTTTGAGCTGTACCAATGCCGAGGGGTTGATGAGATCAAAGCTGCCGGTGCGTACTGCCGCACGAGCATGGTATGTCTCGTCGCCCTCAAATCGAGGTACGGCGGTACGCATATATATTGTGCCGGCGTTGCCGAAGTCGCGTGCCGGCTGCAATATCTGACTTTTCTGGCCGTTGTACAGCGACAACGCCTCCATGTTGTCCAGTGAGAATTGTCCGAGGTCAATCTGGCCGTTTTGGGCGTTACCCAGAGCCACTCCATCGTACACTACGCCGGTGTGATTGGTGCCCATCGAGCGGATATTGACAGTCTTGATGCCTCCGACGCCGCCGTAATCCTTGACCTGTACACCCGAGAAGTAGCGCAACGCATCGGCCACGCTGTTGCTGGACAGACGGCGCAGCTCCTCGCCGGCAAGTGTCTGTACGGGAATGATTTCGGTGGGTTCCCACGGGCGTCGTGTGGTTACTATCAACTCATGCAGCGATTGGATGCTGTCGCTCCATCTCATTGCGCGGGCTTCGATGGCGGCGCTGTCGCGCTCGGCTTCGGTGGTCGAAGTGCTTTCGGGGTGCTGCGCATACACGGCGGTGGCGGCTGCAAGTGCGAGGACGGCCGCCACGCATACTTGACGGTATACGCGGAGTTCTTTCAAAAATGTCTTAGATGTTTGTGGCATCTGTCGAATGTGTTGTGCTCCTTCCGCCATGGCGGACAAGGGCGCGAGTGAAACATATCGCAGATGCTGTTGCCGCATCCTCCGGAACGGACGGCGCGCAATGCGCCGATATTCCCGGCAGGAATTTCGGGTCTGATGAGACTCTGAGCTCGTCCTCGCAAGCCGGCGTCGCTGTGACGCCCTTGGCAGAGCATCGGCGGTTTTGCTTTCAGGCAGGTCTTCTGACTTGCCTCCGACCGGCTTCGGACGCCTTCCCGTATCGCCTGCGGCGGTATAGTGACGTATGTCCGAGGTCGTGCCAATGTGCTGATGCGCAGCGGCGTGAGGCTCACAGCAGCGGGACTGTCCGGGATTTGCACCCGATTCCCTTTTAAGCGCGGCACAGCGGCCGCGCACCTGTTTGCGCCGCAAAGTTACGACTTCCCCTCCAATTATCAAAGAAAAAATTCCGTAATCCGCTTCTTTCCCCGTTTTGAGCCGGTGAAAATCGGGACGGATCTAAATTTCGGGTAGTTTAAGAAGCAATATATCTTCAAATTAAGTTGATTTTACTTCTTCGGATTAAGCTATCTCGAAATTAAGTACTAAATTCGCATCAGTCATTATTCGAAAGGCGCGAGCCATCTTGCCTTAGACAACACATAAGTATACAAGAATAGCAATAATAAAATATGACTATGGGAAATTATGACGACCGTGATGCGTACAACGGCGATCCGGAACACGATATGTATGTCGATTACGATTACCAAACCAATACCGGCGAGCCGGTATTTGACGGATATGATGACGAGATAGATTTTGACGAAGATTATTCGGACGAACAGCACGAGGATTATTAGGGATGAGATGATGCGATAACGTTCGGAGTGCTTTCGGCGCTCGGCTTATCTCTATCGCCATAATGTAAATAGCCGGTACATTTTTGCCCGAATGAACATATTCGGCTCATTTGGAGTGTGACTTTTTTTTTGCCGTTGCACTTCTTATCTGAATCTTTCGTTTGATGCTCAGCGTTTTTTTTGGAGCAAATGCTTGGCGGGTCGGAGTTTTTGCGTAACTTTGCAGTCCATTGCCCTAAAACCGAGCAATTCACACCTGCCCAAATCAGATGCGGTGTCTGCCGCTTATGATGGCTGCCGCTTATGATGGCTGCCGTTGAGGTACATGCCGTATAGGTACGAATTTCGATGCGCTTAGAGCAACCGAGCATTACTACAAAGAAACCAAAACACATAACAAACCAATCGTATCATGATTTTACGGTACTTAAAAGGTGCTGTCCTGACACTGGCCTTAGTGTCGACAGCCTTTGCCCGGGCCGCAGAGCCGTCGGGCTACTATTCTACATGCGAAAACAAGTCCGGAGCCGCACTGCTGTCGGCTCTATGCAAAAAAGTGGGCCCCCACAAAGATGTGGGCTACAATGGCTTGCTCACTCTCTATAAGACCTCCGATGTGTATCCCGATGGTACTATCTGGGATATGTATTCGACAAAGCACTGGAAGCCGGGCACCACTTGTGGCAATTACAGCAAGGTGGGTGACTGCTACAACCGCGAGCACTCATTCCCCAAGAGCTGGTTCAACGATGCAAAACCGATGTACTCCGAGGCTTTCCATATCTATCCCACCGATGGTAAGGTCAACGGCCAACGTTCCAACTTCCCCTACGGCGAATGTGCCAATGGTACGACGCTGTCTTCCAGCGGCAGTGTAAAGGCCCTCGGACGCCTTGGCGACTGCACCTTCCCTGGATACTCGGGCACGGTGTTCGAACCGGACGATCAGTATAAAGGCGACTTTGCCCGCTCGTATTTCTATATGGCTGCGGCCTATAACGACAAAATCGCCGGATGGAACTCCAAGATGCTGGCCGGTAACAGCTACCCAGTATTTTCGTCATGGGCCATCAACCTGCTGCTGAAATGGCATCGTCAAGACCCCGTAAGCCAGAAGGAACTTGATCGTCAGGAAGTCGTATACGGCGCACAAGGCAACCGTAACCCCTTCATCGACCATCCCGAATTGGCCGAATATCTCTGGGGCAATAAGAAAGGCCAAAACTGGTCCACCAATATCAGCGCCGACCCGGCCTTCCTGCTTCCTGTGGATGGCAGCACCGTAGACTTCGGTGTTACGGCCGTAGGCTTGGCACGCACCAAGACCGTGACCGTCAAGGCCGAAGGCCTCAAAGAAGCCATCAGCGTTAGCGTCAGCGGCACCGGATTTGCCGCCACCGCTACCACTCTCGCCGCCAATGCGGCCATGACCACTGACGGCACCACCCTCACCCTGACTTATACGGCAGCAGCAGCCGGTAATGCCGCAGGAACGCTCACGCTCACTTCCGGAACGGCTAAGGCTACCGTCAAGTTGACTGCCAATGCAATGACCGGACTGCCCGTCGGCGCCGCCACCAATATCAGCGACGAAAGCTTCGTGGCTCACTGGACATACGTAGGCGATGAAGCCGCTGACGGCACTTACACGCTCTATCTGCTTGATGCCCAAGGCAAAGCTGTGGCATCCTATCCGCGCACAGTTAAGGCCAAAGACGAGCAGTGCGTATGCGACGTCCTTGCTCCCGAAACGGCCTACACATATTATCTGACATCCAAGACGTTGACTTCAAACAAAATCAACGTCACCACCGCAGCCCCGATACCGTCTATCGAATTCCTGCACGACGGCGAGCTGTCGCTGGTAGCCGAACCGGGCACACCTTCCGAGGCTGAGGAACTTATTGTCGAAATCGAGAACCTCAATTCGGACATCACCATTGAAGTCAATGCTCCGTTCGAGCTGTCTTCGGACAAAGCCGAATGGGCGCAAAAAATCGTCATCAAGCCCGAAGAAGACCGTATATATATCCGCGTCAACAGCGCCAAGGCCGGCACATTTGCCAGCTCCATAATTGCCACGGCTACGACTGCCAAGGGCGAGACATATACTACCGATGAGGCCGAAGTATCGGCTAAGGTCGCCGAAGCCATCGACTTCTTCGAGGACTTCGAGGCTGCTGTTAACGGCAACTACAGCGCCGCTACGGTTCAAGGCACAATGTGCGTCTGGAACCTCCACGATGCCGGCGTATTTGCCGAAAGCAAGAGAGCTTATGCCGGGTCAAACTATATGCGCTTTGGCAAGACTTCTTCTTCGTCCTTCGAGACAGCTGAAGATATCGCCGGCGGCGTGGGCGAAATCACCTTCTATGCCAAGGCATGGGATGGAGACGCTGCATGCGAATTCAAGGTAGAATGTTCCACCGACGGCGGAAACAACTGGAAAACAGCCGCTACCATCACCCTGCCCAAGAACGAAGGCTACAAGAAGTACACCGTCACCGCCAATGTCAGCGGAGATGTCCGCGTACGCTTTGCACAGACCGCCGGCGGCCGCGCACACTTCGACAACATCGCCATGTCTCACTACCGTGGCGGCATCGAAGGTGTCGAAAGCGACTACCACGCGTGGACGGCTTACAGCCTCAACGGCCGACTCATAGTCAGCCTCACCGAGCAAGCCGCCGTACAAATCTACGGCATCGACGGTATCACATATTTCAATGGCACACTGAACGCCGGCGACAACGCCCTTGACCTGGATAATGGTCTGTATATCGTTGTTGTCGATGACTTCAGCCGTCGCGTACTCGTCAAGTGAACGCAAGCATTTCTACATTTTTTGATCGCACCGAGCTGCTCTTGGGTCATACGGCCCTCGAGCGGCTCGGCTGCCTTCGTGTCATCGTCTTCGGCGTCGGAGGCGTGGGGTCATGGTGCGCCGAAGCACTGGCGCGTAGCGGCGTCGGACATATCACGCTGGTGGATAGCGATACCGTAGCGCCCAGCAATATCAATCGTCAGCTCATAGCCACTTGTGAGACCATAGGTCGCCCCAAAGTGGATGTCGCCGCCGAGCGTCTGCGTGCCGTCAATCCGGACATCGACGTCCGTGCCGTACACGGCATATACACCGCCGAGACGGCCGATGATTTCGACCTCAACGCATACGACTGGGTGGTGGACGCCATTGATTCGCTCGCGGACAAAGCGCTGCTGATATGCAATGCCACGGCATCGTCCGCCAGACTTGTCTCGAGCATGGGCGCGGCTTGCAAAACCGACCTTACGCAGATACGTATTGCCGAGTTCTGGAAAGTGGAGGGTGACCCGCTGGCACGCGCCTTGCGACAACGCTTTCGTCGCAGCGGCATCTTCCCCAAACGCAAATTCAGTTGCGCCTACTCGCCTCAGCAGGTGCCCAACGTCCGCCCCACCGAGCGCGAAGCCACCGTCAACGGCGCCAAGCGTCCCAACGGCACTGTAGTCTTTGCCACTGCCGCCTTCGGCCTCGCCCTTGCCGGCCTCATTGTCAACACCATCGCCGCCGAAGTCTGATTACCGTCAACGTCTGACTGTCGTCGAATAATCTCAATCAGGCCCAAGTCGGGTGGTGACTCGTGTTACGCCCGACAACACGTAGCGCAATTCTCCATAACATATTATGATTTGCCGGACAGAGCGAAGCTGTGGCTTCCGTTCTGCCCGGCAGATACTTATATAGCGGATAGTTGTGTCTTGGATGAATAGTCCGGTCGGCAGTTCAGCCCTTGTCGGCGCAAGTGGAGCGAGAGAATGTCCTTTTGTCCGGAAGCAACGCCGGTCGGGGGCTTAGGGTTCGTTGTTGACGGTGATGGTGAGGGTGGTGATTTTGCCGGCGGCGATGATGTCGTTCTCGTTGGAACCGCTGCGGAATGCTTCTATGAGGGAGTAGGTCTTGTCTCCGTTAATGCGGATGTATTCTACCGAGGATAGGTGGACAATCTTTCCCGAGCCGGAGACGTTGAATAGTTCGTCGGGTACCACGGCTGCCTGCCAGAATGTGCCGCCGGGGGTCACGTGTTTCTTGGCCTTGATGTATCCGTAGCTGCCGAAGGGACGTACGTGGAATCCTCGCTCGGGGGTGATGCGGACGCCGGCCTGCTTCTTGCTGTCAAACTCGATGGTCTCGACTTTGTCGGCATAAGGGCCGGTGACGTATACGCGCAGGATGCCCAATCCGTTGTGGAAGTTGAAGTCTACTTGACCTTGGTCTTTTGCAACGGTTGCGGTGTCCGATATGAGTAGGTATTTCAGCCCCTCGCTTTGTTCTGTAATGTCGAAAGTGTTGGGCGTGAATGCGATATACTTGTTGACTTCGAGGTCGCGGTAGGCCATTATAGGCTTGTCGATTTGGACTTTCTTCCGGCCGTCGGGGTCTGTCACCAGGGTGATTTGGCCGATACCTTCCGGCTGTGCCTGCACGCAGTCGGCTGCATCGTCGCTGAGCTCGCGCACGATGAATGTTTCCGTGCCGTTCCATTCCAGCACGGTTGCCGACAAGTCATCGTTTTCGGTCATTCTTGATCCCGTTTTGTTGTTCCAGGGTGTCTCGGTGTAGTCCGCAAGTGTTATATTGCCGACTTCTAAGGCGTATCTGGGCCGTTCGTTGGCAGTCGGTTCGTCCGAGGCGCAGGATACGGCCAGGGTGCATACCGGCAGCGCCGTCAGGAGTAATGCTATATGTCGTATGGTCTTTTTCATCTGCTTGATTTTGTGCTTATTGTCACTGCATTTGGGGGGCTATATCGCGGCGTCAAATCGTGAGCGAGTAGTCGTTGCCGTTCTTGGCCCACGGCATAGATGTCGTGGTGACTTCGACGTCGTCCTTGCTGCTACCGTTGATGGTGATATTGAAGGTGTAGACGTATCCGCTCTTGAACTCGAACTCGGATGAGGTCACGAATTTGGACAGGTCTATGCTGTGCGTTATTTGCGGGCCGATGCCCGGTACGGGACGGTATTCCATAAGGATGAATGGTTTTTTTGTGGCTCGCTTCTGTGCAACGATTATTGTCTCATACGAATATGCGGCCTCTTCGGTTACCGAGCCCCAATTGACGGTGTTTGCCGGGTATAACCTGTCGTGCGGGGACACCTTGTCCGCGGTGTTGTATGACTTGATGAGTTCCAGGTTTATCTTTCTGAAGGTTTTGTCGATGTTGTATTCGGCGGTTAGGTCGATGTCCCGGAGCAGGACGTGCCAGCAGTTTTGGTACAAGTTTTTGATGTATGGCGTGTTGCGGATGTTGACGATGACTTTGGCCTGGGTATGGTAGAAGTCAAGTTTGCGGCCGTCGCTTGCAATGTTATTGGAGTAGGCGAGCATGAGGTCGTCGCTGATGGTGGACAGATGGCAGGTTGTCCATATAATGGTGTCTCCTACGGGGTAGTAGCGGTTGGGAAAACGTCCGATGACTTCGAGTATCTCGCCGGCATTGATTTTGAATGGGTTGGATGAGGTGAGCAAGGCAGTCGCGCCGTCCAGGGTGTCTGACACGATGTATTTGCGCAGGCCGTCAATGGTTTGGATGGCCACGCCGCCGGTGTCCACTTCCAACCATGCCGAGCGCGAGCTGACCGAGCCTTCGGCGCTCATATTGAGGCCGCTGGCGATAAACTCGAGGGGCGTGCCGACCGAGTCTTGCGGTTTGGGGTCGTCGGAGGCGCAGGCCGCGAGTAGCGCAGCCGGCAGTATGCCGCCAAGTATGGCGTAGATGTATTTCTTGATGCTTTTGTTCATGTCTGTATGTATGTCCGTTGATGGATGTGCGTGTTGTTCGGTGCGGGCGCGGCGATTATTGTTCGGCAAAGTACTCGCCGCCGTCAGCCCAATCCTTTATTGTGGCTGTGAAACTCAGCTCGGAAGGTCTGATGGTGATGGTGTATGTATGGACGCTGTTTCGCTTTAGTCGGCTGAATAGCGAGTCGTTGCTTTTATATGATTTGCCGTTGATTGTCAGCGTTAGATAGGCGCCGGATGCTGTCTGTGGGGCTACGATTGCCGTATAGATCACGGCATGCTCCGTCTCGTTGTCAATGATTTGTTGTATGGTGTTGTCTCTGAGCGACCAGTCGTCGATGCTTGTGTTTTTGCCAAAATTAAACGAGTTCCATATCGTGCTGAAATTGATGTCGTCGTGCTGTATGCCGCCCAAGGTACATTCGGCATTGGCTATGTCGTTGAGAGTGATTCCGGTTGCCGGGTCTGCCTTGATTTTCACGACAATTTTCGACATTTGGTGCTCGAAGACAAGGTTGTCGATTTTGCCGCTGCTTATCCAGCCGGCCTGTATTCCTCTTTGCACACGTATAATGTCAAGCTTGCGTTGTAGCTCGCTGGTGTTTTGCTTGCGGGTGTCGATTGCTAATCCGTAGTTTGAGCTGTCTGCTCGGCTCGGATCGTCGGGGGTGTATGGCGCATACGCGACAATGGAATTAGTCCCTGCCGTCAGGTCGGAGACGGCGATGGCCTTGCCAATCTTGGTGAAATCTGCCGTCGTTCCGGTGGAAGTGGTGTAATAGGGAAGGTTTTGATAGTCTTTGACAATGGCGTGGTCCCGTGGCGCTATGATGTATACGCCGATGGTGTCGCCTTCCCATAGTGAGCCGTTTACTCGGGACTGCGGGGCGCTCTCCCCGGCGAATGTGCCGGAGATTTGCAGCTCCCTGCTGTCGGTGAAGTCCGGGCCGTCTTCTCCGGCGCAGGAGCATAAATACATTGCCGAGAGTGCTATGGCGGACGAAATTGTTAGAATATGCTTTAACGTCATATTGGCGGTGTTTTTAGATTGGTGGTTTCCCTTGTAGGGGGGAGTGGCGTTTCCGCCGTGTGTGAAGAAGTCAAAAATATGTGCAGTATCACGCGGTATATTAGCTTCTTGTAGCTCTGCCGCTGCAGGTGCAACATATTGTGCCGTTACAATGATCCCCCATTAAGGCACATATAGAGATGCACTGTTTTGACACATCCCTCGCGATTAGTCGCGGGCTTATTGCATCACGGCTTCGCCGGATCCGCTGCCGCCGTCTACCCAGTCGGTGACGGTGCAGCCTTCGATTTTGAGACCTGTCTTATGGATGGTGATGGTGTAGGTGTAGGTCTTGCCGGGCTCGAGGGCGGGCATCATCGCGGTGTCGTTGACGTATGGCTGTGCTGCGATTACGGCCTTGTATTTCAGCGGTGTTGTCAGCGTCTGGGGTATGATGGCGTCATAGGTGACGACATTATTGGCCATATCGGTGGTGCGCATCGAGTACACCAGCGACCATTCGATGGGGCTGCCGGAGGGCGATACTGCGCCGGTGGTTAGGTCGAAGGTGCCGTCATGGATGAGGCCGTCGATGTAGTGGCCGCCGATGGCAACGTCAGGTGTTGTGAGGCCGTCGCCGGGTTTGAGCTTGACTACCAGGCGCGACATGACGTGGCGGAAGGATTTGTCTCCGGTGAAGGTCAGTGTGGGGTTGCTCTTGGAGGCTACGGCACCGGAGGCATAGATGAAGTCGATGCGTTTTTGCTGTTCGCGTGTCACTTGACTGCGGGTGTTCACTTGGGGCTTGTTCCAGGTCGCACCGCTTTCGTACGGTCCATATGCACAGAAGGTTACATCTCCGGTGCCTTCGAAGTATATCGGGCTGGCATCGGCGGTGAATTCGGCGACTTCGCTTGTCGAGGTGGTGGAGTAGGGTATATTCTTGTATTTGTCCTGCATCTTGTCGTTGCCGGCGATGGCGTATACGCCGATATTATCGGCTTCCCATGTTGAGCCTATGGCGCGGGAATTGGTTCCGAATCCGGCAGTGATTTTGAGGGCTGTCGGCGTATTGTCGGGTTCGTTGTCCGAGGAGCAGGATGCCAGAGCGAAGATTGCAAGAGAGGGAAGGAGAATGTTATGAAGTTTCATTTCTATGAGATGTTTATCGTATGATTTGATTGTTTGTCTGTGATTTGTGTCGTGTGGTCGGGCGATGTTACTTTGCATCGAAGTTGCCGCCGTCGGCTTCGGTCCAGGCTGTGATGGTGCAGCCTTGTACCGATACGCCGGTCTTGTGTATGGTGACGCTGATGTCGTATTGGTATCCGGCGAGCCACTCGTTGCGCGGGTTGGCGACGCCGGCATTGCGGTTGGCGGCGGTGAAGTCTATGGCGGCGGTATATGTCTGTGCACCGGGCTGTGTGGCGGTGAATGTCAGCGCGTTGGCGAAGGATTGCGGAGCCACTATCAGCGTATAGGCCACAGTCTTGGCTGCGTCATCGGCTGCGGCCGGGGCGTTTTGCTCGTCTGTGGCGTTGTTCGCAAATGTCAGCGTGGCTGCATCCTTGGAGGTTACGGTGCCGGTTGTGCGATCAAAAGAGGCTGAGGCATTGAATTCACCTAACGACAGAACGGCGTTCTTGACTTCGTCATAGGTTACATCGCTGCCGCAACGTGCGGTGATGACAACTTTTGACATCTTGTGCGCAAAGTTGAACTTAACATTGGGGCTTGATTTGCTGCCCGTGGCCTGTGCCCACAGGTAGTCAAAAGCCTTTTGTGAAGCCTGGATGCGTGTATCGGCACTTGCGGCGGCATCACTCCACGGATAGTATGAGGTGAAAGTCACTTCGGCATTGTCCTGGAAGTATATATGGTCGCCGGCTGCGGCAAAAGTGCCGGTGCCGTCGGTGGTGTACTTGAGATTGGAGTATGTCTTGTCGCCGCTTTGGCCGGAGATGCCGATGACGTCACCGGATTCCCATGAGCTGTCGTAGGCACGCGAGCCGGGGGCTGTGGCTATGCTTGCGCTGAAATTGGGTTCGTCGGCGCCTGTGTTCGGCGTTGGGTTGTCGTTATTGCAGGCCGTAAGTGTGGCTGCCAAAGCAATCGTAAGTAGCGTTGTTTTTTTCATAATCGGTTGTTATGTTGTGTTTTTATTTTATTCCTGTTTGTCTTAATTCGGTCGTAATATACATTGGATGACGTCAATGAGCGTCGTATCCACCGCCGTCGGCGACCTTCCATCCGTCAATCGAACCGATGAAGCCGCCTTTGACCGGTAGGCGCAGGTCGGCGGTGACGGTCAACGGGTTGACTGCTTTGCCGAAGTCTTTGGTTACGCCGGAGATGTCGGAGGTGATGGTGCGAATATCGCCGTTGTCAAATAGTATATCCACTTTCAGCGACATATTGCTATAATCGGCTTCCGGTATCGCGAATAGCCGGAACTGTGCCGTCAGTAGTGCTTCTGACTGACGAAGCCGCTCGGCCGTGGTGCGTGTGCGGTCGGCGGGGTCGGCGCTGTGTGTGATGAAGTCTATGGCGCCGTATACGCCGTTGAGTGTTGCCGTGGCTGACGCGATACGGTCGTAGTCGCCTTCGATGACGTTGAGTACGAGGTCAATGCTGCGCATTAGCTGTACCATATTGACGGTGGCATAATATGTCGCCGCCGGGGCGACGTGTATCGTGCTTGTATAGTCGTGGTAGTCGCCGGAGAACATTGTGCCGGGATTGGCGATGATGCCGCCGCCTCCGTAGGCTATTGCAATAGCGGCGCGGTTACCGTTAATGATCACGCCGTCCGGGGTGTTGTATGCCGACAGGCTGTAATCGCCTATGGCGATACCATTGAAGGTGTATTTGTCGCCGGAGGCCGTGACGGTGTGGTCGCCGCCTTCGATGCGTACGTCCGGCGTAGTCCATTGCAGGTGCATGGTATATTCGGACGGCATCGCGGCGTCTGCCGAAATGTTGTTCCAGACGGTGGTCACTTCGATTTTGCCTTTGGCATCGTAGAGGGTGTCTTTGACGCACGAGGATAATGCGGTGGCGGCAATGCCTGCAAATATGCTGAGTTTGAAGAGGTTCATCGTTTCAGAGCATTAAAATATGTTCCACACCAAGGTGACGCCTGCATGGGTGACGCCCCAATAATTTTTGTTGCCATGTTCGAGGCGTACGCGAGTGCCGTCGTACAGGTAGTATTTATCGTAATCGGCGTTGAGGCCTCCGATGCCTACCGAGAGGTCAAGCGAGAGGGCTTTATTGAGTCGGAATACGTATCCGCCCTTGATGCCGCCGCCCTTGACGGTGCCTTGGCGTCCGGTGTCGGTGAATTTGTAGTTGAAATCGCCGTAATGACCGTAGATGCCGAGGTATCCGCGGTTGTCCTTGCCCATGTACAGGCGTGCTTCGGGTAATACCTCCCAGAGGGCATAGCGGCGATCTTTATCGTTCCACGACCACGAAGTCCAAGACCCGTGAGCCAGGATGCTGAAACGCTCGGAGGCATGCCATTCGATGCCGAGGTCGGGGGTGAGTGTAGCCCAGCGCAACAGGTTGGCACGCAGGTCGATGTGAGGGCGACGGGCGACAGACGTTGTAACAACGGGTTGTTGCTCGACGGTATCGGCGGGCAGCGTCACGGGCGTCGATTTAGGCTCGGCTTCGGGCTCGTCCGTCACCACCGGCTTTGACGG
The DNA here is from genome assembly GCA_934590135.1 of uncultured Muribaculaceae bacterium. GTDB lineage: Bacteria > Bacteroidota > Bacteroidia > Bacteroidales > Muribaculaceae > CAG-873. Next base: position 63,522 of record CAKTOT010000001.1, read on the forward strand.
CTCGGGCATAGGCAGGGTCACGGCCTCGGAGTAGGGCAGAGTGATACGTACTTCTACGTAATTGCCGCCGTCCGAGTGATTGGTAGTACGGAAGCACTGCTCGGTAAGGCCGCAGCGAGTAATCATTTCGGACTTGACGCGATTGCTGCGTGTGCGAGCCGTTGCAAGATTGGCTTCGGTACTGCCGCACGAGTCGCAATATCCGAATACGGCTACCGGAACATCGCCGGCAAGGATTGCTTCCTTGTGTGTATTGACGCACTCAATCAGTGCCGCTATCTGGTTGTGGTTGTCCTGATAGCCATCGTAAAAACGGTCTGAAGTGGCGGCAAAGCGGAACGTGAGGACGCGGCTCTCGCCTTGCTCTTGCGCCGTCACGGCAATGCCGGCTGTAAACAGCATCGCGCATAGGGTGCAGATTATTCGTCGTATAGTCATATCGTGTTAGGGTTGGATGTTTTCAATCATAATGGATGACCGGTCGGATAAATTAGACGAGGGCATCGCGGCAGATGTCGCGGTGCTCTCGGTCTTTGTATCCTGCGGTGTATCGGACTCCGCAAAGTAAGTGTATATAGAAGATCTGTATTAGGGGTCATTGCGTTTTCTGCTGATGTACGCATCATAATATGGTCCGATATGCGCACAAACATTTGTTTTTGCAAATTTACCCATAATTACTCGCGATATTTGGCCGTATCGACAATTTCATTTTCCGCTAAGAGTATCCGCGACATGTTTTAACTTTCCGCTGAGCACAAGTGACAATCGCTTTTTGCGTTGCTGCACGACAGAGAGTCGAGGCGCAAAGAGGTATATTTTCCGCTGAGCTACATCCGGAACGGATAGATTTTCCGCTGACGTGTCGGTGTGGCCCGGCTTGTTTGGCCTTATTGACAAATTGCGGTGTTTTTGAAAAGATATTGGATTTCCCCTGTAAATACTTTCTTTGATCGGACTCAGAAAGGATGTGCCGGGTTACAGTTTGACGCCGCTGACGATTTCGGGGTCAACCTGCGGCACGCTGCGCTTGGCCTTGCTGAAACTCGAGCCGGAGGCAAAGCCGGCGGCTTCGGCTATTTCGCTCTGCTTGGCTTCGGGATGTGCCAGTCCGTACAGGCGTGCATGTTCCAGACGGAACATATTGATGAGGTTGTAGTATCCGATTCGAATGATAAAGCGATTGGCGCTGCTTTTTTTGCCCGAGTCTATGAGTGCGAGTATGTCCGATTTTTGCAAGTGCGGTTCGCGATATTTTTGCAGGATAATATCGAGGACTTGGCGGCGGGCTTCGGGCGATTCGGGCTCGGCCGTTGCAGCATCTTTCGCTTCGTTGACTTCTTCCTCTTTGGCCGCGATGATGGCTTCTTCCATAAGCTTGGTTTTGCGGCTTTCGATTTGGTCGATGTCTTCTTCGATGTACTTGGGTCGCAGAAGACGTTGCGGGTGAAGTATCAGGCACAGGAATAGCACCATCCATATAGATAGGATAATATCGGCCGCCATATTAAGGCCGCGGCTGTCGGCAATCAGTATCGCCCAGACTATCGCGGTCCATATTGCCGGAATATAGATGACTTTGCCGGCGAATTTGTGCGGAAAGTCGTTGATGTCCGCAAAGTTGCCCTTGTTGTATGCCGAGATACGGTTTCTGAGCCAAAGCAGCGTCTTGAGCATATACGCCGTCAGGATTAAGCCTATGCCGGAGGCTATGCCGAGTATCGTAGAGGCGTGTGCCTCAATCCATACGCCGGCAGGAGCGTACATCACGGCGCCGGCCATGACAAATAGCAGACTTATGGGCGTATAAAAGAACAGAATGGCTCCCGGCCCGCGCATCTTTTGCCATTTGAAGTACCGCAGGAACATGGCCGTAAATGCTGCGGGATAGTATACTACGCCGAAGACGCGTACAAAGACCCACGTCCCCGGGGCTTCCGGATGCAGGTAATAGGGCGTCAATATCGCTATAGCCATAAATAAAAAGGCGGTAAGCGAACTTGCCGGATAGAAATATCGGGCTTCTTTGTCGTACGGGCGGCAGTGGTGCATCAGTCGGATGATGCCGCAGATGATTCCTGTGACGATGAATATAAGGCAGGTGTCGGAATAGTATGTATAGCCTTCGGGCATTTTGTGTCGTGTATATGATGTTGTGCAGCGCTTTTGCGCTGCAAATCTACTGATTTTTTGCGTAACGGCCTACGCTTAGCGGCAAAAATGGGGATGAGAGGATGCGTTTTAGTGGCAAATACAAAGCTCGGGGCGTGCCTCTGTGCGGACACGCCCCGAGATTGAAGGGGACGGATACGGCGGCAATCAGTGATGCCGTATTCCGTTATGGATTGTGGGTCTTGTTGTCGTTATTTGACATAGACTTTGGCGACTTTGCCGTTGGCGCTGCGGCGTACGTAGATGCCGGGGGTCAGGTTGTCGGCGTCCACGCGGATGCCTTGCAGGTTGAAGTACTCGGCAGCGGCGTTGTCGTCTACGGTGATGTCATCAATGGCACCGGTGTAGAAGAATACTTTATTGGATTCGCCGGACTCGATGCCGTTTTGGATGGCGGTGACGTAGTAGTTTCCTTGTTTTGCATCGGGAATGATGACGGAAGTATCGGTCAGACCTTCGCGAATCTTCTCGCCTTCGCAATACAGGTTGTAGGTGATGCCGTCAGCGTCCTGAGTTTTGTTTACAGTCTGGTCATCGTTGGCCAGGACGGCTTTAATGGCCCAGTTGTAGTTGAGCTTGAACTTCACGGACAGACGATACCAGTATCCGGGGGCGCCGCTGTTGGTGAGGATGTCACCCTTGTCGGGGTCGCTGGGGAATGTGCCGTCTTCCATAACATCAACGCCGAGGGGCTTGATGCCTGATTCGTGCGACAGAGTGTAGCCTATATACAGGTCGGCACCTTCCTTGATGAGGTACGGCTCGTTGAGGCGCACGTCATTCCAACCGGTGGTGACTGTGGATACAGGCTGGTGGTATACGATATTTTCGTCTTCGGCGATTTCGATGGCCACGTCAGATACGTCCGTAGAGTAGAGGCCGAACATAATGTGGTCGATGCGTTGACCAATGTATGGTTTCAGGTCTTCCTTGGCAAAGCGGATGAATGCGTGGGGCGTGAGGTCTTTGCCGGTAAGTCCGAGACCACCGATCTTGGTGCCCTGAACATAGGTCATCGTGAGTGCTTGGTCGGGTGATTTCCAGGTGAGGTTGAGGCCGTCGGCAGTGGATGTGCCGGTGAGTGCGTAGGGTGCTACACCCTTTTGAACGATGGGGCGGCTTACGGTGAAGGAGCGTGTGGCGGGCGATTCCCAGTTGTTTTCGTATACGGCGGTGATGTAGTATGTATACTCATTGAACGACGGCAACTTGTCGATGTAAGCCATTTCGGTAGTGGTGGCAATGACCTCGCCGTTGCGGTATATGTTGAATTTCAGCGGTTTGGGTCTGTTAGCTGCCTTGGCTATCACCTTCGGAGCGTTTTTGGTGTATACAGCATCGATGGGTTCTTCGGTTGCTTGTACCGGGCTGATACCCAGGCTTGCGGCATTGCTCATTGAGATAGCCTGTTCGGTTGTTGAGCCGGATTCGCCCTCGGTGACGTAAGCGTCTATAAAGAGGTTGTTGTCAGTGGCTTCTGCGGATACGGTGGCAAGGTTTATCCAGTTGAGACCGTTGGTGAGGCTTATGCGTGCGCCGCCGGTTTTCAGCGGGCCTGCGTCGACGATCAGCGCTTGAGCTTTGGCCGGTATAGTGCCGCTATAAGCAAGGTAGAGGTCTTCTTCGCCGGTGATTTCGACAGGCGTTTCCAGCGGTGCTGTATATATGGCGAGCGGGCTTATTTCGCCGTCTTTGAAGGATAGTTCGGCAAGGGCCTTGCCTTTGGCGGTGTATACGCCTACTTTGAAATCGCCGATGGCTTCGCCGATAGCAAATTTCAAGCGATTAATTTTCATACCTTTGTATGCTGCGAGTTCGTCTTTTGTGAACTGTGAACCCCACATCATGGTCATCTCTTCTTCAAAGCCTGTGAGGTACTGAGCGGCATCGCACTTGGACAACTTTTGGTCCATATTCCATGCGATGGAAACCTCGTTGAGTTCTTTGTTGTAGGCGTGTCCGCTGAGTTCGGGCGCTGCATATTTCTCGGGCAGCGAAACATTTACGGTAAATTCTTCGGGATATGACGTGTAGTAGTCGTAGTCGGCCTTCAGGGTGTAGATGTAGCTACCGGGGCCGGGCACGGCGTCCGTATATGTGGTGCTCTTGATGCCGGAAGCGATGACTTCGCCGTCGCGAGTGAGGGTATATCCGGTGGGTGCTTCTTTGGTGGTGGCGCCTTCGAGTGTGGCATACAATGCCCAGTTGCCGGAGAAACCGCCGCTCTTCAGCGTCTTCCAGGTGGGAGATGTTTTCTCGAAGCCTTTGGAGCTGGGCGATGTAACTGAGAATGTATTACCGAGTACGTCAACGGTTCGGGCTGAGGTGATGCCTATGGGATGCTTGCCTGTGGTGTGTAATATATACAGACCGTATGCGTATGTGTGTCCGGGTGTCAGTGCGTAGGGCTCGCTCATTGCAAATGTGCTGACTTCGTTGGCTTTTATAGCGGCAATTTCGTCTGCGGAAGCGTCTTGTGCGTAGTCGATGACGCCGTCTTTCATTACAAAGAGTTTGACGGCGCTGATCACGGCTTCGGTGAAGATGGTCTTTATATTTGTAATCTTGGCATTCGTGCCGAAGGCTGTAAGGTCATCGGCAGTGAAGACGTTGCGTATCCATACCTTGGTGTTGGATTTTGCGGAGCCGCCTATCGAGAGGACAACTTCGTCATTGCCCCAAGTGAGGTTGCTGCCTCCGGTGAGGGGCTCGTTCCATACCAGGACGTGCTTGAAGTCGCCGGCCCAGGTGTTGTAGCTGTAGTGTGCCGAGGGCGCGGACTTGGCGAAGTCAAGGGTTGTCACCGTGCATGTGGTAGCCGACAGACGATGCTCGTCGGGGTAGTCGGCTGATACATAGACCTGATGCTTGCCGGCGGGAACGTTGTTCATTACGGCGGTGTACTCTATGACTCCGGAATATTTGTTCTTGGCGCTGGTGATGGTGACGTCTTCCGGGTTGTAGAAGTCTCCGTCCATCATTACGCTATAACCCGTGGGGGCTTCGTCTACTTTATTGACGATATTGGCGGTCACCAGGTAATCACCGGCGCCGGTGGCTGTCCAGTTTTTGCCGTCGGTGCTGTATAGATCGCCTTTGCCGGGGGCATCGGTGGTCTTGTCCTTCATAAGCACGAAGTCCACATTGTATCCGCCTTCAACTTTGATGGCGAAGATGTATTCGGCATCGGCTTTGATGGTTACGTGATTGTCAAGTTCGATTTTCAGGGTTGTGTTTTTCACATATTTGCTGTGGTCGGCCACGCCTTGTGACACGACTACGCCGTTTTCGTATACCAGTCCGGTGACCTTGGCGACATTGCGATACTGTGCGTATGTGATGCCGTCCACGACCTGACCCACATAATCCTTGAGGTCTTCGGCCGTAAATTTGGCACCGGCGTATGCAACCTGTGCTTTCTGTAAGTCACCATTGATGAAGTTGTCTCCATTGTAGTCGTAGTCGTCGTGCCACTGGAGGGTCTTGGGTGCTTCGGGTGCACGCCATTGTAGGCGTACTTGCTGGAAGTAGGCATCGGCTACAAGAGTGTGGGCTCCGCCTCGCGTGGCGTAAGCGGGTGTCGCACACAGTATTGCGGCAAGAGCCGCACCGAGGCTACGAGTTAAGGCTTTTTTCATAGAACCTTGATTTGGGGTTAGTTGTGAATAAAATTGAGTAGTTATATCAATACGTGTCTTTTTGTATTCCAAAAAATACGTGTAATGATGCGTCTTTGCGTGATATAATTATGTACTAAAGGATAATTCGGGGTTGTGAAAATCGTTTTTTTCACATTTATGTAATTTCCTTTTCGGATGCTCTCTTGCACCATTGCCAAATATTATCGGCAGCAAATTTATGTATTTTATGTGAATACACAAGCATGTAACGGATATTTTTTTGCGGGTTGGGAATTTAATTGTAACTTCGTGGAGGCAAATGGCGGCCGCGGGCAAGCGGACGGGCCGTGCTGAATGATTTCTCCGGCGCTGATGTCGGCCTCTGCTGCCGCGCATCTGCGTCTTAAAAATAGACCAACGAAACTGACGCATCAATGAAGATACGACACATCCTGATGGCGTCGGCGGCGATTCTGGCTATGGCCGGTGTCGCCTTTGCCGGCGTACGCGGTGGCAAGGGAGCCGCGCATTTCTCCAAATCGGACATCTCGCAAAATCTCAAGCTGTTTAACAGCATTTATAAAGAGTTGACGATGAATTATGTGGATACGTTGGACGCTAAGGCGACCATGCGTACCGCCATAGACGCTCTGCTCGGGCAAATAGACCCGTATACCGAGTATTTCAGCATCGATGAGCGCGACGATATCACATCGGTGACCACGGGCGAGTACGCCGGCATAGGCTCGGTGATACAACGCCGTGACAGCGTGGTGGTGCTGACGGCGCCATCGTGGAATTCGCCGGCGCGTCGTGCCGGCGTGCGCCACGGGGACGTGCTGATAAGCATTGACGGCGACAGCGTAACCCCGGCAATGGACATCACGGAGGTGAGCCGCCGCCTCAAGGGCCGTCCCGGTACGGATGTGCGGCTACGGCTGCGTCGTCCGTGGGTGGGCGCGGACAGCATCCTGGATATTACGGTGACGCGAGGTACCATAACCATCGACCCGCTACCCTATTACGGATATATCGGCGATGGTATGGGATATATAGACATCACTACTTTCAACGAGAAGACCGGCACGGAGGTGCGCAATGCAGTGGCGACGCTCAAGCGCGACCCGCGGGTCAAGAGTCTTGTGCTCGATTTGCGTGACAACGGCGGCGGCATCGTCGACGGCGCCGTGCAGATTGTGTCCAATTTCGTGCCCAAGGGTACGGAGGTGCTGACCATTCGCGGTCGCGAAGCTCGCAACCGCCGCACCTACAAGACCACTCAGGCGCCGCAGGACACCAAGATCCCGTTGGTGATATTGGTCAATGAAGGTACTGCCAGTGCGGCCGAAATTGTTACCGGAGCGCTCCAAGACCTTGACCGCGCCGTCATTGTAGGCCGCCGTACGTTCGGCAAAGGCTTGGTACAGAATGTGCGCCCGTTGCCGTACGATGGTTTGGTTAAGATTACCACCGGACGCTATTATATACCCAGCGGCCGCCTTATCCAAGCCATAGATTACGGTCATCGCAACGACGACGGCTCGGTGGCACGCATACCCGATTCACTGACAACGGTATACCATACGGCGGCGGGACGCGAGGTGCGTGACGGCGGCGGTATTTCGCCCGATACGACGGTGACGCTGCCCGAAAGCAGCCGTCTGCTATATACGCTCTACAACAACTTCGTAATCGACAATTTTGCCAATCGCTACGCCAACACCCATCCCGAGGTTCCGTCTGACACTCTGGACTGGCATCCGGATAGCACGCTTTTTGATGATTTCAAGGCTTTTGTAGACCCGGCCAAGCTCAAGTATGACTCGCCGTATGCGGCCGGTATCAAGTATCTGCGTGATGCCGCACGTGTCGAGGACTATTTGACGCCGGAGGTGAAGTCCGCGCTTGACAGCCTCGAAAATATGCTTAAGCCCGACTTGTCGCGCGACATTGAGCGTCGTCGGGTTCAGATTATGGAAATACTTGAGGACGAGATTGCCGCTCGCTATTTCAGTACGCGCGACCTCTCGGCACGCGCCGTCAAGGACGACCCGGATGTTGCGGCGGCACGCGCCATACTTACTGATATGCGCCGATATAACGCCATATTGCGCAAAAAGTAATGAAGACGAAAGCAGTCACATCCACCGTCGGTGGCGATACGCCGCTGGCGGTTGTCAGTGCAGCCTTTGCCGCCGGACGGTCCGAGGCGCTCAAGGCTCTGTCGCATCGTCGCCGCAGCGTCCTCTATGGCGTCAGCGGCAGTGCCGCCGCGATGGCTCTGGCTGCATTGCCGGCCGGCCGTAAGGCGCTCACCGCGTTGGTGATAGGCGCCGATAGCGATGATGCGGCGTGCCTGTATGGCGACTTGTGTCGCGTCTCCGGCGACGAGGCCGTGGCCATACTTCCTTCGGGCTATCGCCGCAGCATCAAGTACGGACAGGAAGACGAGGCTTCGCGCATACTGCGCACGCAGACGCTTACGCGCTTGCTCGGCGAGGAAGGCTCGCATCGCTCGCCGCTGCGCTTCATTGTATCCTATCCCGAAGCTTTGGCCGAGCGCGTGGCGTCGCGCGACGAAGTCGACAGCCATACCGTCAATCTTCGTGTGGGACAAAGTATCGACCCGAAGACATTGCTGCAGACGCTGTTGGACAACGGCTTCAGCAAAGTTGATTACGTCTATATACCCGGGCAGGCGGCCATGCGCGGTGGCATCCTCGATGTCTTCGGCTTCAATGACGAGCGACCTGTGCGCATCGACTTCTTCGGCGACGATATCGATAGCATTCGCTTTTTTGACGTGGAGACACAATTGTCCGATGACAAGATAGATAGTGTGTCCATAGCCGCCGATGTCACTCGACTGGCCAAGGCCAGTCCCTCGCTGCTTGAATTTGTGGACGAGAAGACACTGGTGGCCGTGCGTGCCGGTATAGACGTCTGCGCACGCGTGCGTGCAGTGGCCGCTTCGGACATCGCCGTCAATGCCCTTATGGCCTCTAACGAGGACGGAATGACCATCGCGGATATACGCGCCGACATAGTTGACGCCGATGCCTTTGCCGAGCGTTATGACGCCATGCGCCGCATGACGCTGTGCGCCGCGCCCGACCCGGCCTCGACGGACGCCGAGAAGTCGACGGACACTTCGGCCTCGGAAAGCGGCGGCAAAACATTCCCGGCCACTCTGGACCTGCATTGCTCGCCGCAGGGTATATATCATAAGAATTTTGAACTGATAGCCAAGTCTTTGGGCGACTTTGCCCAAAAGGGTTACAAAATATACATCCTCAGTGACAGCGCTCGTCAGATACAGCGACTGCGCGACATCTTTGCCGACCGTGGCGATGAAATAGCCTTCGGCGGTGTCGAAGGCACGTTGCACGAGGGATTTGTAGACCATGAGCATAAGGCGTGCGTATTCACCGACCACCAGATTTTTGACCGTTTTCATAAGTATACTTTGCGCAGCGAGCGTGCACGCAGCGGCCGCGTTGCGCTGTCGCTCAAGGAATTGGGTGCAATACGCCCCGGCGATTATATAGTGCACGTAGATCATGGCGTGGGCCGCTTTGCCGGGCTACTGCGCACCAATGTCAACGGGCATACACAGGAGATGATTAAGCTTGTCTACCAAAACGAGGATATCGTCTTTGTGTCCATCCACGCGCTGCACAAGCTGTCCAAATATCGTGGTCAGGAAGGCGAGGCGCCCAAACTGAACAAGCTTGGCTCGGGAGCGTGGAATCGCATAAAAGAACGCACCAAAAGTCGCCTGAAAGATATAGCTCGCGACCTTATACGTCTGTATGCGGCGCGTAAGGATCAGCAAGGATATGCCTTTGCGCCGGACAGTTATATGCAGAACGAGCTCGAAGCATCGTTTGTCTACGAAGACACACCGGACCAGATTACGGCAACGCAGGCTGTCAAAGCCGATATGGAAAGTCCGCGGCCTATGGACCGCCTGATATGCGGCGACGTAGGTTTCGGCAAAACCGAGATAGCCATACGTGCGGCCTTCAAGGCGGCTGTAGACGGCAAGCAGACCGCCATACTGGTGCCCACTACCGTCTTGGCATACCAGCACTATAATACGTTCAAGGAGCGCCTTAAGGAGTTCCCGGTACGTGTCGAATATCTGTCGCGCGCTCGCTCGGCCAAGGACACCAAGGCCATACTTGCCGACCTCGCCGATGGAAAAATCGATATTGTCATCGGTACGCACAAGCTCATCGGCAAGACCGTGCATTTCCACGACTTGGGATTGCTGATCATAGATGAGGAACAAAAGTTCGGCGTCGCCGTCAAGGAACGCCTCAAGCAGATGAAAGTGTCGGTGGATACGCTCACCATGAGCGCCACGCCCATACCGCGTACGCTGCAATTCTCGCTTATGGGAGCACGCGACCTTTCGTCGCTGACCACTCCGCCGGCCAACCGTTACCCCATAGTCACAAATGTGGATACGCTCAGCGATGACTTGCTGTTCGAGGCCATAGGCTTCGAACTGGCACGCGGAGGCCAGGTATTCATTATCAATAACCGCATCGAAGGACTATACCGACTGCAAAATATGGTGAGCCGCCTTGTCCCGGATGCCCGTTCGGTGGTTGCACACGGGCAGATGCCGCCCGAAGCGCTCGAGAAGGCCATTATCGACTTCTCCAATCACGACTACGACATCCTGATAGCTACGACTATTGTCGAATCGGGTATCGATATGCCAAATGTCAATACCATCATAGTCAATAATGCGCAAAACTTCGGGCTGAGCGAGTTGCACCAGTTGCGTGGACGCGTGGGCCGCAGTAGCCGTAAGGCCTTCTGCTACCTACTTGTGCCGCCGGATGCCGAACTCACCGGCGTGGCACGTCGTCGACTGCAAGCCATAGAGAGTTTCAGCGACTTAGGCAGCGGAATACATATAGCTATGCAGGACCTGGACATTCGCGGTGCCGGCAACCTCCTGGGCGCTGAGCAAAGTGGATTTATCGCCGACTTGGGCTACGAAACCTACCAAAAGATACTGAAAGAAGCTGTTACCGAATTGCGTACGCAGGAATTTGCGGACACGATGACGGCGTCCACGGATACCGTCGGCGACGGCGCCACGGGCGCCGATGACTTCGTAGCCGACACCACGGTGGAGAGCGATCTCGAGTTGCTGCTGCCTGCCGACTATGTGCCGCAGGAATCCGAGCGCATAAGCCTGTACCGCGAATTGGACAGCATCGAGCGTCAGGACGACCTCGAGGCCTTTGCCGCACGACTTGTCGACCGCTTCGGCCCCATTCCGGCGGTGGCTCGCGAGTTGCTCCTCGTTCCGCGTCTGCGTCGCGATGCACGGCGCTTGGGCATCGAAAAAGTGGTGCTGAAAAACGGCAAGATGTATACCTATTTTGTGGATGCCTCCAATGTTGCCTATTATCAATCGGCAATGTTCGGCCGTATGCTCAGCTATCTCAACCTCAACAGCCGCCGAGTGCATATACGCGAAAATGCCGGACGCCGCTCCTTTGTCATTGATGCCGTCCCGACGGTACATGACGCCGTCTCGGCGCTCGAAACAGCCCTCACCCTCCCCGTATCCTGACCGCAAAGACACCCTCGCCGTGGTAGAGCATTCTCGGCGAGTTACTTGAAATTGATTAGCGGGAAGAATAGGTCGCGGCGCAACAAAATGTCTGCAATGATGCCAATGCCTATATCGGAGTCACATTTATTAAGGTTGATTACAGCATCCTTAGCGGCTTGTGTGATGTGAATAAAGAGTTTGTAGTAATCCTTGAACGGTAATAATATCAAGTAGTGTCGTCCGTTGGCACTGTTTATAAGCAGATAAGATATAAGCGTTTCAGCTTGGGGTTGGAACTGGCCTAAGACCCATTCGGCATCACCGTCTTTGCCAAGGAAATTCAAGCATCTATACTCATTGTCGTTGTAGGAGGAGTAGGTGCCGCCTTCCGATTTGTTGGATGTGGACGAAGATGCAAGGCAGTTGTTTTTACTGTCGTATAAACGTAGCGAGAAAATATGCGAGGAACTATTAGACGCATGTGTACCATACATCAGGCGTATCTCACCGTCAAATTGGTAGGTACTGTCGTATGTCTTTGTGTCATCTACCCGTGGAATAATTGTCGCCTGAATTGTTTCTTGGGCCAATTTTGCATCCGAATGGCCAAATCCGAAGCATAGTAGAGCGATGAATATAAGCCCTTTTTGTATGGAAAAAAAATCTCGCATTGTATTATATTGTATTATATAGTGATGAATGTCCGAGGTGTGGAACGATGTGTATCTGTAACTATGACGGTATCAGGTCAATCACTCGGCGATATGTCAGCGGGCACGGACAACCAGCCAATTTGTTTGGTAGATGGAGCGCACGGCAAAGAGCAGGCGAGCCGGAGCACCGGCATTGGCGCGGAACCATCCGTAATTCCAGCCCATACCCATATCAAGATACAGGGCATGGCGTACGCCGATGTGCAACAATGCAGACATAAAGGTATCCATCGTGACCGGGTAACGGCATTGGATGATGCTGAACCCTTGGGAGGATTTGATGCCCTTGGCTTTGGCTGCATCATCGTCGAAGATGCATACTGCGCGATAGATGTTTTTGTAATTGCTGAATATCGGATGGTCGTTGTAGACGTTCGTGCCGTTATATACCAAGAGCATTTGTTGGAACAGGTTGCCGCCGGCGGCCTCGGCGCGGCGAGACAGCGTTTCAAGGCTGTCCGTGGGCGCGATGATGACGTGCGTGTCGTCGCTGTACAGCAGACCGGTGTTTGCTTCGCACCGGTATCCGTGGCGAAGTCTTCCGCGGCTTACGTAGTCGCCGGCAACGTTGGCGACGTTGAAGCTCTCCTTCTTTTCACCGGTGAAGGCTGCTTCGACACACAAGCAAATTCGGGGGTCGTCAATACTCGGAATCATCGAGTCTACCAACTCGACGGAGCTTCCGGATGTGTTGATGTCCAGTCGCAAAAAGCTTTTGCCGTCCACATCGATGATAGACTGAGAGACTATGGAATCGGCGACACCGGAAGCATCGGTGCCGTCAGTAGGTCCTGTGTGTGAACAAGCGGCAGCGAATGCCGTCAAGCATGCGATCTGTATGCCGATCGCGCATAGGTGTAGAAGTTTCATTCGTTAGGGATAGTAGTCTTGTCCGATATGTCAATCTGTTCAGATGTTTGAAAAAACAGGTTGTTATTAAGGTTTGTAATTCTTTAAGGGAGAAAATGCAGCCGGGCGTCGAATGTCGATGACGGTCATTTCCCGACGCAAAATTAAGCAATAATTCCGAAATGACAATGCTGCGAGGTAAGATATTTGTGGCAAGACGTCTATCGGCTCAAATCGTTAACTGAATGCACTCCAAACTGAAATGAGTCGGCCGTGAAGTGCGGGGCTTACGACAGGACAGACACTACCATTCGGTCGGCAGCATCTCGAAGGGCGATATTATTTTGACCTTCTGTCCCCGGACTTTGACATAGATTCGCCCCAGACCATCCTTGTTTTGGGGATGGGCGTAGATGCCGTCAGAGTATTCGTAGCCGGATTTTTTCATAGATTCAACGAATTTATCCACATCATCGCGGCTTGCAAAATTGATGGTAAGCAACTGGTCTTCACCGCTCAAAAATGCGATATTCGTAGACCCATTCGGCTCTTGGCGATGGGCTGTCATAAAAACAAAAGGCGTCATCTCGTCGACATCCGCCGGACGTTCGAACCGCTTGACGGTGAAGCCGAGCGACTTCAGTACCTCACCGGCCTTAGCTCGAAATCCTACGCCCATATTTCCGTCAAGCACTTCGACCAGTGCATACTGAGTCAGAGGCGCGACAGATGATGCCTCATTCGCCTCCGCCGAGGCCGGTGACAGCTCGGCACCGATGTCCGATAGACTTGCCGTAAGGCCCTCGCTTCGGTCAGCCGCAGCGTCAGCCTTAGACGCTGTTGTTTCAGAGGACGTCTCATCCGTAGCGTCTGCACTCTTATCCGCCTTGTCTGCGGAGTTGCATCCGCCGGCCAATACCGCGATGACGATAGAGGCAAGTGTAAGTGCCTTCTTGTAAATCAAACCGTAAGACCTTTGTCGTGTATTGTGCGTTTCGTCTGATTGCTTTTTCATTTTACTAAGTTGTGGGTAAGGTGTTGTGACTATTCGAGTAGAAGTGTTGTGATGCTCTTGGCTAATGATAAGATGTCGTTTATTAATGTTATCGGAGAGTTTCTTGTAATTCGAAGGCAAAGTTACAACTTATTGATGAATAGAGCAACTCATTGTTTCATAGTTATATAAATTTTTGTCAGGAATGCTTCGTCCGTCATTGTCACGGATGAAATCCGAGACAACGAGGGTGGTTTAGAAGCGGGCGGTGAGGGCGAAGCCGGCGCAGCGGGTGCCCAGCATGGGGGAGATCGTCAGCGAGGGGGTGTCGGCACGGGCGGCGGCTTTTTCGCGAGCAACGCGGCGCGCCGGGTTGCGGTCAAGGAATCCGACGAATTCGTTGACCGGATCAACAAGAAATGCTACGATATTTCCTAAGATGGACGAGCCCCAAAGGGTGTAGTTGCGGTCTACGATATGGCGCTTGATGCGGTAGAAGCCTTCGCCGATGCAACTGCCTACGAGCGGCGTCACAAACAGGTCTTGTATCGACGGCCGTTCCATGAATGCTTCGATGCCGTATTCCCATCCGACATTGGATACGAGGGTGCAGTAAAGCAGTGATTGCCAGAAGTTGAAGCCGCACGAGCGTGCCGCCATAAAGTACACGCCTCCGGCGTAGGGGTGCAGTATGTAGTTGAAGTAGAACTTGTCGTGGTCCCATTCGACGCCCTTGTCTATGACGTGGTTGTACCAGCGCTTGAACAGCGGAACGTCTTGCAATTCGGCGCGATTCCATGAGGTGGCGTCCTCGGGCAGACATTCCAGCACCAACAGCGTGCCCACAAAGGCCGAACCGAGTGCGATAGTGTTGTACCACAGTCGCTTCCAGTCGTGCGAGCGTGCCGTCCATGACGCAGGCATCTCGTAGAGGCTCACCGGTCCGGGATGTGCGCCGAGGCTCGGATTCCAGTTGCAGACGATGCTGTCAAGTTGTAGTGGCGGCAGCGGCGCGGCGCTCGAGACATTCCATTGTAAATCCGCCAATTCGGATGCCGCAACGGCTGCCGATACCGCGGTTTTGACCGTGGTGCCGTCAGCGATTTCGCTGCCGACGGTGTTGTCGGCGGTTTCGTCGGCGTGTGTCATCGGCGCGACAGCGAGGAATATGGCCGATAGAATTATGCGAGATAAAGGTCTAATCATTCGGTGTGGTGTGTCAAAAAGCGGTTGTCGCCGTAGTATCTGTTGTTGTAGAATCTGTTGTAGTGCGTCTTGGGCGTAAAAGCATCGACGATAATACCCGGGGGCGCGTAGCGTATTGTATCGTATTATGAGTCGATGTATGGCCGAAATGACACGGCAAAGGTACGCCTTTTCAGGTATAACAAAAAAATGAGAAAAGCGTTTTTCGACTTTTAGCCCAACAATTGCCCCATTTTGGCAAATATTAGCGTCTATGACCAACCGGTGTCCAGATTGTATGCGACTCTTTGTGCGAAAAACAAATTTGCAGCTTGACGGCGGAGCGAACAGCTCGTATTTCGATAAAACATAAAAAAACAAAATGACAGGCATATAAGATCCTCCGAATGGCGTATATAAGCAATTTTATTGCTAAATTTGCGTTATGATAGAAGGGAAGTAGGCTCCGAAGCGAATTTCGGTGTCAACTTCGTCGGGCATATAACCAACCACACCACTCACTATCATGTGTATAAATCTGACAGTCAATAGCATATATAATAATATACGGATACTCGCCTTTGTGGCGCTGCTTATGTGTGCCGTAGGGTCGGCACACGCCTTGCCGGCGGAGACTTATGCCACCAAATCGGCGTTGGCCTCCGGAAAATGGGTCAAGGTCAGCGTTGATGCCACCGGCATCTACCGTCTGACGCCCGCGACGCTGCGTCGCTGGGGCTTTGACGACCCGTCCAAGGTCAGCGTCTATGGCTACGGTGCCTACCGCACCGGCAACCGTCTGAGTGCTGCCAACTTCTATGACGACCTTCCGGCCATACCCGTGCAACGGCTTGCCGACGGCACCATTGTGTTCTATGCCTACGGCCCGACATCGTGGGAACAAACCGCGTCACGCCGATATGTGGGCGTCCAAAACGTCTACACCACAAAGGGTTACTACTATATTGGCGAGAATTCGGAAGCTCCGGCAAGTGGCGAGCCCAGGACGGTATCCTCCGAGGTCACGGGCGATATATCCGAGACATACAATGCCCGACTGCACCACGAAGTGGACGAAGTGAGCCCCGGCGAGGCCGGCGCTGCGCTTGTGGGCGAAGACTTCCGCTATACGCCCACGCGCTACTTCGATTTCAAGCTTACCGACCGCGACGATACGGACCAAAACGTATGGATGGAATGCTCCTTTGTCTCGAAGACATACTCGGCTTCGGCGTTGCTCAAATTTACCGTCAACGGCACCAAACTGCCCGAAATATACGCCGATGCCATAGGTACGACCAACAACTCCTCATACTACCACGGCGTAGAAGGCACGCCGCGTCACACCTTTACGCTCTCAAGCGATGATGCACGCATAGGTATCACCTACGAGCCGCAGGGCACTACCAGCGGCGCATGGCTCAACTATCTGACGCTCAACTATACGCGAAAACTACGTTTGCCCTCCACCGGTGAGGGTACGCTGCTGTTTTGGCTGAGCAATTCGGCGGCACGTCTCAGCGGCGTCACCGATGCGTCGCGTCTTCATGTTTGGGATGTCAGCAATGTGCTGGAGCCTGTGGCCGTAGAATTTAAGGACGAAGGCTCGAGCGTACTGTGGAACAATCCCATGTATGGCTTCCGTGCCTACGCTGCATGGACAGAGGATGCCGCACTGCCCGAGCCGACACTCGTCGGCAACATCTCCAATCAGAATCTCCACGGCATTGAGGTCCCGGATATGGTGATAGTGGCGCCGGCGGCGTATACCGCACAGGCCGAGCGTATCGCCGAGTTGCATCGCAACGATCAGATATGTCCGATGACCGTATCGGTCATCGAAGACCAGGCGATCTATAACGAATTTTCGAGCGGCAGTGCCGATGTGCACGGCTTGCGCCGCTTTTTCAAGATGCTCTATGACCGCGGCGGCGGCCTCACTCCCACCGCCGAGCATCACCTGCAGTATGTGCTGCTGATGGGGTGTGCCACCTACGACCACCGTCACCTCACCGCCGACCTCAAGCGTATGAATACAGTGACACTACCGTCATGGGTGACCGCGACTATGCGCTCAAGCCTCAACGACAATGATGGCTTCACCTGCGATGACTTTGCAGCCATACTTGCCGATGACAGCGGCGAGAATATGGCTTACGACAAGATAAGCATATCTTTGGGCCGTCTGCCTGTACGTTCGCTTGACGAGGCTACTTCCACCGTGGACAAACTCTGCGAGTATGTCAAGTCCTCCAAAAAGACCGATTGGCGCAATCAGGTGATGATTCTTGCCGATGACGAAGATCAAGGCATACACATGGAGCAAGCCGACAGCTTCGAGTATTACGTCAATAATTCCTCTCCGGGAGTATTCCTGAACAATAAGGTGTATATCGATGCCTTCGAAAAAGTCTCCGGCACCGTTCCGGGGGCACGCGAAGAGATGTTCCGCCTTTTGGATGCCGGTACGGCATATTGGATATACCTCGGACACGCCTCCAACCATGGTATGAGCCACGAGAAGATGCTCACCATGGAAGACATTACCGGGTTGTACCTTAAGCGTATACCTATACTTATCGCCGGGACGTGCGACTGGTTGCGCTGGGATTCGAATACGCTGAGTGCCGGCGAGATTTTCTTCCACGAACGCTATGGCGGCACTATCGCCACCATCAGTGCCACACGACCCGTATATATCAGCGAGAATGGCCGATATATGGCCGCTTTGGGCCGCAACTTCGGCGTACGCGACGAGTATGGTCGTCTGCCCGCCATCGGCGACATCTACCGTAAGGCCAAAAACGACATACAAAGTTCGGCCGGCATCGCCAGCGACAACCATCTGCGTTACGTCCTTATGGGCGACCCGGCTATGCGTGCCGTCACCCCCTCCAACCGCGTACGCCTCGAGAGCATAGACGGCAAGGCTTTGCCCGTCAATGTCAATGACGACAGTGCCGAGCAGATAGTCGTGTCCGCAATGCAGCGCGCCACCTTTGCCGGCAGTGTCACCGATGCTTCGGGCAACGTCCTGACAGACTTCAACGGACGCGTCTTTATCACCATATACGATGCCGATTATTCGACGACATCTTCGGGTCGCGGCACCGGTAAGCCATACACCTTCGATATGCACGGCGGAAAGCTGTATACCGGTGTGACTATGGTCAAAGACGGACAATGGAGCCTCGAGGTGGCTATGCCCGGCGAAATTGCCGACAACTTCCGCGAGGCCACGGCCAATATGTATGCCTATGCGGATGCGGACGACCGCGACGCCTGCGGCGTCAGCCATACGTTCTACGTCTACGGTATGGACGAAAATGCTCCCGAAGACACCCAGGCTCCGACTATCGAAGCAATGTACCTCAACCATGAGAGTTTTGAGGACGGTGCCGCCGTCAACGCCGACCCCATGCTCATAGCCAAAGTAAGCGACAATGTAGGCATCAACGTCTCCACCGCCGGTATAGGTCACCAAATGACGCTCACCATGGGTCGCAAAATATACAATGATGTATCACAATACTATACGACCAATGACGACGGCAGCGCCGGTGGCACAATCTGCTATCCGTTGAGCGGCCTCGAAAAAGGCGAATACAGCCTGACACTCAAGGTGTGGGATACGGCGGGCAATAGCGCCGACCGTACCGTCAACTTCAATGTCAATCCTTCGGCGACACCTCATATCTACGACATTTGGTCCGACTCGTCGCCGGCGTCGGTACAAGCCAACTTCTACCTGCGCCATGACCGTCCCGACCAGATGCTCACCGTCACCGTCACCGTATACAATATGCTTGGACAGCCGCTGTGGAGCAATACCACCACGGGACTGTCGGATATGTATACATCCACGCCCGTGGTGTGGAACCTGACCGACGAAGCCGGAAGGCGTGTACCGCGCGGCATCTACCTATATCGTGCCGTCATCATCGGTGAAGACGGGCAGGAACAGGCCACGGCATCGCAACGCCTGGCGGTGACTGCACAATGATACATCGAAACAGATTGACAAAAAAACAAATATACGCACGACAACAGCATTAGAACCAACACGACACAACCAATGCACGAAAACAACCGTCCTGCGACAACACCGCTACCCGAGCCGACACTGCGGCGTCTGCCCTGGTATCTGGCATACCTGACGACGCTACGCACCCAGGGCCAAACCCATGTATCTTCGACCCGCATCGCCGCCGATGTGGGCGTGGATCCGTCACAGATAGCCAAAGACCTCTCATTTCTTAATATCAAAGGTAAGACCCGTATAGGCTACGAAGTGCAAGCACTCGAGAACGAGTTGCGGCAGTTCCTTGGCTTCGGGCTTAATCACGATGCAGTGATTATCGGCGCCGGATCGCTGGGCTCGGCACTAATGCGCGACAGCGGTCTTCACCGCTACGGGTTGAATATCGTGGCCGCTTTCGATACCGATCCGGCTATAGTCGGCGGCGAAATCAGCGGTATACCCATATATCACGCCAACCGCCTTGCCGAGATATGCCAAGGCCGGGATATAGCCATAGCCGCCCTCACCGTGCCGGTGAGTGTCGCCCAGTCTGTCGCCGATGCGGCCATAGACGCCGGCATTCGCGGCATCTGGAATTTTACGCCGTGTCGCATCCGCGTGCATGGCGGTGCAGTGGTGCAAAACACCTCAATGTATTCGCATCTTGCAGTGATGTATAATAGATTACAAGACCCGCAGCCCTGACCGGCTATGAAGATACTTGCCATAGACAACGAAGGGTGTGTGCACTCCGCCGCCGACTCGGCAGTGGTGACGCGTTCGCAGCCGTGGTTCGAGCCCGACCAAGGAGCGCCGTGGTCCGGCGAAGTATACATTGCCGCCGTAGTTTCGCGCTTAGGCAAGGGCGTGGCCGAGCGTTTTGCCCGCCGCTATTACGACAGCCTTGCCGTGGTGGTGCATCCGCGGCCCAAAGTTCCCGGAAGTGTCTACGAATGGACACGTGACGGAGCCATACTCGCCGGTGACCACATTCACGTAGGCGACCTTGCCGAGCATACCGAATTGAGCATCGGCGATACGTCCTATCCGGTGGATCTTGTGCAGATGCTCGGCGAGTTTGACCGCCTGTTGTGCGATGTCTCGGAGCATCATACCATCAAGACCGGAGATATGCTGATGCTACCTTTGGCCGGAGTACCACCCATTGCGTTGGTGCGTCCGTTGACACTGGATATCGCCCTTGGCGCGGTGCGAGTGCTGCGCCTCAAAGTTCGATAGGTGTAGCGATATATGCCTTGATAGAAAAAGATGACGAAAGCAAGTAATCAAACGCCCATTATACGTAATCAATACGTTTCGGGCTAAAAACTGAGAAAACAGACACGACAAAATTTAGAATAATACAGCCAACAGCCAAAATCCGAATATGAAGAAACAATTACTCCAGATATTAGGCGTTGCCCTATGTGTAGGCGCGCTCACAGCCACAGCGCCCGAGGCGGCAGCTTATGAAATGTCGCATTACACGGCCATTTCGGCTCTGTCTTCGGGGAAATGGGTCAAAATACGCGTAGACCACGAGGGCTTATACGAAATCACTTACGATCAATTGCGCCAATGGGGGTTTGCCAATCCGGAGTCGGTGTCGGTCTATGGTTACGGCGGTACGATGCTGAGCCACGAGAAATTTGAGAGTAAAGACCCTGACGACTTGACCCCGACGGTATGCTTTCATACGGACAATGCTGTGCGTTTCTATGGCGTCGGTGCACGGCGCTGGGTCCCGGAAAGTTATCGCGAAGTCTTTTTAGAGGAAAACGTTTATAGCAATTACGGATACTACTTTGTGTCCGATGTAAAGCTCGACACCGGTGAGGATAAGGTGGAATTTCGCGAAAGTTCCGGAAAACTTGCCAAGGAAGTTTCGGCCGTATACGGGTTCACCGAAGATGTCGAGAATCCCATAAAGGCCGGCGGCTTCTTTTTCGGCAAGCCTTACGGTGGTTACGACGACAACACATACAGCGTTCCGGTAGTCAAATTCGCTCCCGAATGTATAGATCCCGTTCTTACCGTCAATGCCCGATATGCCGCCAACTTCGGTATCAATGGCGCGGCAACCGTCGAGTACGATTCGACCAAATTGGTTAGTGCGGATCGTAGTGCTTACGAGGTTCCCAGTTTGACGACCACCACCGATCGCAAATATTATATTTCCACCTTTAAGGAAAGTTTTATGACGCTCACTTCCGACGGGACGCTACCCGATACGGTAATGACGTTCAAGTTCGGCGCCGAAGAACGAGTTAAGCATTTGGTCAACTATCTTGCGGATGATTACTTCATTTTCAGCTATCCGCAGACAGCTTTTAAGCGTGATGGTGAGGCCACCGTGTTGTGTTTTGTTTGTCGCGAACGATGGCAAAATTTTGTGATCAATAACTGTGATGAGAATACGCTGATATATGATGTGACCTATGCCACTCCGCGCCTGAGGTCGTATACAACCAAGTATGACAGCGAGGCACGTACGCTCACCGGATGTTTTGACCATACAATCAATAATATCGAATATCCCGGGCACGCCCGACTGCTGGTAATCAATCCCGCCACGGACGCCGTCTCCGTGCCCGAATATGTCGGCGAGGTCGCCAATCAGAATATTCACGGCGATGAAGTACCCGATATGCTTATTATCACCACCGACGAGCTTTACGAAGCCGCCCAAGAGCTGGCCGATGCGCATCGCGCCGAGGGACTTTTTGTCAACGTGTATACACAGCAGCAGGTATTCAACGAATTTTCCTCCGGCACGCCCGAAATTTCGGCATACCGCCGAGTGGTCAAAATGTTCTATGACCGAGACCGGCAGCGTATGAAGTATATGCTTCTCTACGGCCGCGGCATTTGGGACAATCGCCAGATTGTCGAAAAGACCAACAGCGAGGTACTATTGTGCTATGAAAATGTCTCCTCCAACTTTGCCGGCGGCCTGTCGCAGGCATACGCTAATGACGGCGTACTCGGCGTGATGGACGACGCTTCCTATCTCCAGCAATTACATAACTTTCAGGCCGATGTAGCCGTAGGCCGTATTCCGGCCGACAATCTGCAGATGGCTCGTGACGCCAATGCCAAGATTATCAATTATATGAATGGTAAGGTGCCGTTTATCAACTTTACGCGCGGCGTCTTCATATCCGATGACGGCGACGGCTACACTCACCTCAACCAGACCGAGTCAATCATAAGACGTATACAATCAGGCAGTCCGGAGGTTACGGCAATTCGTGTGCACAATGACATCTTCCCGTGGACGGGCAAAGACGCCAAGACCGCCCGCACGGTATTGTCCGATGCGCTCACCAAGGGCGTAGGCCTGTTTGTCTATGTCGGTCACGGCACTCCGGACGGCTTCACCGGCGAAAAACTATGGACACGCTCCTTTGCCACTTCGCTTACTTACAAGTATCCGCCGTTTGCGCACCTGTCTACCTGCGATTCGTACGACTTTGACCACCGCGACAGCGGCATTGCCGAAGCCATGTTCTTCAAGAAAGACGGCGGCTGCATCGGCGTCATAGGCGCGGGACGTGCCGTATATATGCAGATGAACCAATTCCTGGCGCTGAACCTTGCCGAGGCGTATGGTAACGCTCGCTACGGTACTACTATCGGAGATCTGTACCTCCAGGCATCCAATAAGACCAAGAAGCAGTACAATAACGATGAGTATGTGACAATCAACACATGCTGCTACAACCTCTTGGGAGACCCGGCTGTGCGTCTGCCTTTCCCCGAGGACTTGAAGGCTACGCCCAAGATCGAACGCTTCAATGATGTCGATGTCAGCGACTACGAACCCGGCGTCTCCGAGCGCAAGCGCAATGATGCTTGCGAAATTGTGCCCGGCCGCAAATTCACTATCGAAGGAGGAATAGGCGTCGGTATGGGGCTTGCCGGCCCGGCCGATGTCACCGTATATCAGGCGCCGCGTACCGTTACCACTTTGGTTCAGAATTCCAATGATCGCTCTACGCCCAAGGATGTAACCATAGAGCAGGATGTCTTGGCCGAGACTACCGGCGTGTGCGTTGACGGAAACGCGTCCGTAGATGTCATCGTACCTCAGCCTATGACGACCGGCGAATACAATCGCATAGTGCTTACAATCGCTAACGCCAATCGGCCATCGACCGGCGTGGCCGCCGTATATGACGAGGCTTATATAGATGACAACGCCGCCGAAGTGACGCCCGACTATGCAAATGCTCCCCAAATCGAGCAGATGTATCTCAACGACAATACTTCCATTCAAGATATCGTAGTGGGCAAAGACTTTGTCCTCCATGCAACGATACGCGCCGTCTCGGGCTTCAATGTGTCCTCCGACCTCGGCGCCGCAACACGTCTGACTATGGACCACAACAAGAGTTACCATGACGTGCTGTACAATATCTCGACTACCGATAATCCCGAAGTATTCGAACTGACATATCCCATGAACGATGTCACCGACGGACGGCATGTATTGACCCTCGATGTCGCCGACAATACCGGTGCACGTGCGTCTATGGATTTGGCTTTCACCGTAATGTCCTCGCAAGTATCTATGAATATCACTATGGACAATACTACGGGTATAGTACGAGAAGACTGCACCTTTGACGCTACTTCCGGCAATACGTCCGTCACCGGCCCGTACCGACTGATAATATGCAATGCCGAAGGCAATACGGTCTACAACAAGACCGTTTCGCTGCCTTGTACGTGGGATCTCAAGGACAAGAACGGCGCATACGTCGGCGACGGCCGATACACAGCACGCATACTTGCAGGGGACAGCGACAGTGATAGTGCTCCGTACGGCAGCACCGACACAATAACATTCACCGTATTACGTAAAAAATAACGACTATGCTTCCGGAAACCGAGCGAGCCGGCATCATAGCACTGATGCAGCGTGAGATAGTGCCTGCCACGGGATGTACCGAACCGGTGGCCGTGGCTTTGGCGTGCGCCTATGCCGCCCGTCAGACCGGTATGGGAACGCCGCGGTGTCCTGCCGATTTTGTCTCCATAATCTGTAGATTGAGCGGCAATATGATCAAGAACGCCATGGGTGTCGGTATCCCCGGTACGGGGCGCACCGGACTGCCTATAGCCATCGCACTGGGCGCTTTGCGCGGTAATCCCGACCGCGGCCTCGAAGTCCTGGACGGCGTGAGCCTTGACGAGGTGGAAGCCGCCGATGCTCTGACAAAAGTCGAAGGCGTTATCGATATCGGGCTTCAACCCGGCCCTTGCGACAAATTGTACATAGATGTGACCGTGCGTACCGCCGACGGCCGATACGGGCACGCAATCATTGAGGGCGCTCACACGCATGTAGTCCTGCTGGAAGGAACGGCCGGAGCGGACAAAGACCTGCGACAGGGTGGGGGACAGACCGGCGCTGCGGACGGCGGCACGGACGTACAACTGAATATGCGCAAGGTTTGGGACTTTGCCATGACCTCTCCTTTGGACGAAATACGCTTTATACTCGAAGCTCGGCGGCTCAATAAGGCCGTGGCCGAAGGGGCTATGCACGGCAACTACGGCCATAGTGTAGGCCGTACCATGCACTGCCCGCGCCAACATCGGCTTATGGGAGACAGCATCTTTACGCATATACTGGCCTATACGTCTGCAGCATGCGATGCACGTATGGGCGGTGCCTCGGTGACGGTGATGAGCAACAGCGGCAGCGGCAACCAGGGCATAGCAGCCACCGTCCCCGTAGTGGTATACGCCGATGACACCCATGCCGATGAGGAGCACACCATCCGAGCATTGACACTGAGCCATCTCACTGCGATATACATCAAACAAAGCCTCGGACGACTGTCGGCACTATGCGGATGCGTGGTAGCTGCCACCGGCTCCAGCGCCGGAATATGCTACCTTATGGGCGGCGACTACGACCGCGTGGTTGCTACCATCAAAAATATGGTGGCAACTCTCACCGGAATGATATGCGACGGTGCCAAACCCAGCTGTGCGCTCAAGCTCACCTCCGGAGTCTCCACCGCAGTGGTCAGTGCTCTCGTAGCCATGGAAGGTCATTGCGTCACTCCACTCGAAGGTATCATCGATGATTCCATAGACACGACTATCGCCAACCTCACCACCATAGGCCGAGACGCCATGAACGAGACGGATGACACCATCCTTCGTATAATGACTTCGAAATGAGCGATAACGAAGTCGGCCGGTCATCGGCCACGCAAGCCTCCGAAGACCTGCAACGTGCGTGGGACTTCATCGAAAATACCGATGTGAGCGTCTTTCTCACCGGCAAGGCCGGCACGGGCAAGACCACATTTCTGCGTGACTTGGTGTCGCGCAGCGCCAAGACCTTGGTCGTGGTGGCGCCTTCGGGCGTGGCGGCCGTTAATGCCGGCGGCGTGACCATACACAGTTTCTTCCAATTGCCCTTGTCGCCGTATATCCCCGGGGTGAGCACACGCGATCATCGTTTTAATTTTTCGCGCGAAAAATTGCGTATCATCCGCGCCCTTGACGTCTTGGTCATAGACGAAATTTCGATGGTGCGCAGCGACCTGCTCGATGCCGTGGACGATGTCTTGCGCCGTATACGCGGGACGCAGACGCCTTTCGGCGGAGTGCAACTGCTGATGATAGGAGACCTGCGCCAACTTTCGCCCATAGTGACGCCACAGGAGTCGCAGTTGCTGGCAACGCATTACGATACGCCGTACTTTTTCGGTAGTCAGGCGTTAAAACGCTTGCGCTATGTCACCATAAGCTTGCGCCACGTATTTCGACAAAAGGACGGCGAGTTTGTACGCATACTCAACGACATGCGCGACGGACATCCCACGGCCGAGGATTTGAGGGTGCTCAATAGCCGTCTCGATCCCGGATTTGCACCTTCGCCGGATGCCGGGTACATACGTCTGACTACGCACAACCGCATAGCCGACAGCGTCAACAACGCTTGCTTGGAAGCCCTGCCCGGACGTGCTTATACCTATAAAGCTCAGACCAAAGGCACCTTCCCCGAGACATCATTCCCCACCGATGCAATGCTCACCCTCAAGGCCGGGGCACAAGTGATGTTTATCAAGAACGACCCGACGGGCGCCGGACGTTTTTTCAACGGTAAGGTGGGACGTGTGGCATATCTCGATGCCACCACCGTCAAGGTATGTTTCCCCGAATCGCCTGAATACGTCACCGTCGAACCGATGATGTGGGAGAACACCACATACGTGGTCAATCCCGAGACTAATACGCTGGAAAGCTCGGTGCAAGGGACTTTCTGTCAGTTGCCGCTTCGTCCGGCGTGGGCCATCACCATCCACAAGAGTCAGGGCCTGACATTCGACCGCGCCATCGTGGATGCCGGCGCCTCCTTTGCCCCCGGGCAGGTGTACGTGGCGTTGAGCCGTTGCCGCTCGCTCGAAGGTATGGTGCTTGCGACACCCATCAGCGCCTATTCGGTCATAGACGACCCTACGGTGGCATCCTATATTGCGGCCGAAGACGCTCGAGTGGCCGAAAGCATAGCCATGCTTCCACAACTGCAAAGTGCCTATCGAGTACGACTGCTATGCGACACCTTTAGGATGGCGCAGATAGACACCCTGCACGGACGACTGTGCCGCATATTGTCAGAGACGTACGGCAAGATGTTCGGCGACATTACACGCATGCACCTCAAGGCACACGATGACCTGCGTACGCGCGTAATCGATGTGGCCGACCGCTGGATAGCGCTGCTGGCGGCTACGGATGCTTCGCACATCACCGATACGGCGCTGCAAGAGCGTATACGCCGCTCGGCACGATATTTTGCCGACACCTTGGACCAAATCTTCGGGCCGTGGTTTGAAGGCACGGCAATGGTGCGCAGCGACAATAAGGTGATGACACGTCGCTTGGCCGATGTCTACGAACAGCTGCGCGTGGCTCTGCGCGCCGCAAAGGCTTTGATGGAAGCTGTGGCCGAAGGTGGCTTTGACTCCTCGAAAATTTTGACGCAACGACGTCAAGCCATGCTCGAAGCCTCGGCCGCGCCGGTCAAAAGCCGTACACGCGCCGCCAAGACGACCACTCGCGAGCGCTCGTCCGATGTCTCGGTAGCCATGCTTCGTCAGGGAATGACCGTCAAGCAAGTGGCGGCCGAACGACATCTGTCTCAGTCTACGGTTACGCGCCATATAGCCGACGGCATTGCTGCCGGTCAAGTGGATATTTATACCTTGATGAGCCGCCCTGTCGTGGCCGAAATCGCTGATGCGATACGTCTTGCCGGCGAAGAAGCCACCCTCGACGAGGTGCGACAGTTGTGCATACGGCGTGTTCCTAAGAGCGAAATTATACTTGTGCGCGCATGGCTGACACGCTCCAAATAATAGCGGCCATAGCGGCACGTGTCGAGTTTTTCCATACGGTGGAATTCTATGTCGTGGCCACTGTCGTTGCGGCAGCCGTCATCGTTCTGAGTACACGCCCCTCCGGCACCAAGCCGGTGCAGACGCGCTTTGCACGTGCCGACTTCGAGCCGGACACCGAGCCCGCAGACATCGAGCCGATGCTGGAAGTCACGGTACGCGATGACGGTATGGTGGTATTCACCCGTCACGGCCTCGGGCGCGTTCGTGCCGGCACCGTTGTAGCACTTGCCATTACGGTCAAGGGTTTTGATGTTACGCTCAAGGAGCGCATTACCGCCGCTTCGCCGCACGCCGAGGAGATGTATGCGCGCCTCGAAAATCAAGATGCCGATACGGCATCTTGCACTTCTGCCGGCGATTATAGGGGTGTGGGAGCGAATGCTCGCGCCGGCATCGCCGGCGCTGAGGACCACGGCGCATCGGCCGCCGTAGCGACAAATCCCCAAGGTAATATGTCGGCGGTGTTTGTCCTCGATTTCTTTGCCCCCGAGTGGTATCATATCCAATATATTAACGAACATGACGGACGTTTTGCGGCTTTCACGCTCCATGTCCGTCCCGGCATACACACCCGCCACCCCTTCAAGCAGTAGCTCTGCCAGCGCGTCTCTTGTCGCCAATCATATTGTTGAGGTCGGGTATGATAGATGGTCTGCCAAAAACGAAGACACTACCCGCTTGAGCGCAATGCAACGCATTGATGAGCAAAGCTCAGGGCTTGCAAAAGAAATCACAAAAGAAATGTGAGCACGAAATAGGTGTATATGGCAAGAAATTCGTAACTTCGCAAGATAAAACGGCCGGACGCCAAGGCCTGCTACTTTGCGTAGGTCTTAGACCGCCGCAGTTGCGGCGTTTTCTCCGACCGTCGGATACAAAAACGAAGATAATTGTACAAAACAAATATATTGGAACGTATGACTACCGATAACGACACACCCGAGACTATGGATCAATCCACGCCAGTTGAGGCAGTACAGACTCCCGTGACCGATATGCCGGAAGCACCCGCCGAGGCATTGCCGCAGGACGGAGAGGTAGCACCTGCCCCTGCGCCCCGGTCTGACATGCTGCGCTATATGGCTATAGTCGGCGCGGTCTGCACGCTTTTGGCTTGGGCTTTCCTGGTGTTCAGCGAATGGGCTTCGATGTCTTTTGATGTCGTGGCCATAGTGCTATCGGCCATAGGCTGTCGTCTGCAGCCCGGCAATATGCGCAACCTCGCCATCACTGCGGTCATTGCCGCCGGAACTCTGGCCTTGGTGTTTGTCACCTTGTTTATCGGGCTTCATATACTCGAGACCCTCTGACGTGCCTCGGAGTTTGTAAAATGCAGTATATTATACAACAACCAAATAACCCTACAAAGATTATGCGCAAGTTTTTCTTTATAGCCGCTCTTGCGGCACTTATGTGCACCGCCACCGAAGCAAAGGCACAGACCGCAGCCGAGGTGGATGCCACCGTGGCCAAAGTGATGTCCGCCAAAGCACCCTGCAACCAGGGCCCCGAAGCCTTCAAGACCTTTATCGGAAAATTCTCCACGGATTCGGCATTCATGGAATCGCGTGTGCGTCTGACCGACGACCAGCGCGAGAAATATGCCTCGCTGCTTGTGCCCGACAACTTCAAGGCCAAACGTCCCTTTGCCAAAGACGATGACGAATACTATCAGGCTTGGGGCGAAGTACAGTACACTCAGGTATACCTTGACTGCGGATGGGTGGACTCGTACGTGACACACACTTTCGAGTTTAAGCGCATCAGCGGCAAGTGGTATCTTGATAAGGTCGTCCCCGGCGAGTAAAGGATGCCGGAAAAACGAGACCTGCGAGCCGAACCCGTCACCGAAGTCACGACTGTGGCCGCTGATGGATCTGTCGGGCGTCCGCTGATAGGGCTGACCCCGGAGCAATTGTCCGAGGTGGCCGTATCCGTGGGACTGCCGCGTTTTGCCGGGAAGCAGATGGCGCGGTGGCTCTACGTAGGTCGAGCTACATCCATAGATGAGATGACAGACCTGTCCAAGCAGGGCCGCGCCCGCTTGGCGCAGGCCGGATATGTCGTCGGACGCGAAGACCCCTTGACGGCCACGACATCGCGTGACGGTACGGTCAAGTACCTCTTTCGCGGGTGTGGCGGACGTGACGTCGAGTCGGTGTATATTCCCGAGAAAGACGGCCGCGCCACCCTATGCGTGTCCTCGCAGGCCGGATGCAAGATGCACTGCGCATTTTGCATGACCGGACGTCAAGGTTTCCACGGCAATCTGAACACCGCGCAGATTGTCAACCAGATACTGTCCATACCGCAGAGCCGTGATCTCACGAATGTCGTATTTATGGGCATGGGCGAGCCGACAGACAACCTCGATGCCGTACTCGCGACCATCGAGATACTTACCGCCCCGTGGGGCTTGGCTTGGAGTCCCAAACGCATCACCGTATCCACCGTGGGCAATATTCCCGGGTTGCGCCGATTGCTTGACGAGACCTCGGTGCATATAGCCGTCAGCGTCCATTCGGCCGATGACGAGCAGCGCCAAATGCTGATGCCGGTACAGAAAGCCTACCCTATACGCGATGTCATGGCGCTGTTGCGCGGCCACGACTTTGCGCACCAGCGACGTCTGTCCGTGGAGTATATTCTCTGGGACGGCGTCAACGATTCGCCGCGAAGTATGCGCGCTTTGGCGCGTCTGTTGCGCGGCACCGATGCGCGGGTCAATATCATTCCCTATCACCCCATAGGCGGAGACAGTCTGCATCCGTCGTCACGTCACGTCCAAGAGAATTTCCGCGACGAGCTCAACGACCTGGGCATCACCGCCACGATACGCGCCTCGCGCGGACAGGATATTATGGCTGCCTGCGGTATGCTTGCCGGAGCGGCCAAAAAACAGCAACTACCATACCAAGATGAAAAATAAAATCAGAATCGCCATCACTCAGGGCGACACCAACGGCATAGGCCTCGAGGTGATACTCAAGGCTATGGAAGATAACCGGATACTCGAATTGTGCACCCCGGTCATTTTTGCCAACGCCAAAGCGGTGTCTTTCTACCGTAAGGGCCTGCAAATGCAGATACAACTTGCGCATACCAATGACATCAAGCAGCTGCGTGACGGCGCCGTCAATGTGGTAAATGTAGGCGCGGACAACCTTGCCATCGAACCGGGCGAGGGTACGGCTGCCGCCGGACGTGCCGCCTTCGATGCGCTCGAGGCCGCTACCGCCGCCCTTGCCGCCGGAGACGTAGACGTGCTGGTTACGGCTCCCATCAATAAGCACAACATTCAGGGCGATGACTTCCGGTTTGCCGGACATACCGAATATCTGGAGCACAAATTCATCCCGGCCGAGACTCCGGCGGGCGCGGTAATCGAGGCTCAAGCCGAAGGCGTTACCGCCGACAACGGCACGGAAATCGTCGCCGAGACAGTGACTGCCGAAACCATAGTCGCCGAGACCGCCACCGCCGAAGCCGGAGAGTCGGCTACGGCGACGACCGCATCTGAGGCCGCCGACGGCAAATCGAAGCGTCGCGGTCGTAGTCGCGAGCGTCAGCCCGAGCGTTTGCCCGTGCCCGCCAAGGCGCTGATGATACTCTTCAACGACCGTATGCGTGTAGCCTTGGCCACGACACATTTGCCCCTGGCCGATGTGGCTTCGGCCATCACTACCGACAACGTGCTCGAGAAAATCGTGCTACTGGATGCCTCGTTGCGTCGCGACTTTGCCGTATACAATCCCCGTATAGCGGTGCTCGCCCTCAATCCGCACGCCGGAGACGATGGGCTGTTGGGCGCCGAGGAGCGCGACATCATAGCCCCGGCCATTGCCAAGGCGCGCGAAAGTCGCATCATGGCCTTCGGGCCGTATGCCGCCGACGGGTTCTTCGGAACGGCAGCATATACGCACTTTGATGCGGTGTTGGCTATGTACCATGACCAAGGACTGGCGCCGTTCAAGGCCCTGTCTATGGACGATGGAGTCAATTACACCGCCGGGCTGCCGTATGTACGCACTTCGCCCGATCATGGCACTGCCTACGACATCGCCGGCAAGGGCGAAGCCGACCCGCAGAGTATGCTGCATGCAATATAT
This sequence comes from uncultured Muribaculaceae bacterium, assembly GCA_934590135.1. Classification (GTDB taxonomy): domain Bacteria; phylum Bacteroidota; class Bacteroidia; order Bacteroidales; family Muribaculaceae; genus CAG-873. The sequence continues at coordinate 95,192 of CAKTOT010000001.1, forward strand.
GCGGCCATAGACATCTTCCGTGCACGTGCCAATGATGCCGAAGCCAACCGCAACCCGCTGCGCCGCCAATATTATGATAAAGGGTCGGACAATGTAGTGCTCGACCTGACCAAGGACGAATAACCATCCGGTCCGGCGGCCGTGCAGCATAAGGGTGACAGCCGTTAACGCCGTGTCGTAGCCGGAATAAGCATTTTACACATCAATGAATTACGCAATTATAGCCGCCGGCGAAGGCAGCCGACTTGTACAGGAAGGCGTGCCTATGCCCAAGCCGCTGGTGGACATTGACGGCCGTCCTATGATACGCCGCCTTATAGATATTTTTATGGCCAACGATGCTCGTCGCATCAGCGTCATCGTCAACGAGCATATGACCGCCGTGCGTCAATATGTCGAAGCCATACGACCTCAACTGCCTATACCATTGACGTTGGTAGTCAAGACTACGCCCAGTTCGATGCATAGTTTCTACGAAGTGTCGCGCACCTTCGGAGCGGACAACGCCGACGGTGCGGGAGGTGGCAACAATGGTGACGGGCGATTTATACTCACTACGGTGGACACCATTTTCCGCGAAGAGGACTTTGCACGCTACGTGCAGGCCTTTGCCCAGGCTCCGGATGATATAGATGGGTGTATGGCTGTCACCACATACATAGATGACGAAAAACCATTATATGTAGACACCGACGCCGATGGCATCATTACCGCCTTCCGCGATGCGCCGTGGGAAGGCGTGCGGTATGTTTCGGGCGGTATCTACGGACTGCGGGACGCAGCCGTAGACATTCTGCGCCGTTGTATCGATGAGGGCGTCAGCCGTATGCGCAACTATCAACGCGCTCTTGTCGCTGCCGGACAGCGCCTTCGTGCCTTCGATATGGGCAAAATCCTGGACGTGGACCATGCCGGAGACATCGAGAAGGCTCGCGAGTTTTTGCGATAAATAGGCTGTTGCGACAAGCCGTGGAAATGCCTCGGCCTCGGAAAGGCGCACAGCCTGATACAATCATGGGACGGATACGTAGACACCATCCTTTTGTCCCCCGGAATATAAAAAGACAACCATATCATGGCCAAAAAAATAGCCGAAACGCCGTTGATGAAGCAGTACATCGAGATGAAACGCAAGCATCCCGATGCGATATTGCTGTTTCGCGTAGGTGACTTCTACGAGACTTTCAGCGACGACGCTTTGGCCGCTTCCGAAATACTGGGCATCACCCTGACACGTCGTGCCAACGGCGCGGCGGCATACGTCGAATTGGCGGGATTTCCGCATCACGCCTTGGATACCTATCTTCCCAAGCTGGTGCGCGCCGGCAAGCGCGTAGCTATTTGCGAGCAGCTCGAAGATCCCAAGACAACCAAGACCCTTGTCAAGCGCGGCATCACCGAGCTGGTGACGCCCGGCGTATCGTTGAGCGACAACGTATTGGACGGCAAGCTCAACAACTTCCTGGCATCCATACATCATGGGCGCGACAAGACCCTGGGTATAGCCTTTTTGGATATCAGTACCGGCGAATTCCTGGCCGCCGAAGGCAATGCCGATTATGCAGACAAACTTATGGCGCAATTTGCGCCTAAAGAAGTCTTGGTCGAACGAGGCCTCAAACGACGGCTCGAAGACGAGTTGTCGGGGCATTACCTGACTTTCGAGTTGGACGACTGGGTGTTTACACGTGACGCGGCTATGGAGCGTCTGCTCAAGCAATTCGAGACCTCATCGCTCAAGGGCTTCGGCCTTGAGCGTATGAACGCCGGGATCATTGCCGCCGGTGCCATTCTGCACTACCTCGATGTCACCAATCATACGCACATAGGACATATCAACACCATAGCGCGTATCGAAGAAGACCGATATGTGCGCCTTGATCGTTTCACGGTTCGCAACCTCGAATTGGTTACGCCGTTAAGCGAAGAAGGCATGAGTCTGCTGGATGTGCTTGACCGCACTTGCACCCCTATGGGTGCTCGTCTGCTGCACCAGTGGATACTGATGCCGTTGCGCGACCCTCGCGAAATCAACAATCGTCTGGATGTCGTGGAATACTTTTTCCGCGACCGTGAGGCTGCCGAGGCTGTCGGAGGGTTTCTGGATCGTATAGGAGATTTGGGCCGATTGGTGGCAAAAATTGCTACCCTGCGCATCACGCCGCGCGAGGTGGTGCAGGTGCGTGCCGCACTCGAGGCCCTCGAACCGGTCAAGGCGCTGTGTCTCGGCGCCGACCAGCCGCAATTACGTGCCATAGGCGAGCAAATCAATCCTTGCACCGATATAGCTTCGCGCATCAAACGCGAAATTTGGGACAACTGTCCCAATAAGCCCGGAAGCGGCGATGTCATACGCGAAGGCGTCAACGCCACCTTGGACGAATTGCGCCATATAGCCTCCGGCGGCAAGCAGTACTTGGCACAGATACGCGACCGCGAAGTTGAGGCCACGGGCATCTCGTCGCTCAAAATCGGTTTCAATAACGTCTTCGGATACTACTTCGAGGTTACCAATACGCACCGCGACAAGGTGCCGCAGGAGTGGATACGCAAGCAGACACTTGTCAATGCCGAGCGATATATCAGCCCCGAACTTAAAGAATATGAAGAAAAAATCCTGGGGGCGCAAGACCGTATAGCCTCCTTGGAGACATCATTGTACAATGACTTGGTGGCCGCGCTGTCATCGTATATTCCGGCTATGCAGGCCGATGCGATGCTGGTGGCACGTCTGGACTGCCTATTGTCGTTCAATGCGGCGGCCACGGCCTACCGCTATGCGCGTCCGGTGGTGGACGATTCGCTCGAACTGGACCTTGTGCAGGCTCGACATCCCGTCATCGAAAGACGTCTGCCCGTAGGCGTGCCGTATATCGCAAATAGCGTGCGACTGAACAACGATGATGCTCAGATACTGATGATTACCGGCCCCAATATGTCCGGTAAGTCGGCACTGTTGCGACAGACGGCACTGAATGTCCTGATGGCGCAGATAGGATGCTTTGTGGCGGCCGACAGCGCACATATAGGCGTGGTGGACAAGATTTTTACGCGTGTAGGCGCCAGCGACAATATATCTCTGGGCGAATCCACCTTTATGGTCGAGATGAACGAGGCTGCATCCATCATCAATAACCTGAGCCGACGTTCGCTGATACTTTTTGACGAATTGGGACGCGGAACGTCCACTTACGACGGCATCTCGATAGCCCGAGCCATAGTCGAGTATATACACGATACGCCCGAAGATTTGAGGCCCAAGACGCTCTTTGCCACACACTACCACGAACTCAACGAACTCGAGCAATCCTACCCGCGCATACACAACTTCCATGTATCCGTC
>CAKTOT010000002.1 GCA_934590135.1 uncultured Muribaculaceae bacterium
GGCAAGAGCGATGCAAAAGAGGGCTTCGTATGTTTTTTGCTGATAAACAGAGGTTTACTGAAACATCGAAGAGAGATAAAAGTTAAATAATGCTAAAGCGATGCGTTTTTTGCATGGCATATGCATCGAATATCAAAAAAAGCATTACCTTTGCATCGTGTTTTTCATGGTATTAGATTTAAGGTTAAGAAAGATTACCCGTCGTGATGACGAGTAATTTTTTTTTGTGCCTGATTGTGTGCCTCGAGAATCCCGAGGTTGTGAAGAAAAACCATGGAGACGGGCGGCGATTTCTTCAAAATTGTCTATCTTTGTCTCGCGAAAAGCCAAACCGCGTAAGCGAAGAGAGACATTCGCAAGTACATTAATCCTATTTCAATAACAATCGTACACCAAGCTGTATATCGGACAAATAGCCGAGCGCAAAGGTGTGTGCGATAAGACGCTGAATAATAATGATTTCACATCTGCGCCTACACGACATAGACATATACGTTGCCGACCTTGACGAAGCAGTGCCGCCATCTCAGCGTCGCGGAGCCGAAGTGCTCGCCGTGCGTCGACTGTGTATGCGTGCCTTGGGCGCAGGGTGTCCCGAGGTGTCGCACACGCCTCAGGGTGCTCCGTATTTGCCGGGAGTGGTGCGTCCGTTCTCCATAAGTCATTCGCGCACACACGCCGCCATAGCCCTCGGCCCCGAGGGCGAGAAATATGGTCTCGGAATAGATATTGAATATCCACGGCCGCGTTTGGCCGCACTCGCGCCGCGTTTCACCAATGTCGAAGACACTCAGGCTCGCGATATTGACGGGCTGTTGCATCTGTGGGCGGCTAAAGAAGCAGCCTTTAAGGCGGCCGAGGCCTGTATCCCCGGAAGTGATACCCCGATATATATTGATTCCAAAGCCAAACGGCCATTGGTGTTGCCCGATATAATTGTCAATCTCGAAGACTGCGTGGCATCATTGCCCGACGGACGTCGGATGACCCTCGCCTTTGCACATGCCGCCTTCCCTCTGCCCCAGCTGATATGTCTGGCCAGGCCTTAGGCCGAACCGGGATGTAATGGGTGTAGTGGGAGCAATGGGAGTAATGAGAATAATGGAGTAATGAGAATAATGGAGCAATGGGAATAATGGTATAGTTCCCATAGATATCATAGTTCTTAAAACTCTCATACTTCTCAGAGAAAATAAGCTGCTGCCGAAAAACCTGCCGAACAGCATAAAATAAGTGTAAATAATCACTAAATAGTGTTAATTTGGGCTGCCTGTGTCTTAAAAATACCTACATTTGCCATAACGCATTTCGAAGACGAAAGACTGAATTTTACCCTATAAACAACCACCTAAACAACACCACTATGAGAAAGATTTTCTTAACCGCAGTGCTGATGTTAGGAGCGTTGTCTATGAGCGCCCAGCTCGCGACTGTACAGAGCGTACAGCGTGTAGACGCCGGCGTCAGCGTAGACAAGCCCGTCATCAGTGCCGATGGCAGTTTTGTTGTGGCACAGGCAGGCGCCAAAGGTATCGTGAAGATCACGGCCGACGGCACATGCTCCACCATTGCCACAGTAAAGGACGCATACAATCTGCGTCTCACTGCCGATGGTCAGAATGTAGTATTCGCCGCACCCGAATACCGTTCCAACCACTTGCGTTATGTATCGTTACAAAGCGCCAACCTCGCCACCAAGAGCGTACGCACACTCGTCAAAGCTTCGCGCCGGCTCAACAGCGGCGTAGGTATTGACGGCAACAGCGTCACCTCAGTCGAAAACGGCAAAGCACGCGTGCAGAGCCTCGACGGCACCAAGGCCGTCCGCAGCGCCGTGGCTTCCATCAACTACGGACACCTTGACATCACCGTTAACGGTAAGACCCGCAGCATCGATCCCCAGGGACGCGGCTCGTACATTTGGCCGAGCATCAGCCCCGACGGACAGAAAGTTGTATATTGGCTCGTAGGCCGCGGTTGCTTCGTATGCAACCTTGACGGTTCGGACGTACAACGCGTAGGCGCGCTCCGCGCCGCCGTATGGGCAGGCAACGACCGCCTTGTCGGCATGGACGAAGTCGAAGGCTCCGCCCAGCAGGTGACCGCCTCCTCGCTGCGTCTTTACGACCTGGCTTCCGGCGTTTCGCAGACCATCACCGATGATACGGTTAAGGCACAGTTCCCCAGCGCCAGCGCTGACGGCAGCCGCATCGCTTTCACCACTCCCGAAGGCGAACTGTATATCGTAACACTCACCAAATAACGCGCAATATACATTATGAAAAAGAATATCATCCTGACGGCTCTGGCACTTGCAGCCACCGTCACCGTCGGCGCCAAGACTGCCGACGAACTGCGCGTGTACATCAACCCCGGACACGGCGGCTGGACTGCCAATGACCGTCCCTGCACGCTCGTAGGACACGGCGCATTCTCGCGCACAAACACCGATACACTGAGCTTCTTCGAGTCCAACACCGACCTCGAGAAGGGCTTCGGTGTACTCGAACGCCTCATACAGTACGGCCTCAAATTTGATCGTACGCTCAATCAGACCGGCGACAATGCCACCACCGGCGCCGCTCGCGACATGAAGAACAATATCGTCATGTCCCGCGTCAAGAACGGCCCGTACCACGAAGATAATGGCACAGAGAGCCAGCTTGGCGAAGCAACCCCCGCCGACCTGTATGTCTTCAACCGCAATCTCTCCGAAATTTGCGCCGAAGTGGATGCTAACAACTTCGATATGTTCATCTCCATCCACTCCAATGCTGCTTCCGAAGGCACTAACACCAACTTCCCGTTGTTCCTCTATCGCGGTTATGACACCCCGACAGAAGAAGAAGGCGTGACACTCGAGCACCAGACCTTATCACGTGCAATGGCCGGTAAATGCTGGCCTTACGCCATAGAGAATACGCATATGATGTGGACTGCCTATGCCAACGGTGGCACCAACCTCCGCGGCGACATCGACTTCTACCACGGCAGCTCAACCAGCGCCAGCGGATGCAAGGGCTACCTCGGCGTGCTCAAGCACCACGTGCCCGGCTTCCTCGTAGAAGGCTACTTCCACACCTACCAGCCTGCACGCCACCGTGCAATGAACTGGGATGTGTGCCGCGTCGAGGGTGATGCATACGCACACGGTATCGCCGACTACTTCGGCCTGACCAAAGAATCTACCGGCACCATCTACGGCGTGGTTCGCGACAAATACGAGAAATTCAAAGATGCCGCTTATACGCCCAATATGACCACCGCGGATGCCTATAAGTCCCTCAACGGTGTCACCGCCATCCTCAAAAAGGCCGGTACCGAAGTGGCACGCTACACCACGGACGACTACTACAACGGCGCATTCGTGTTTGACGGCATCGAGCCCGGCGACTACACCATTGAGTTCGAAGCCGAAGGCTACAAGCCTATCGAAGAACCCGTGGCAGTGACCGTCAAGGCTGCCTCCGTAGTATATCCCACTGCCAGCCTCGTCAGTGAAACTTGGACTCCCCCGGCAGTTGTATACGAAAACTACCCCGACCCCGCAGCTGCACAGAAGGGCGTTTATGTTCCCGACGAAATCGCCTTTGAGCAGACTTACGTAGACGAGCCTATCGCACAACTCGCCGACAAGACCGTCCGCCGCGTCATCGCACACAACGGCAAGCTCTACATCCTCGCCCTTGACAAAGCCGAGAAGCCCAACGCCACCATCATCGTTTACGATCCCGTGGCCAAGACCGTCCTGGCCGAAGTGTCCACCGAAGGAACCGAAGGAACTGAGAAGAACGTCTCCGACATCCAGGTGACTTCCGACGGCGTCCTGGTGGCTTGTGCCAAGGAGCTCTGCCAGTACAGCGATGAACAGGTCGATGAAGGTTTCACACGTGGCGATCTCAATGTCTACAAATGGACCAACGACGAAAACGGCCTGCCCACCGGTGCTCCCGCCAAGTGGTTCAGCTCCAAGCTTTCCGGCAATATGTATCGCGCATACGTAGGCGAGACCATGGCTTACACCGGTACTTCTTCGGATGGTATGATTATAGTTCCGGCTCAGACCACAGCAGCAACCACCAATCTTTTCTACAACGTGTACACCATTGCTGACGGCGAGTTTATGGCCGGTTCGTTCCTCAATAAAGTCGCAGGTTGGAGCAAACAATCCGAACTGGGAGACTACACCTTCGTTACATCTCCTTTGGATGAAAAGAAGGTAATGATCGTATCCTCCAACAAACCGACCTACGAAATCAGCTTCAGCGATGCTGTAACATATACCGAAGCTCCCGAAGGTGTTGCCAATGTAAACGCTGCCGGCGCATTCCGCTTCCGCGGCCACAGCTATATGGTAGCACCCGACAACGCCGACGGCAATAACGGCGGCGTCAAGCTCGTCGAAGTTACCGACGGTGTCAACAAGGCACAGAATGTAGCAACGACCAATACCGCCATCGCTGCCGTAGCCGGTAACACCGCTACCGCTGCCGATGTAGATGTTGTCAAAGACACTCAGACCGAAGAAGTGACAGCTGCATACCTCAACCTCTACGCAGTACGCGACGGCAAGGTAAGCCGCTTCACCACCAAGGGCGTCACCACTACCATTGAGGCCGCCGCTTATGCTTATGGTCTGTCCTCCAAGGATAACGATGAAACCGTGGACATCACATACCATGCCACCGGTGCCGCTCCCAAGGCCGAACTCGTACTCAACGACGGCAAGGCCGAAATCGTAGTGCCCATGGGCGCTGCTGTCAAAGGCGAGAACACCTACACCCTCACCAAGAAAGATCTGCTCGACGAAAACAGCGAATACACATGGGAAGTACGTCTGACCAACAAGACTATCCCCACCTCCGGCGTTGTTAAGACTATGAAGGCCGTTTCGGGTAGCAATCTCCGCGTCTCCTTGCTTACCATCACCGATCCGACGCAACCTTCGTTCGGTTACAGCGCATTCGCGCCCGGCAAGGCCGAAGGTCTCACCATCTTTGATCCCGAAGGCAACGAAGTTGCTACCGGTCTGTTCAAGAACCACACTCTCTGGGGTGGCAACAACGGCGGCGGTAACGCCTCCAACCCGTTCCGTGGTGGCGAGCGCGAAGGCAAATTCGTCTTCACCGCATGGGGTGACGGCGCATCAGGCGTCACCTACGTCGATCCTCTGGACCTCGATGCAGGCCTGCAGAATATGTATGCCGGCGAAAAACAATCCAGCGGTGCATATATCTACAACGGCGTCAACGTCGGCGGCGGCCACAGCGGCCTCTGCTTTGTAGGCAAGGGCGACAACACTCGTATGTACGCCTTCTCCGAAGACCACGACACCTCCATAGCACCCTCCAATGCCCTGCTGTACTGGGAACTCGGCAGCGCATGGCAAATTACCATGGCTCCCAAGGCTACGGGCGAAAAGGCACGCTGGGCCAACACCAACTGCGACCTCGTGCCCTACGGTGAAGGTCTGTTCATGTCGCAATGCCGCAGCGCCGGCAACAACAGCGCCGGATGCCCCGTATTCTGCTACATCGGCACAGACAACGCCGTGAAGTACAACTCCGGCAATGAAGAAGACAAGACTTGGATCACCTCCGGCAACTCCGCTATCGCTATCAGCCCCGACGGCAAGACATTCGTTCTGGGTACATACGGCAATATGCTGGTAATGGACGTAGCATGGAAAGACGGCGTGCCCACGATGACCAAGCGTTTCGAAATCACCCCCACCAAGGCCGGTGACTGGGCTACAGCACGCTTCGACTACGCAGGCAACCTCCACTACTACGCTCGCGCCCTCGGCAAATACGAAGTATATGCCATCGCACAAGAACATCCCGTAGTGACCACTCCGGCACTCGCCACCGACATCATCAAGGGCGCATCCTCCGAAGTTGAGGACCTCTATGACGAAGCCGTTGACGCCGAAGCTCCCGTATTGTACTACAACCTGCAAGGCATCCAAGTGGCTGCCGACAATCTGACCCCCGGCGTATACGTACGCGTTCAGGGTAAGAATGCAACCAAGGTTGTCATCAAGTAAGGCATTTCTAAGAAATTAGACTGAATTCCCCCGGTTGGGGCGTGCCACCAAGGCGCGCCCCAACTTCTTTTAATGGGAATAATGGGAATAATGTGTGTAGGCGGCCGTGACATACTCCCACAGCTCTCATGGCTTCCAAGATTTCCACAGTATCTATTATTCCCATATTTCCCGTATTTTCCGTCGATAATTGCGGAAAAGTTTCGCTAATAAAAGTTGCGGCATCGGCGGAATATGCCTAACTTTGCAGAGCCGTGCGCCTTGTACGTTCGGCGCCGTGTGTAATTCCGAGCCTTTCGGCTCGAGCAACCGACAACAACAAAATAATTATAAAAACTATTCTCTATTAACTTAATCATCTTCTTATGTGGTTATTTAGCTCATCTATAGGACGTAAGTTCGTGATGGCCGTTACCGGTCTGTGCCTCGTCCTATTCGTAACCTTTCACGTGGTGATGAACTCGGTAGCGCTGCTGTGGCCCACGGCTTACAATGCCGTGTGCGAATTCCTCGGCGCCAACTGGTATGCCTTGGTCGCTTCCATCGGCCTGGCCGCCCTGTTTATCATCCACATCTTGTATGCATTGTTGCTGACGCTGCAAAACCGTCGCGCTCGCGGTAACGACCGTTACGCCGTCACCTCGCGTCCTGCACAAGTCGAATGGTCCTCCAAGAACATGCTTGTGCTCGGCTTCGTAGTCATCGCCTTCCTGCTGCTTCACTTGTGGCAGTTCTGGGCTAAGATGCAGCTCGCCGAAATCATTCCGTCTCAAATCGCCGGAGTGACCACCGTCGACTTTGCCGGAGCTCCCGCCAACCCCGCTATGGGTACTATGTTCCTGCAAGCAGCCTTCAACAACTTCTGGGCTCCCATATGCTACCTGGTAGCTTTCGTAGCCCTGTGGTTCCACATGACCCACGGATTCTGGAGTATGTTCCACACTGCCGGTTGGGACAACAACACCTGGCTGCCCCGCCTCAAAAGCATTTCCAACTGGTGGACATCCATCGTGATTGCCCTCTTCGTATGCCAGATATTCGTCTTCACATATCGTGCACACACCGACTACTACGCCGAAAACGAAGCACTGCAGACCCAGTATGCCGAGGCATGGAACAAAGAAGCCAAGGCCCTGACCGCCGAATTCGAAGCCGGACTGATGGAGCTCATCGCCCCCCAAATTGCAGTGATGAACAACGAGACGTCGTCTCCCGAGGCTCGTATGAACGCCAGTCGTGAAGCCGGAGAAGCTCAGTCGAAGTACATCCAAGACAACGGCGAAGCATTCCTCAAAAAAGCCGAGGCCGTACAGAACGCTTTCAACGCCCAGTGCCCCAAGGCAGCTCCCGGACAGGAGATGCAGGCCCTCGGCCAGATGGTAGGCGCCGTACGCTCGATGCTTCCCAAGCAGATACCCGCCGAAATGATCCAACCTCAACAATAACATAAACCACTGACAGCAATGGCAGATCTCAAAAATCTCGAGGGTATGATAGACTCTACCCCCATCATGCAGGAATTCGCCGACATCGAATCGTCGAAGCTCCCCGAGTATCAGATAGACTCGAAAATTCCCGAAGGTCCCGTCGCCGAGAAGTGGACCAACTATAAAGCTCACCAGAAACTCGTCAATCCCGCCAACAAACGCCACTTGAGCGTCATCGTTGTCGGCACCGGTTTGGCAGGCGCCAGCGCCGCCAGCACCCTTGGCGAAATGGGCTTCAATGTGCTCAACTTCTGCATCCAGGACAGCCCCCGTCGTGCACACTCCATCGCCGCACAGGGTGGTATCAATGCCGCCAAGAACTATCAGAACGACGGCGACAGCGTATATCGCTTGTTCTACGACACCGTCAAAGGCGGTGACTTCCGTTCGCGCGAAGCCAATGTATACCGTCTGGCCGAAGTGTCCAATAATATCATCGACCAATGCGTGGCTCAGGGCGTTCCCTTTGCACGCGAATACGGCGGCCTACTGGCCAACCGTAGTTTTGGCGGCGCACAGGTGAGCCGTACATTCTACGCCAAAGGTCAGACCGGCCAACAACTGCTGCTGGGCGCCTATTCGTCGCTCAACCGTCAGATCCAAAAAGGTACCGTTAAGTCCTTCAACCGTCGCGAAATGCTTGACCTGGTCATCATCGACGGCCGTGCTCGCGGTATCATTGTCCGCAACCTCATCAACGGCAAACTCGAGCGCTATAGCGCACACGCCGTTGTCCTCGCTACGGGCGGCTACGGACGCGCATTCTTCCTGAGCACCAACGCCATGGGCTGCAACGGCAGCGCTGCCGTACAGGCATTCAAGCACGGCGCTTACCTGGCCAATCTCGCCTTCACTCAGATACACCCCACCTGTATCCCCGTACACGGCGAAGACCAGAGCAAGCTGACCCTGATGTCCGAGTCGCTGCGTAACGACGGCCGCATCTGGGTGCCCAAGAAAAAAGAAGACGCCGAGGCTATCCGCGCCGGCAAGCTCAAACCTACCGACATCCCCGACGAAGATCGTGACTTCTACCTGGAACGCCGCTATCCCGCCTTCGGTAACCTTTGCCCCCGTGACATCGCATCGCGTGCCGCCAAGGAGCGCTGTGACGCCGGTTACGGCGTAGGTACCGGTAACGCTGTATACCTTGACTTCAAGTACGCCATCGAGCGTCTGGGCGAGGATGTCGTTCGCGACCGCTATGGCAACCTCTTTGATATGTATCAGATGATCTCGGACGACAACCCCTATGAGACTCCGATGATGATCTTCCCCGCCAGCCACTACACCATGGGCGGCATCTGGGTAGACTACGAACTGCAGACCTCCATCAAGGGCCTCTTCGCTATCGGCGAGTGCAACTTCAGCGACCATGGTGCCAACCGCCTCGGCGCTTCCGCCCTCATGCAGGGCCTGGCCGATGGATACTTTGTACTGCCCTACACAATGCAGAACTATCTGTCCGACCAAATCAAGGTCGCTTGCCCCGGCACCGATTCGCCTGAATTTGACAAGGCCGAGCAGGGCGTACGCGACCGTATTGCTCGCCTGATGGCCATCAAGGGAACCAAGTCCCCCGACCAAATCCACAAACGTCTGGGCCACATCATGTGGAACCTCGTGGGTATGGGCCGTACACTCCAAGGCCTGGTAGAAGCTACCAAAGAAATCGAAGAAGTTCGCAAAGAATTCTACAGCGACCTGCGCATCGTCGGCGAAGCCGAAGACCTCAACACCGAGCTCGAAAAGGCTCTGCGCCTCGAGGACTTCCTTGTGATAGCCAAGATGATGGCCATCGATGCCCTCAACCGCAACGAAAGCTGCGGCGCACACTTCCGCGAAGAATATCAGACCGCTGACGGCGAGGCCGCCCGCAACGACCAAGACTATATGTACGTCGCCTGCTGGAAATACGCCGGCGAAGGCGCCAAGCCCATACTGCTCAAGGAACCCCTGAAGTACGAGGCAATACACGTGCAGACCCGCAACTATAAGTCCTAACCTCACCCCCAATCACACAGAACACAATTATGGAAAAGACTATAAGCGTAAACCTGCGCATTTGGCGCCAGCGCGGCCCCAGAACCAAAGGGCAATTCCAAAACTACCACCTCGACAACGTCTCCACCGGCAGCAGCTTCCTCGAGATGCTTGACATGCTCAATCAGCAGCTTGTCGAAGCCGGTGAAGAACCCGTAGTATTCGACAACGACTGCCGCGAAGGCATCTGCGGTATGTGCTCGCTGTACATTAACGGCCACCCCCACGGCCCCGTACAAGGTATCACCACATGCCAACTGCACATGCGCAAATTCAACGATGGTGACACCATCACCATCGAGCCGTGGCGCTCGGCCGCTTTCCCCGTAATCCGCGATCTCATGGTCAGCCGCAATGCCTTTGACCAAATTCAGCAGGCCGGCGGTTACGTATCCTTCAACACCGGTGGCGCCCCCGATGCCAACGCCATACCCATCTCCAAAGAGGTGGCCGATATGGCTATGGATAGCGCTACTTGCATCGGCTGCGGCGCATGTGTCGCTGCCTGCAAAAACGGCTCGGCTATGCTCTTTGTATCCGCCAAGGTCAGCCAGTTTGCACTGCTGCCCCAAGGTCAGATAGAACGTGCTCGCCGCGCCCGTGCAATGGTACGCAAGATGGACGAACTCGGCTTCGGCAACTGTACCAATACCGGCGCTTGCGCTGCCGAATGCCCCAAGAACATTCCTCTGAGCAATATCGCACGTCTTAACCGCGAGTACCTCAAGGCCAAGTTCAAAGAGTAATATTGACCTCAGGCTCCGAAGCCTGAGATTCTGAAGCCTGAGATTCCGAGATCTCAGACCCCGAGGCCTGAGATTACAAGGCCCCGGTCTCCGAGAACTTCCGACATCGAAGACATCCGAGGCCTCGGCATAGACGCACGCCCCCGCATCTGCCCCTTGTGTGGCAGGGTGGGGGCGTGCTGCATCTTGCGCGCGCCCCACAATCGCCTTAGGCAGACAATGAGGCAAGGCAAAGCCACTAAGGTCCTAAAAGTCGTTAAAGACCTTAAGGACGTTAGAATCCCTAATGCTACCGGCTAAAGGCCCGACTCGATTGGTCAAAAAGGTGCATATATTGGACTTTTGGACGACCGATGAGTGCGAAGTCAGGCAAAAATGTCTAACTTTGCACTCTGAAATGCGTGCGTATGCGTGCGCTTCAGTTACGGAAATTATAACTAAGTAATTATGAATAAAAGAATTGTAGCCGCCGTGATTGGCGTCGTAGTTTCTTTGAGCTCGTGGGGTGAAACCTTCGAGTTGTTCAGTTTTGGCAATTTTGACCATTGGCTGACACGTAACATTAAGGAGTCCAAGCTTTTGGGCGGCCATACCAAACAGTTGTACGCTATCGCCCCCACCGGGACTGATGACAGCGGCAAGGCATATACCAACCGTGGCGGATCGCCGTGGGCCACATCAAATGTTCTGGCCAAGCCTGCCGGCGTCACCAAGGCCTCCAATGCAGTATATCCCGAGGCACGCGGCAAGGGCAAATGCGCCAAACTTGTATGCCAATACGAGCACTGCAAGGCTATAGGTTTGATTAATATCGATGTCGTGGCCGGCGGTTCGATATTCTTGGGCAAGATGATAGAGCCTATCAAATCTACAAAAAACCCGTATAGCAAGATGGAGATGGGTATGCCGTTTACTCGTCGTCCCAAGTCCTTGCGCTTTGATTATAAAGTGTCCGTGCCCTCGGGCAACTCGCGTGTATATTCGTCCGGTTTCGGCAAGAAAAAGACACTGGCCGGTAGCGACAAAGCCGTGGCCATCGTGCTGTTGCAACGTCGCTGGGAAGACAGCAAGGGCAATCTATACGCCAATCGTGTCGGCACCGGTTACGAAGCTTTCGGCCACAGCAGTTCGTGGACCAATGGTCACGATGTCAAAATCAACTACGGCAAGAGCAGTGCCTATGGGCTTATCCCGGCAGCGCGCAGCTATTACGCCAAGAACTCCAAGGGTAAGATGGTCCCCGTCAAGGAAATGGGCTGGGAGCCGGATGCAAAGCCTACGCATATCATCGTGATGTTCTCGGCCAGCAGCGGCGAGGCGTACGTAGGTACCATCGGCCTGAGCTTCTGGGTGGATAATGTTGGCCTTGTATATTGAAATATAGAACGTAACGACAAATAATAACGCCTTATGTGATATGTTCGGGGTGGCCGCCGCTTCGGGCATATCTCATATAAAGGCAAGCCTATAAGTCATTTAAGAATTTAAATCGATATGCGAATAGTCATACAGCGAGTAAGCCGAGCATCAGTGACGGTCGAGGGACACGGGACAGTGGCGTCTATAGAAGCCGGAATGTTGATTCTTGTAGGTGTCGAAAACGGTGACACCGAGGAAGATGCCCGATGGCTGGCCGGCAAAACCGCCGCATTGCGCATCTTCGATGATGACGCGGGAATTATGAACCGCAGTGTTCGCGATGTTCGGGGCGGTATAATTGCCGTGAGCCAGTTTACGCTGACGGCCTCGACACGCCGCGGCAATCGCCCCAGCTATATACGCGCCATGCATGGTGAGGATGCGATGGCGTTATACGATGCCTACTGCCGTCAATTACAGGCGGATAGCGGCATCGCTGTCGGTCGCGGGATTTTCGGCGCCGATATGGATGTGGCCTTGCATAACGATGGTCCCGTCACCATCATTATCGACAGCCGAATGCGCGAGTAATGCACCATTGCGCATCGCTGTTTTACGGCAGCAAGGGAACCCGTAGTAGTACGCATATTTGACGATTATGCGCCGTCGCGTATAGTCGTTTTATGGATAGATTGGAGAATCGGATAACATCGAGCTTCCATATTGTTGTATTGTGCTTCCATAAAGGAAATTTAGGGTAGATAAGGACGGGAGTGTCGCATATTTTGTGTAACTTTGCTGATTGCAAGAGAATGCCTTTGTCGCAACTTGCGGCAAAGGTCTTTAAGCGATGCATTCGAGATAAAAAATACGAGACAGAATAAGAGATGAAACGCATACTGACCACGCTTTTCTCCATTGCCGTCGCCGCCGTAGCGGTTTCGGCACAGACCGTTACGGTCGTCACGACCTCTGCCGGCACGCTGCAATCCGCACTTACGACAGCACCCGACCAGGTAGTAGCCCTCACGATTCAGGGACCGGTGAATGCCGGTGATTTGGAGTTTGTAAACACCAAGATGACGTCGCTTGAGAGCCTTGATCTCAAGGCCGCGACCATCGAAGCGTATTATGGCGCCGGGCACGACATCAACGGAATACAGCGCTATGATGCCAACTACTTGCCCGCGATGATTTTTGCCGGGCTTAGAGCTAAGACTCTTACCCTGCCATCGACAGCCAAACTGCGCATAGGAGAGGGCGCATTTGTCGGTGCGGCACTTACTTCGATGACTATTCCTGAGAATGTCGGCGAGGTGGGTGACGGCGCTTTTGCCGGATGTCCGGCGCTGAAGTCCGTGATTGTAAAGACAGACACCGGCCTTGGCTCGGATATCTTTGCCAATTGCACCGCCTTGACCTCGGCCGATATTTCGGCGGTGTCCGAGGTGCCCGTGCGAATGTTTGACGGCTGTACTTCGCTGTCTTCTGTTACTGCCAACCCCAACGGCGTCGCAATAGGCGTTGCCGCTTTTCGTGGGTGCAAGGCATTGAAATCCTTTGACTTTGCTTCGACGCTGACGTCCTTGCAGACCTCGGCTTTCGAATGTTCCGGCTTACAGAAAGTCGATATGACGGCATGCTCGGGCATCTTTGCCGTAGGGCAATATGTGTTTGCCAACTGCAGTGACCTGACCGAGGTCTCATTCGCGGATAATATTGTGAATATATCCGATGGTGCGCTTTTCAATTGCGAGAAACTGAGCACGATACATCTACCCGTCTCCCTTACCGGATTAAGTGTTGCAATGCTTTCCAATACGGCCATTGCCGGGAAATTGGAGCTGCCCAAAATGTCAATGACCATAGGCGACTATGCCTTGACCGGCGCCGATGATGTTTCGGAACTGGATATTCCGGCATCGGTGTTTTATATCGGCAATGAGGCTATGTCCGGTATGACGGGGTTGCAACGTATCAATGTCTCCGCGCATCAGGCTATTCCGTCCATCGGCGTGGATGTGTGGTCGGACGTGGACCAGCCTCATGTGAAGCTGATAGTGGCCGATGAGATGTACGGCGAATTCAAAGCCGCCGAGCAATGGAAAGAATTTGATATCGAGATGATAAGCGGCACTGACGATATCGCAACCGATGCTACCGGCGTATCTGTCAAAGGTCGCTTTGAAGGTACGGATTTGCATATTGTGGCTGTCGGAGCGCAGCTGAAACACGTCGAACTGTATGACGTATCAGGTGCATTGCTGACGGCTGTCGATGCTTGCGAGAATGAAATTGTTGTCCCGACGGCAGCATATACGACGCGTGTATACGTGGTCAATGTTCTTTTGGCCGATGGAAACCGTGCGGCGGTCAAGCTGATTCGTTGACGGCTGTAAACGTCTGTATTTCAAGTGCCGTGCGTTCTTATCAAGTGTGTGCTTCACTAACTAAGTAGCCTAACTGATTGAATAAATAATATATATGGGAAAGAATAAGTTGCGCAAGTTTGCCGAGATGGAAACCATCCCCTTTGTCTTCCAGTATCCGTACGGGCGTCTTGTTACGGAAGGGACGGACGAGGGCACTTGCGAAAGCAACCCTATGACGGCATCTGACGTGGTCGGTCGCTCGACATTCCCGTTGCGAGGTCGTTGGCACAGCGAATTTTTCCATAATGACGGGCCTATAGTGCTCGAATTGGGCTGTGGCAAGGGCGAGTACACCGTTGCATTGGCGCATCGTTTTCCCGAGGCAAATTTCATAGGAGTGGATATCAAAGGTGCGCGTATGCACGCCGGCGCTACGGCTGCACGCGACCTCGGGCTGACCAATGTAGCCTTTGTGCGCACCTCCATCGAACTACTCGAGGCCTTCTTCGCCCCCGGCGAGGTAGACCATCTGTGGATTACCTTTCCCGATCCGCAGATGAAGAAAGTACGCAAGCGTCTGACCTCGACTCGATTCCTGCGTATGTATCGTCATCTGACCGGCGGCGGAGGCAGCGTGCGGCTCAAGACCGACAGCCCCTTCCTATACACCTATACACGCGAGTTGGTGCATCTCAATACATTGCCCGTATATGCCGATATACCCGATCTGTACGCCCCGGATGCCGATATTCCGGACAATATGTCCGGTATTATGGACATACGCACCCATTACGAACGTCAGTGGCTTGACCGCGGGCTTACCATCAAGTATCTGCATTTCGGTCTTCCGGAAGATGCGGATGCGCCGCTTGTCGAATACACGGAGGACATTCCCGAGGATACATACCGCAGCTACAGTCGCGGTCAGGTGCAGTGTCCGGAGCTTTGCCCGGCGCCACCGGTGAACGACCTTGATATGCCCTAATTACTCTCAGTATTATGAACACCGACACAATTTATCCCAACCTCGTCCTTGACGCCCTGCGCAGTGTGCGCTATCCCGGCACAGGCAAGGACATTGTCAGCGAAGGCATGGTGGCCGATGATATTCGCATCGACGGTCGCCGCGTTTCCTTCTCCATAATTTTTGAAAAGAATACCGATCCGTTTGCCCGTTCGGTGGTACGTGCCGCCGAAGCCGCCATCTTGGCGCATATAGGCGAAGACGTTGACATCAAAGGTAATATTGCCATAGCCGCCAAGTCTTCGGCAGCAAAAGCTCCGGCACCCATACTCCCCGGTGTGCGCAACATTATAGGCATCGCCTCCGGCAAGGGTGGGGTGGGCAAGAGCACCGTCGCCGCCAATCTGGCCGTGGCTCTCTCGCGCGAAGGCTACAAAGTCGGCGTCCTTGATGCCGATATATTCGGACCGTCTATGCCCAAGATCTTCGGTGTCGAGGATCAGCAACTATACATGCGCACCGATGACACCGGCCAAAATCTGATTATCCCGGCCGAGAATTACGGCGTCAAGCTGTTGAGTATAGGCTTCCTTGTCGAGCGCGACAGCGCCGTACTCTGGCGCGGCTCCATGGCCTCCACCGCCCTGCGCCAGCTTATCACTCAGGGCGATTGGGGTGACCTTGACTACTTCATCATTGATATGCCCCCGGGTACCAGTGATATACACCTTACTTTGGTGCAGACGCTACCCATCACCGGCGTGGTCATCGTGTCCACGCCCCAGCAGATAGCCTTGGCCGATGCTCGCAAAGGCATAGCCATGTTCCGCGGCGACAAGGTGGACGTCCCCGTACTGGGTATTGTCGAGAATATGGCGTGGTTCACGCCCGAAGAGCATCCCGACGAGCGGTACTATATCTTCGGCAACGGCGGAGCCGTCGAAATGGCCAAAGAATTGAACATACCGCTGTTGGCGCAAATTCCGCTGGTGGCATCCGTGGGACAGCATAACGATGACGGCACCCCCGTAGCGGCCGGTGACGGACTTGGTGCGCAGGCCTTTATACACCTGGCACACGAAGTGACCGACGCAGTTGAGCGTCGTAATGCTACGCTTCCGCCCACTCATATAGTACAGATGAAGCATTAAATTACCATTGCATAGCAATATAGATACGAATTGGTATGGCGCAAAAACGCAAGATATTAATAGCCAATGGCCCCAATTTGGGCATACTCGGGCAGCGGCAGCCCGGCATATATGGCACGGACGGCCTTGACGCCGTCATTGATGCCGTGCGTCGGCGCACGGGTGATGCCGTCACCGTCGAGCACTTGCAGACCAACCACGAGGGTGTGCTTATAGATGCACTCAATGCCAAGGCGCACGACCCGTCATATCTTGGAGTTATCCTCAACGCCGGGGCATGGACGCACACCTCTTTGGCCGTGGCCGATGCCGTGGCCGCTATGGGTGTTCCGGTGGTCGAGGTGCACATCTCCAATGTGCATGCACGCGAAGGCATACGTCATACCTCGCTCATCGCTCCGGTATGCCGCGGAGTTATTGCCGGCTTCGGGATATATAGCTATGTGCTTGCGGCAGATTATCTTATGACGCTTGCCGAAAAGTAGGACGCGAAACACTCGCAGGCAAAACAAAACGCAGGCATAATACACGCAGACAATACAAAACGTAAAAACACACGTAGAACGTAACATATACATACGAATAATTATTCATTGATATGGATACAAAAGACATAGAGGAAGCAAAGGCGCCGACAAGCCCGTGCGCCCGTCCCGACAACTCCGGGCCGAGCCTTTTCCGATGGTTGGCCCGGCCGCAGGTTTGGGGCTTTTTTCTAAGTATGGCAATATGCGCCATAGTTTCGTTGGCATTCTTTGCGCCCGACAACTTCCAAGGCAACACCTTGCAGCAGTACGATATGCAGCAAGGCGCCGCTAACGGCCACGCCGCTCAGGAATACGAGCAGCAGACCGGTGAAAAAGCGCTGTGGACCAATAGCCTGTTCTCCGGAATGCCTACTTTCCAGATCGCACCCGAGTATCCCTCCAACAGCCTGTTTACGTGGCTTAACGGCGTCTATGGTCTCGGCCTGCCCGGATTGTCGTCATTGATGTTTATGATGATGTTCGGAATGCTGATAATGCTGTATTGCTGGCGTTTGCGCTGGTGGTACGCGCTTATAGGTGCACTCTCATGGGGCCTTATCTCATATTTCGTCATCATTATCGGCGCCGGACATATCTGGAAATTTATGGCGCTGACCTACGTTCCGCCCGTCATCGGCGGTTTATGTTTGGCCTACCGCGGACGCTACCTTGCCGGTGCGGCCATTATGGCACTCTTTGCCATGCTGCAACTCAATGCCAACCATCCCCAAATTACATATTACAGTGCCTTTGTGATGGGTGCTCTGGTGATTGCCTGGTTGGTGCGCGATATCAGAGAAAAGCACTTGCGTCGCTGGTGTATCGCCACCATTGTTTCGTTGGCCTGTGCGGCTCTTGCCCTCGGCGCCAACCTCCCGGCACTATACCACACCTACGAGTACTCCAAAGAGACCAAGCGTGCACAGAGCGAGTTGGTGGCCGATGATGCCGCTCACGGCGTCAAATCCGACAAGCCTGCCGACCCTAAAGGCCCGACAGGAGGACTGCCGCGCGAAGAAATAGGCGGATGGAGCAATATGCCATCCGAAAGCCTTTCGTTGCTGATACCTAACATTAAGGGCGGAGCCTCTATACGTCCCGAAAAAGGAGTCAATGTACCGTTGTCGCTTGATAAAAGCTCGCATTGCGACCTCAAGATGCAGAGCAATGATCCGTTCGGACTGCTGTCCCAATTCACCGAGTACTTCGGAGGCAAGGGTATGACCAATGGTCCGTTCTACCTCGGCGCCATCATCATAGCGCTTTTCATCTTGGGATGCTTTATAGTCCGCGGTCCCACCAAATGGGCGTTGCTTGTGCTGACATTGTTCTCTATACTTTTGGCTATGGGCAACCACTTTGAAGCGCTCACGGACTTTATGATAGACAACGTCCCGCTGTACAACAAGTTCCGTGCGGCCGAGACCGCCTTGGTCATTGCGTGCGTATGCGTGCCGCTGTTGGCGATGCTCGGACTACAAAAACTGATGGAAGACAAGGACGGTCTACGTCGCTACAAAAACGAGATGATAGCTTCCTTCGGGTTCTGCATTGTCCTGTGCCTGTTTGTGTGCATTACCCCCGGATTTTTCGGTGAGCCTATCAGTGAGGAAGAGTCTCAATGGTTTGTACAAGCTAAAGAGCAAATGGCTCAAGACGGCGCCCCGGCCGAGTATTATGCTTATATAGATGCTACTATTGACAATATCAAGCAGATACGTCTCGATATTGTCAGCGCCGATGCCTTACGCTCCGCCTTTTTTCTGATATTGGGAGCTGCGCTTATATTTGTCGCTGCCTGCGGCAAGATTAAGCGTCGTTATGCCGTTGCCGGTCTCGGTGTGCTGGTGGTCATAGATATGTACGGAGTCGATAAGCGCTACATCAGTTCAGAGTCTTACGTCAATAGCGCCAATGTCTTTGCGCAGAGTTTTTATGCCGATCCGTTGGCCGCCGATTCGATAGACAACGTCATACTCCGTGATAAAGGGTACTATCGCGTGGCCGATTTTGATGAGTTCGGAGGCTATCGTCGCAGCTACTATCACAATATGGTGGGCGGCTACCATGCCGCCAAGCTCAATCGCTACAATGATCTGATAGATACACATACAATCTTCGAGCCATCAGTATTGAATATGCTTAATGCCAAATACGTTATTTTCAACGGGCGACTCGAAACCAATCCGCGGGCTTGTGGTCCGGCCTGGCTCGTGGATAGTGTCTGCTATGTAGACGGAGCACGTGCCGAGATAAACGGGCTTAAAGGGCTGGATTCGCGCCATGTCGCCGTAGCTGATCGCCGTTTTGCCTCCACGCTCGGTCAGACAGAGGCTACGATGCCCGGAGATACCGTAGCCTTGACGCGCCATACGCCCAACACCTTGGAATACAACGTGACGAGCGCTCACGGCGGTATTATGGTAAGCTCCGAAGTATGGTTCCCGTGGGGATGGCGTGCCACCATAGACGGTAAGGAAGTGTCCTTGGGACGAGTGGACTATGTGCTTCGAGCCATACGCGTTCCGGCCGGTACACACAAGGTGCAGATGACCTTTGATCCGCAATCTATGCACACCACCGCCACCATTGCATATATCAGCATTATACTGATATACTTGCTGGCACTTTCGGCGTTGGGTGTACGGGCGATATGTTGCGTAACCTGTCGCGTCGGCAATACAAAGCTCGGGACGGGCACCAAAGATATACAGCCCCGAGACGAACAGCATAAGGAATAAAAACGTATGGGCTTCGGACGATGGTACAAAAGATGGCGGCATGGCCGCGGCTTCGGCGTCCACTCGCCGTTGGCGTATGCCTTGGTCTCCGAAGTGCTGCGTAAGCAGCGTGGATATGCCTACCAAGCCGAGCTGAACCCGAATCTCGGTGGTGGCGTACTCTGCAATGCCCGTGCCCGCATGCTTGTGCGTCTGGCCGCTTTTGCAGACACCCGCACTGCCGATGTCTCGCATATAGACGATTCCGAGATGCGTCATGCGGTCATAGATGTCCTCCGGGCATACAGTCCCGATATCCAAATCTCCGCCGCGGGCGCGAGTATTGTCGTGACGGACAGCGCCTCGATATACGATATTCCGCACCCGGGCGAAAAGGCCGTGCTGCTGGTGTCTCTGGGTCTTGACGATGCCGCCAAGCGCCGAGCTACGGATAAGGTCCTCTCCGAGATAAAAAAAAGCGCCATTACCATAGACAACGCCCGAGACGCGGCTGTCACAGCATTGCGGCAGGATTTGCCGAGACAAACCATAGAGGCGATCTTCTGAGCACAAAGATAGTGATAGAAAGGCGTCAACATTCATCCAAAAGCGACATCCGGGCCGTCCAAAGAGATTTCGAATCCTCCCCAAAGCGACTTCCGGATATCGAAAGCAATAAAGAGACACAAATCAGCGTTTATATATAGAATACAACCACCCGTAAAACATCATTGTGAAGACACTGGTATTTGCCACTAATAACGCACATAAGCTCGAAGAACTCCGCGCCATAGCCGCAGATGCCTTCGATATCCGCAGCCTCAATGACATAGGCTGCCGCGACGATATACCCGAGGATGCCGATACGCTCGAAGGCAATGCGCGGCAGAAAGCCCGGTGGATTTACGAACGTTACGGCGTGGATTGTTTTGCCGATGACACCGGCTTGGAAGTTGACGCCTTGGACGGTGCTCCCGGCGTGCATAGCGCTCGGTATGCTCCCGGCCCGGGGCATGATTCGGCGGCTAATATGCGTCTGTTATTGGACAATATGCGCGATGTTCCGCAGGGAGGTCGCACTGCACGTTTTCGCACGGTCATAGTGCTAATACTCGGCGGCCGCGAGCACGTCTTCCACGGAGTCATCGAAGGCTGCATCGCCACCGAACCTCACGGTGACGGCGGCTTCGGATACGACCCGGTGTTTATTCCCGAAGGATGGACCGAAACCTTTGCACAAGCCGGCGAAGAAGCCAAGAATGCTGTGAGCCATCGAGCACGCGCCACGCAGGCGCTGATGCAATACCTACGTGCGACGAGTATATGAAATTCGATGAGTATATGAAATGCACACAATAACTTATCGAGTCATTGGCGCATACAATACATAAAAGGCGAACAATCCGCCGAGCAAACATATCGAGCAAACATTCAGATAATAGAAAAACAATAAACCCATTCATACAGATGATACGCAAAATACTATTCACGATAGCGGCTATGGCAGCCTGTGCTGCCGGGGCTTGTGCTCAGGGTCTTGTAGGCGACTGGAACATCTATCCGCTGTATAGCGGCGACGTGTCCTATATAGCCGAGACACCCTCAATGGTGTACTACACTTGCTCGTCGCGCTTATTTTCCTACGACAAAGAATCGCACGAGAGCTATTCGTACAACACGCGCAACAAGCTCAGCGATACCAATGTAACAGGTGCATACTACAACTATGACGGGCATTACGTTATGCTGGCATACGATACGGGCAATATAGATCTGGTATACGATGACGGCCGCGTAGTCAATATGCCCGACATCCTCAATGCTCAGCTGACTTACACCAAAGGCATCCGTGACGTAGCCTTCTACAATGGCAAGATATATGTCGGCACCGACTTTGGCTTGGTCATATTTGACGACAGCCGCCACGAAGTATCCGAATCGGGTATCTTCGGCAAGGGCGTGGATTGCGTAACCATCGTGGACGACCATATCGTCATGTTTATGGAAAAAGGTGTGGATGTAGATTATGCTCTATGGAGCGCACCGGTTTCGGGACGACACAATGCCATAAGCAAATTCACGAAACTCGGCGGCGCATACCTCAAATCGCTTGCGACCGTCGGAACTAAGGCGGTAGGTGTCAACGGTAACGGCGACAAACCGATTGTGTATACCATAGATTGGAGTACAAACCATTACGATGTTGAAAATGGTGATGATGTAGTCGTGGGCGACATCGTTGTTACGCCTCAGTCCGCATATTACCTTACCGCCTCCGAAATCGTAATGCTTGACGGCGAAGGCAAGGTGGCAAGTCGCCACGCCATTCCCGAAGAGTTAAAGAAAGACAAGATAGCCACTTACGGCGGCGTCAATAACATCTGGGCAGCCGGACCTGCCGGCTTGGGCAACTATGACATTTCCGGGTCGACACTCACCGTCCTCGCCGATAGAATTAAGCCCACAGCCACGACGTGCGACAATGTAGCATTTATACGCACCAATACGGCCGGCAATAAGATTTATATATCCAATCTCGGAGTGACCAACTACAAGAGCATCATCGATATAGGCGATATATGGTGGATACCGCAGCATACCAATGTAATAGAGGGCGGGGTGCCGCGCGACATTTCCCTGACGGTAGCCTCGGCAGACAACTCCACCGTCAAGAGTGAGCAGGAGAAACGAAATACCACGGCCATGCTCGGCGGCGTCACTCGCTTCGTTGTCGACCCCGACAATGACGACCGCTACTACATAGGCAACAACTTCGAGGGCGTATATGTCATCGAAAACGACAAAGAAATTGCCAAATTCAACGAAAAAAATTCCCCCATGTATGCGTGGTGGGGCGTCAAGGTACACGATGTCAATATCGATCCCGAGGGCAACCTGTGGGTGGGCGCTTGGACATTGTCCAATACGCAGGTGTCGCCATATTATATTCTGCCCAAGGCCAAGCTCAAAGGCGACTTGTCTACCGTCACCAAGGATGATTGGATTGCCACCAAACACCTCGGCTTCGATGTCGGCAATAAGGATATGGGTAGTCTGATGTGCAAAAAGTCCAATATGGTCTTTACCTGGCACAGCAAATTCGGGAATCCGATATGCGCCTACGATACCAAGGGAACATATACCAATACCTCGGATGACGTCATCTACGAGCTTTCCAATATGGTAGACCAGGACGGCAAGACCTTCTCGTGCGACCGTATTACCTGCGCCATCGAAGATCAGCGCGGTCGCGTATGGGTGGGGACCACTTCCGGTCCTTTCGAGATTACCAATCCGAGCAAGGCTACCGACCCCACCTCGCGTATTACCAGACTGAAAGTACCCCGCAATGACGGCACCAATTATGCCGACTATCTACTTGATACCGAGCAAATCAACGATATGTCCATCGATGCTGCCAATCGCAAGTGGATAGCCACCGAAAACTCCGGCGTATACCTTGTTAGTGAAAACGGCGACCAAATTATCGCCCACTACACCACCGACAATTCGGCTCTGCCCTCCAATACGGTGTACTCCGTATTGTGCAGCCCCGTGGACAATGTCGTATACTTCGGCCTGAAAACCGGCCTCGTGTCCTTCAACAGCACCTCATCGCCTGCGGCTGACACCTACGACAATGTATATGCGTATCCCAACCCGGTGCGCCCCGATTACACCGGATGGATTACCGTTACCGGACTTATGGACCAGTCGCTGGTGAAGATTGCCGATGCCGCCGGCAACGTCATTTACCAAGCTCGTTCCAACGGCGGAATGATTACCTGGGACGGCTGTGACAACGGTGGAAACCGCGTGCGCTCGGGCGTCTACTACGTCTTTGCATCGCAGAACGCCACCGGCTCGTCCGAGGGCGCTGTTACCAAAATCGTGGTGATTAACTGAGTCGGCAGTCACCGACTGACACCTGACATAAAGATGTTGCGGCCGTTCTGAATGTGAGAATGGCCGCAACACACATTTAGGCACGACTTTTGCCGTGTAGTTTATGCCGAGATTCAATCGGTGGGCTTGTGCCTGTCTTCGACCTCGGCATATCACGACAACCAATCGACCACATATACGCTTATAACTATGGATTCTGACAAGCATCCTCTGAAATACGCCGACGAAAAAGACCGCTCATACGGACTTGTCGGTATGGCTATATCATTGACAGTCTTTGACGGAGAAAGTATGCTCTCAGCGCTAAGTCTGGACAATGCTCCCGGTGATGGTGCCGAGATGGCACCCGAATTTCATTTTGCCGGCAACCCCTCACTGAGTGTCGGAGCGGCGTGGCGGCATACCGTCAAACAATTCGAACTTACGGCCGCGATGCTTGTCGGCAACGCTTTGTGCCGAGCCTATGTAGGGCGCAAAATTCGTATCACACCTGCTGTCAGCAAATCAATACGCGATGTGGTTGAGCGGGTGGGCAACGATACTTGCGACTTGGACAATGATGAAATTGATCGTCTGTATGACAGAGTGCACGACAACCTTGAGCGCGTATTTACGCACAATAGAGTGGCTTCGGTTGCCAACCGTTTTGTCGATACATTGCAGCGTCAGCGCCGCCTGACCGCCGCCGAGGTTGCCGATGCCATCGCCCCGCTGCTGTAAAGATTTGCATAGCCTATCTATATAGCCAATAGGGCTGTGCCGTCATAGCTGTTCGGGCAAGCGCAATAGACATGTACGAGTTGTACGGCCTCTTTTTGATTATTCGTCCATAGACCCCCTCATATTTTTTCATCGTGTCCGAGAGCAAAGTCCCCGTTCCATATAAGTCGTTGGCGGTCATAGCCGCCGGGACAATGATTCTGGCCGTCGCCATGTGGCTGGCCGGACATTCGTATTTTGCCTTCTGGGATACCCAAACATATATAGAAGCCGGTAATAACATCTTGCGATATGGTGCCGATGCCATCCGTACTCCCGTATATCCTTTGATAGTAGGAGTTTGCCGACTTCTGCCCGGCGATATGACGTGGGTGTATGCGCTCATAATCTTGCAACTTGGCGCTTTTGTCGCCACTATTCCCGTGCTGTGGCGTGTGGCCGCTCGACTTATGTCGGTACGCGTCGCACTCATCACCACTGCCGTCTACGCTTGGTGTCCGACCTTTGTGTCTTTCGCTATGTTTATTATGCCCGATATATGGTGCGTCATAGGCGTAACGATACTCATTGCTTCGGCTCAGCGTATAGTCGAGCACGCAGGTCGTAAAGCCTTGATATGGTGCACCGTCGTATCCGTAGCTTTGGTGCTGCTCAAGCCCTCTAATATCTATATTGCAATATGGTGGGGCGTGATAGCCGTGGTGTTGCTGTTGCGGCGCCATCGTAGCTGGTGGTACGGTCTGGTTCCGGCGTGTGTCATGGCTGTTGTCTTGGGCGGTTATGGCTTTTTGGTGCAGCGTGTTACCGGATATTATACCATCTCGGTGGTCTCCGATATCAACGATTTGGGCAACATCGCCCAGCGGCGCAAACTTGTGCCCGAATTGGCGCCTGACAGTGTCACTGCCGACCTCTTCCGACGTATCAATGCCGCCGATACCGTTTCCAATCATCAGCGTCGCAAGATGGCATTTTTGGGTACCGAATCGCTGACGTATGCTCAGATACACGCTGTGATGTCCGCCACCAAGTCTTATGACCCGGTGCGATGGTATCTCGGTATACCTGCGCGCCTCTTCGAGTCTATGCCCTCCAACGCCTTCCCTATACATGGTAGTTATAAGTTCAAATACTATACTAAAGCTTTGCATATCAGCTTTTACGTTGTGTACGCCGTCATTTTGGCGCTGTTTGTGTGGCTGTGTGCGGCGCGACAACGGCGTGTCCCCGAGACCGTGCAGCGACGATTACAACTTTGGGCGCTGTGGTTGCTCATTTGCGGCGGCATTGCTACGGCTATCATAGGCGGCTTCGATGACTACGGGCGCTTGGCCATGGGCGTATATCCGGCACTGATACTGCTGTGCGGTGCTGCCCTTGCACCCACGGCCGCCGACAAGTAAGAAACAAGGTGAGGCGCCTTGTTCCCGAAAATATACCGACGTGTTTAACGTCTTTTTTGCATCGCGTCTGCGGCTATGTCGTCGTTTTTGGCTAATTTTGCAGATAAGTAACACGGAGTGACGAAAGCAGCCGCGGTGGCGGTCTCGAAATCCTCCAGTCATATACACGACAGATTATTATGGAGAATAAATACAAGATGGTAGCCAAGACCCTCAAGGGTCTCGAGGCTGTACTTGCTGACGAACTTCGTGCCTTAGGGGCCTTTGATGTAGAACCCGGACATCGTATGGTGTCCTTCGGCGGCGACTTGGAGACGCTGTATCAAGCCAACTTGTGCTGCCGTACGGCATTGCGCATTCTCAAACCATTCTACGAATTCGAGGCCGGAGACCCGGACGAGCTTTACGATGCCGTCAAAGCTTATGACTGGGGTACGCTTCTGACACTTGCCAAGACTTTTAGCATTGACGCCACGGTGTATAGCGAAGAGTTTACACACTCGCGTTTTGTTACCTATCGTGTCAAGGACGCCATAGTCGATTGGTTCAAGGACCGTTACGGCGAAGACAAGCGCCCCGGAGTGCGTCTGCAAGACGCGGACGTGATGATCAACGTTCATATTTCGGGACGCAAGGTGACGCTGTCGTTGGATTCTTCGGGCGAGAGCCTGCACAAGCGTGGCTGGCGTCGCGCAAGTACCGAGGCGCCCATCAGCGAGGTGCTCGCAGCCGGTATACTGCTGTTGAGCGGATACCGCGGCGACCGACCCTTTGTGGACCCTATGTGCGGCAGTGGCACCTTCCTGGTGGAGGCTGCATTGATTGCCGCCAATATCAAGCCCGGTGTCTTTCGCCAGAGTTTTGCTTTTGAACAATGGCCGGATTTTGATGCCGACCTTTTTGACCGACTGGTCAATGACGACAGTGAAGAGCGTCCCATTGCGCACCCCATTATCGGGCGAGACATCTCGCCGGCTGCTGTCGATATAGCTCGCCGCAATCTCACCGCCGCCGGAGTGGTCAAGGATGTAGACTTGGCCGTACAGCCCATATCCGCATGGGAGGAAGCTCCCGCGCCAGAAGGCATCATAGTGACCAATCCCCCTTACGGCGAACGTATCAGCGCTCCCGATATGGAGGCGCTCTACGAGACTATAGGGTCGAAACTGAAACATGTTTTTGCCGGATGGGAGGCTTGGATTATCGGCTACCGCGAAGAATACTTCCGCTGCATAGGCCTGGCTCCTACCACCAAAATAGACTTGTACAACGGCTCTCTGGACTGTCAGTTGCGCCATTATGTGATATTTGCAGGCACCAAGCGCGAATTTCGTGCCGCCGGAGGCCGTCTCAAAACAATAGAAGACCGCACCGATCGCACCGACCGTCAGCGTCGCGACGAGCGTAAGGCTTTCCGTCGCGATGACCGTGACGACCGCCGCAATTCGCGTGACGACCGCCGCCGTTCCTTCGACCATGACGGACGCAAGGCCTTCCGCCGCGACGACCGCGACGACCGCCGCAATTCCCGCGACGACCGTCGTCATTCCTTTGACAACCGTCACGATCAGCGAGACGAGCGACGCGCGGTGGCAGAGAACTTTGCACCCGACAGCGAAAATCCGCTGGCACGTCGTCGCAATATCCATGCGCTCAAATCCATAGGCGGTGCGGGTCCCAAATTACCCCCGGCCAAGGGCGTTATTATGCGCGACCGAGGATGGAAGAAACGCACCTTGCCGCCCAAAGACAATGGAGGCGAGAGTGCCGAATGATAGATGCAATAAGGCCCCCACAAGCTACGGCTAAAGACCCCCTCAATCAACGGCTAAGCATCTTCAGACAACGATAATCGAGGTGCCTTTACGAAGCGGGTGCTCCTGTCAAAACAAAGAAGACATCATACTTACCACATAACATAATACTTCATTTGCGCTATGAACAACATTAAATGCGTCGGAATTTTGACCTCCGGAGGCGATGCCCCCGGTATGAACGCCGCTATACGCGCCGTCACCCGTTCTGCTATATACAATGGGCTTAAAGTCAAAGGTATATACCGCGGCTACCATGGACTTATAGCCGATGAAATCAAAGAGTTCCACACCCAGGATGTTTCCAATATCATCCAGCAGGGCGGAACCATCCTTAAGACAGCCCGTTGCAAGGAATTCACCACTCCCGAGGGTCGTCAACTGGCATACGATGTTTTGCGCCGTCACGGCATTGACGCCCTCGTCGTTATCGGCGGTGACGGTTCGCTGACCGGCGCCCGCATCTTTGCCAACGAATTCAACTATCCCATCATCGGTCTGCCCGGCACCATAGACAACGACCTTTACGGTACGGACAGTACCATAGGATATGATACGGCGCTCAACACCATCATGCAATGCGTCGACAAAATACGCGATACGGCCACCAGCCACGAGCGACTGTTCTTTGTAGAAGTTATGGGACGTGATGCCGGTTTCCTGGCCCTCAACGGAGCTATAGCCGCCGGTGCCGAGGCGGCCATCATTCCCGAAATAAGCACTCAGGTCGACCAGCTGGCCGAGCTGATACAGAACGGCTTCCGTAAAAGCAAGAACTCCTCGATAGTACTTGTAGCCGAAAGTCCCGTCACGGGCGGCGCTATGGGCTTGGCCGAGCGCGTCAAGAACGAGTATCCCGGATATGATGTGCGCGTGTCCATCCTCGGACACCTGCAGCGCGGCGGGTCGCCTACGGCTTTCGACCGCATCATAGCCTCGCGCATGGGCGCCGCCGCTATCGATGCTCTTATGGAAGACCAGCGCAATGTGATGATAGGCATTAAGGACGATGAGATTGTATACGTGCCATTCTCCAAAGCCATCAAGAACGACAAGCCCATCAATCGCGACCTTCTGGAGACACTTCGCCGTCTTTCCATCTGACGATATAACGCTAAGACGCACGGCAGACAACCATATAGGGTTTGCCGTGCGCCATACGTATCCCACGCCTCCGTTCTCTCGGAAAGTTCCCGTCACCGGCTCGAAGGCCGAATATTACCTTCGGATTGCGATATCTCAGCGCGTCCGTTCACACAAGAGTTCGTGTCCTCCGCCATCTCCCAAGGCAAATACATATTACCCCTTTATAGCCCATGAAAATTCTCCATACAGCCGACTGGCATCTGGGACATCTTCTGTACTCATGTAACCGTATAGACGAACACCGCGATGCATGCCGTCAATTGATAGAAATCGCTAAGACCGAACGTCCCGATGCCGTCATTATTGCCGGTGATATATACGATGTTGCGACACCTTCCGCCGAGGCTGAGAAACTTTTCGTAGAAACCATACTGGGGCTTACGAACGCCGTCCCCGGGATGGTTGTGACGGCCATTGCCGGCAACCATGACAGCGCACGCCGTCAAGACGCGCACAGCCCGCTATGGGAACGTGCCGGAGTGCATGTCATCGGCGGTATTGTGTCCAATGCCTTGTATGACAATGGGGCGGACCGAGAGCCGTCGGACCGCAATGCGGATGATTTGCCCTCGGCCTTTGCCGAGGACGCCGTGGATACGACGGCCGCCGAATCCGACGACATACTGCGCGACAAGTATATTTTCGAAGTTCCGGGGCGCGGCTACATTATTGCCGTACCATATGCCAATCGTTATGTAGACCTCGAAAGTCTGTGTGCACGCCTCACAGCAATAGTACGACGCCTAAATACAGGTGATTTGCCGGTAGTAATGACGGGGCATGCCACCGTAGACGAATTGGTGCGGGCCAATCGTTCCGAAGTGACTGCCAGTTACGGCGGCGAGATTTCGGAAGTACATAGAGACGACGGCACCGAACATCCGGTAATAGGCACTGTCGAGGGGCGTTCCTTGGGCGTATGGGGCAACGGCTTCGACTACCTTGCTTTGGGGCATATACACGGCCGATATGTATACTATGACGATACGACACGCGCCACTGCCGCATACTGCGGTAGCTTGCTGCCTACGAGTTTCGATCAGGCTTATGCGCCGCATGGAGTGTACATCGTAGATATCCCCGGGCGCAATCACGGGCCCGTGACTATGACCTTCAAAGAAATTAAGCCGCTGAGACCGCTGGTGACCATACCGAGTAGCGGTGCTTGCACGTGGAATGAAGCGATAAACTACCTCGAAGACTACAATCCGGCGGATAAGTCATACGTCAGATTGAATGTCAAACAAAAAGATGTTTTGCCCCAAGGCTATTTGATGCAAGCGCGAAAGACCGTCGAAGAGCGAGGCTATCGCTGCATCATCTGCACTGTCAATTTCGAGCGTCAGTTGGGCGCCACCGATGGCGCACGCGCCGATACAGTGCTTAGTTTCAGAGAATTTGAGCATAAAACGCCGGAAGATATAGCTCGTATGTACATCTGCGAAACAGGTCTTGCCGATTGGGATGACGAAATGCAGCAAATGTTGCAGGAAGTCTTTGACGAAATCGAAGAAGAGGACCGCAGCAAGTAAGATGCTACCTTGTAGTCGTGTGCACAAGCCTATCACGAGGCCGTGTCGCAGATATTAAGACGATTTATAAGAACTGAAACGGAATAACTTTTGCGATGAAAATCAAGAAAATAGCGATACACAATATAGCCACCGTCACCGATTACGTGCTCGACTTGGAACAAGCGCCGTTGAGCACGGCCGATTTGGTGCTGATATGCGGTGAGACCGGTGCCGGCAAGACGACCATACTTGATGCGATATGTTTGGCATTATACGGCAAGACCCCGCGTATGGAAGATACCGATATGACCGCTCGGCGCGATAAGTCGGCCGAAAAGAATAACGGCGGATTGGGTATGGACGACGTGCGGCAGATGATGACCACCGGAGCCTCCGAGTCATGGGCGTTGATGTCCTTTGCCGTTAGAGACGGCGGTGCCGATCGGGTATATACAGCCGGATGGTATTGCTCGTGTGGCAATGGGCGCACCTTAGATGCTTTCATCAAGGGTGCTGCCGGTCGAAAAGGTCGCAACATCGGATACCGTGAAGACGCCAATTTCCTTATTCCGGGCGATGTAATTACCGAAGCCGGGACTGTGGCCATACAAGATGGTAAAGACGTCGTAGACAAGCGTGTGCATGACGAGGTTAGGCGCATTATAGGTCTGGATTTCAACCAGTTTTGCCGTACCACAATGCTGGCGCAAGGCCAATTCTCCAAATTTTACAAAAGTTCGGATGCTGACAAGGGCGTCATACTCGAAAAAATCTTGGGCAACAACGTGTACTCGCGCGTGGGCAAGCGAATTTTCGAAAAAACGCGAGATCGAAAAGCCGCTTGGGAAAAGCTCAACGGCCGACTGGGCGACCTCAAGCCTATGACTGAAGAAGAACGACGAGCCGTCAACGAGGCTATGGCCGAGCAGAGTGAAGTGGCTGCAACTGCCGCCGAGCAATGTCGCAAGATTGATACGCGCCTTACATGGCTGTCAAACGATGCCGACATCAAGGCCTCGGCTGTTGTCGCCGCCAATCGAAAAAATGCGGCCGAAGAGGCATTGACCGCTCCGGATTACACCTCGGCTGTGGCACAGGTGACATTGTATGATGATGCCGCTGTCGTCATCAATGCTTTGCGCGAAGTTCAGGGCAATAAACAACGCGGTATCGACAGCCGAAAAACATTGGCGTTGTGCGCAAATCGACTTGCCGGCGCCGCTCGTGGCCTCGAAGAGCAGAAGTCGCGCCTCAACGGCGAGATTGTAAAGCTGAAAGCCGAAGAGGCCGATTACGCCACGCACGCGTCACAACGCACGGTGTTTGCCCAAGACGAGCGATTTGTCGAAGCATTGAATGCTATTATCTTGTCCGATAGTTCAATGTCAAAATGCCGCCTTGACCTTGAGGCAAAGCGCAAGGCCGAGAGCGATGCCAAAGACACCAAAGACAAGGCCGAAAAAGCTCTGGCGGCAGCGCAAAAAGAGGCGGATGATGCAGCTTCGGCGGTCAAGGCCGAGGAAACGAAATTGGCGTCGCTGAATCCTGCGGAAGTTAATGCCGAGCGTACCCGTCAAGCCACGCGTCGAGGTCGGTTGGTGTCGCTGCGTACGGCTGTCGGCGAGTTGCAATCTCGTAAGGACCAAAAAGCCGAGACGGAAAAAACGTTGGATGAGAATAATGCCGTCATTGGCCAAAAAAACAACGAGATAGCTCAAATAGATCCGTTGATAGACATAGCAGACAAGACGCTTAAAGCCGTAGAGGAGGCCTTTGCACTGGCCAATATGGCTATGGGCAAGGACTTGGACAACCTGCGTAATCATCTTCAAGCCGGATGTCTGTGCCCGTTATGCCGACAGAAAATCGAGCACGAATTGCCTCGGCACAGCGACTTGGAAGACGAATACAACGCCGTCAAAGGACAAAAAACGTCGGCACAGAAGAGCCTGGATGACTTGCGCGACCGCCGCAATTCCATGGTACAACAAAAAACGACGGCCGAGGAAATATGCAAGCAGGCACAGCGCTCGCTCGAAAAGATAAAGGCCGATATCGAAAAGCGTCAAAAGGATATCGAACAGTCTGCCCGTGAACTGCGAATCGAATCATACGAAGTCGAGACCATCGATGCTCAAATCGCGATTTCGGACGAAAAATCCCGCCGTATCGAAGATACGTTGCGATCAATCAACGAGGTGCAAAAGCAACTGGATGCATCGCGTAAGACTATGGATAGCCGTGCGGCCGCACGAGACAAAGCTCGCGATAGCCAAGGAAAATGCGCCAATACCCTCACGGATATACAGTCCGCTATCAGGCAGATAGAAAAAGCGTTGAAAGATGCCGAGATGGCCGGAAATGAGGCGCGGGACATAGTGTCGCGTATCGATGCGGAACATATCTTCGGCGATATTCGCAAGGTGTCCGGCCAAGTCCTAAGGGATGCATACCTTGCAGCACGCACGGCCGATAAGCGCCAAAAAGAATTGATAGACAGCTGTCGCCACAATATAGAATTGAAAAGCCGAGCGCTTTGCGAAATACAAAAACTATATACCCAGGCGCGTGATGCCATGCCCAATGGTTTAGTCAAAGATACCCCCGCCGAAGTCCCTGTTGAGAGTATCAGCGTAGATGCTCTCAACCGACTTATGCGTGACATTTCCGCGGCCAAGACTGCTTTGGATGAAATTGCGGCCAAAGCCAAAGCCTGCGATACGGCGATGCAGGTCTATCTCAAAGGTCATAATGATGTCTCGCGGGACCGACTGACGCAACTCGCAACTATGGATCCGCGCGAAATACAGCAATCGCGTGCTTTGGTCGGTAAGGTTCAACAGTCTGTTAACGAGGCGTGTGCGCGTCTTGCCGAGGTGCAGCACCGGGCGGCCGAACATATCAAGGCCGAAGGAAATGCCCCGTTGGCCGAAATCGAAGGCGATGAACTCGCCGATGCCGCCGCCACAATAAGTCTGCTCCAAAATGCCGAGGCCGAGCTGTCGCAACGCCGCGATACCGCCAACGGCGAAATAGGCAGACTGAAGGAACGCCTTGAGTCTGACGATGCGTTGCATCGCGAGCATGAAAAACTGCTGGAGCAAGTGGCACAGGCCAAGGCCGAGTATGACAAATGGGAGCGCCTCAATAAAATACTCGGGACCGCTACCGGCGACCGATTCCGGCTCATTGCACTGAGTTTTGTCCTTGAGTCATTGCTGGAACGCGCCAATATCTATCTGCACAAACTCACGCCTCAATACGACCTTGTGGGCGTGCGCGGTACGCTTAATATCAATGTTCGCGACATCGGACGCGGCGGTGTCATTCGCTCGGGCAATACACCCTCGGGCGGGGAGACCTTCCTGGTGTCACTGGCATTGTCGCTTGCTTTGAGCGAAATCAGCGACAGCCTTGCCGTGGACACATTGTTCATTGACGAGGGCTTCGGAACGCTTAGCGGGCAGCCCTTACATAATGCCGTGGCGTTGTTGCAATCCTTACAGCGCGACACCTGTCGCCGCGTGGTGCTTATCAGTCATAATGCTGCGCTGCGCGAGATGATACCCGTACAACTCCAACTAGCCAAAGACCCGTATACATGTACTTCGACGGTGCGCATCGTCGTAATGTCTTGATGTGTTCGCCGGTGTGGCAATTTCGCAGGAGTTTTTAGAAATTATAAACATCCCTGCCGCAGATAGTCGCTGTGGCAGGGATGTTGTCCTGTTATAGGGGGTGTTGCTTAAGACATATATTATGTCGAAAGACGTATGAAGCGAGTCGGTGTTTGTTATGGACTTACCGTATGACGACCTTGCGAATCGAGCTCCCTTGGCGGCGGATATACAGGCCGGCGGCGGCATCATCGGGATTGATGCGCATGCCGCGCAGGTCATAGTACTCGACGGGGGCGTCGGCATCCGTATCGATCGTTACTTCGTCGATGCCGCCGATGGAATCAATCCATCCCTCTTGGGCGATGCGATAGGCGGCCATGCCGTTGTTGGGCTTGAAGATTACGAGGTAGCAGCCGTACTTGCCGTTGGCGTCGGCACGTACCACTGTTTGCTGGGCAAAGGCACGAGTGCCGCCGTCACGGACGGCGCCCAGGCCGTTTTGGGGGAGATCCCACAGAAGAGACATGCCCTCGAATGTTCCTCCGATGCCAAGTTTGCATACGCGGATTTGCGAATTGAGGGTGGATGCATCGTCCAGAGTGAAAGTCAGGTAGCAATCATCGCCGAAAGCAAATTCGTTGACGCCGTTGACATTGGTGGTCGAAGGAGTCAGTTCCGGGCACGAGCGGAAAGATTCGACGAGTGTGCCCGAATTGTTGTATAGTGTCGGGTGTGTGGTGAATGCGTCGATGTAGAACATATCGCCGGTGTGGTCCTCGTTGCGCACGATGCGAACCATAGGAGCACCGTCCCACGAAGACTGACCCTCGGGAAAGGTTTCGTCGTAGATGCTTGTATAGTATACGCCGTCATTCATGTGCGGCAGCCATTGGTCACTGCCTTGCTCGCGGCTAAATCCGAATACATAGCTATAGGCTTTGATTGTGGCGCCGCTCACCGGGGCTGCCGGGGTCATAAACACGGTTCCGGCTTGTCGACCTGTGATGTCACCTACGATGTCGTAATAGTCGTGGCGTGTGGGCATAACTTCTTCGTCTTCGGGTACGGACAGAGAGAAGGCTAATTCGGCCTCTCCGGTGTCCAAATCCTTGACGTGATAGACGTCGAACGGGCGCTTGGAGGCATCTCCCACTACGCCGGTGACCCAGATGTTGCCGAAGTCATCGACGCCGATTTGGTTGGCGCACAGCAGGCCGGTAAGTGGTGTGCCGTTGACGGTGATTTGTACTGTCTTTTCGTGCTTGCCCGTTGCGAGATCAAAGATGACGATGCGTCCATAGTCGTTGGAGCTGTCCCCTTCGGAGATTGTCGGAGTTTCGGCCAGCAGTATGCGGCCGTCCTTAATGGCCAAAGTGCGAGCCTTGTTTGTATAGGCTGCATACGGGGCTGTGGCGTACTCGATGTGATCCAGTGCTCGGCTGACGTGCCAAATGTTTTGGCAGGTAAGTCCATCGACAGTCGGATACTCGACGGTTTCGACGCCGGCATACGCCGCAGGGGCTAAGACTATGGCGCTCAAAAGGGTAAGTAAGAATTTCTTCATGGAACTGTTGTGTGGTGTTGGATGATAGATATAGTACGTGGCGGCTCGTCCCGCAACGATGCTGCTAAGTTAGCGCTTTTTTGCGGGTTATCCCTCGGCGAAAAGCGTTTTTTTATGAAAAAAAGATGCGTATACCCCAATATTGCGGCGTCTGTCGTTTTGCGCTTCCTCGCTCTGTGCGCTAATCCCGTACAAAGACTATGCGCAATTATGCAAAAACTATATGCAGATGTAATTTGACGGATGTTACGGCGAAAATCCGTAAAGCGATAGTAGGACGATGGTGAATGTGCTGCCTTTTAATATTCATTAACATTGTTAGAAGAGGGTAATTCTTAAATAATGTATATTTTTGTAGATTAATAAGATGTTGAGCCGTCATCCGTATGCTTAGGAGTGTATCGACCGCGTACCGGATGCGACATAAAGCACGATACAGCAGATACGACACAGATATGAAGATATGCAGAAACTGCGGATGGCCCAATGGCGACGCTGACGCCAAGTGCGCCAAGTGTGGAGGCCGTTTGCCGGACCGCCCCGATGCAGAAGCACAATCCGGTGCAGAAGCACGCGAGCCGCTAAATACCGGTGTCCCTCCGTGCCCTCGGTGCGGCTATCCTGTGTCATCGCTGTTGCGCCACTGCCCGGTGTGTCATACTCCTCTAAGTATAAAAACATATTGACCGTCAGTCATATAAATTGGCCATCAGTCATATAACGAAATGAGTAAGAATAATCCGATAATAGCCCGACGCTGCGACTTCGCCATCGGCGATGTCATTGACGGTCGATGGAATGTGCAGGCTTTTTTGGGCGAGGGTACATACGGCAAGGTTTTTCGCGTGGCTGATGCGGATGGCGCAGAGTATGCGCTCAAGTTACTGAAGGTTTGGGAAGTAATGCCGACGGAGCGTGAAGGATTGTTATGCCGTTTCGACCGTGAATATGATACTTCGCGCATCGTCAGTAGACATCTTGTGCATGCCTTGTTCAAAGGCGTTGTCGAAGGCAACCCCTATATGGTGATGGAGTATTGTCCCGGGGGAGACCTATGGCATGCCGCTGCCGAGCGCTCGCCGGACTTGGCCTTGCTGGCGCGGCAAATTCTCGAAGGCCTCGGCGACCTGCATCGTGCCGGGCGTGTCCATCGCGACCTCAAACCCGAGAATGTGCTGCTGCGCAATGACAGTTGGGCCATGCTTACCGATTTCGGCATTAGCGGCGACCAAAACAACCGTATGACACGACGCGGATGGTCCGGAGTGCCGCGTCAACGTTTCGGCACAGTGGCGTATATGCCTCCCGAGCAACTGAATCCGCGGCGCGGCAACGCCACGGTACTACCCACTACGGATATATTTTCGTTTGGGGTGATGATGTATCAATTGTTGACGCGGGCGTTGCCTTTCGGGCATCTGCGTAGCGATGACGATATGGCGCGCTATGTACTCAATGTTCAGAACGGACAATGGAATCGCGAGGTGCTGCGTTCGGACAGTCGCAACGCTCGGTGGCTTGATCTGATAGAGGGCTGTCTTGTGCCCGACTTCAAACATCGTATCGGCAGTGCCGAAGATGCCATACGTCTTGTCCCCGGATGTGATTCTGCTGTGCATGATACGTTGCGTGTGGATAAGACTATTCCGGCGACAGCGATGGTTGCACCGGACGACTTGATACTCGAAGTCACCTACGGCGACGATGCCGGCAAGATTTTTGACCTCGCATCTTTGATTAAAGATGCCGATATCATATACATTGGCCGCGAAGATGCCGACAGCCGAGTGGCCAACCATATACAATTGCACGAAAGTGACAGTGCTTATATCTCGCGTCGACACTGTACCATCGAGCATGATGCGTCGA
The DNA here is from genome assembly GCA_934590135.1 of uncultured Muribaculaceae bacterium. GTDB lineage: Bacteria > Bacteroidota > Bacteroidia > Bacteroidales > Muribaculaceae > CAG-873. The sequence continues at coordinate 36,972 of CAKTOT010000002.1, forward strand.
TGCACCGATGGATTATCCGCGACGGCCAATTCCGTGTGGATTGCCCGATAGCGCAACACTCTGCGGACGTGTTCCCTTGCGCCACATGTACCGCCTCATGCGACCATACCGCGACTTCGTCGTGGCATCCGTCGCTCAACGGGACATACGTCAATTCGGATGAAGTCGATACCGACGGACATATCCTTTCCGTAGGCGACATTATCAGTGTCGGCGACACCAAGATACGAGTCAAGAGTGCGACAACGTCCACATAGACAGATGATTCCTTTTGCAAAGACTATGGCGCACCTTAGTGATTGTACAATCCGAATCGCCGATAAAGTATACATAGACATATATAACATACGACATATATTATGCCCAACGAATCAAATAACAACGGACACAGCCTCGGCGGCTCCTTGGGCGCCGGGATGAAGTCCGTATTAGGTGCCGGCGGTCGGCGCTATTACATTCTGGAGCACAAGACATCCACGGCCGGCCATCATGTCGGCGAGGCTCAGCGTATCATAGTCGATTACATCGAAATGGGACGCGATGCCAAATGTCAGGTACGCTACGGCGAGGACTGCCCCACTGTCAGCCGCCGCCATGCCGCCATATCAAAGAGTGAAGACGGCCTGACATGGCGCCTGACACCATTATCCCATACCAACGACACAATACTCAACGGCAAGAGCATCACCGCGCCGGTGCAGCTGCATAACGGCGACGAAATACAATTGTCCACTGACGGACCGCGCCTTGGCTTCATCACTCCCGAGGGCAATCGGGGATTGGTACGCAGCATCGGACTATCGGCACGATTGGGCTTGTTCCGTCAGCAGGCGTTGCGCCCATATCGTCGCGCCATGATTGTCATCGGAGTGCTTATCGCGCTCCTTGCGGCAGCCGGTGTGTACTTCATTGTGCGTCAGCAAGGGTTGATACACGAGCAGCAGCAAGCTCTGGAACAGGCTCGTGCATCGTATACGCGCGAAAAAGCGGTTCAAGACTCCCTCATTGCGGCGCTTACGGCCGATAATGCCGCCCTGCGCGGCACCTTGGACCAACGTATGTCCGACCTTGACGCTATGGGACAAACCATAGACGGCACTTCCGTTGAGCCGGTGACTATGGTGCCGCGCGGAGGAATGCCGCGCATAGCCACGCGCCGTTACGATAATAGTGACTTGGACCGCGCCTCGGCTTATGTGTACTATATCAGCGCCGTGGCTATAGATGTGACGGACTCGGAAGGCAATGTGCGCCGAGTGCCGTTGGATGGCAGCGAGTCGCTGAGCGGATGGAGCGGCACTGGCTTTATGTTGCGCGACGGCCGATTTGTGACGGCGCGGCACGTCATTGAGTCGTGGCTGTTTTGGAACGATCAAGAGGGCCAGGACTTTACGCTCAATTTGCTGGCAAATAACGGTGGGGCCGTTGTCGCCCATTTCGTGGCTACTTCGCCCACGGGTCGCACTATGCGCTTCAATTCCACAATGTTCCATACCAACGGCTCGCACGACAGGCGTATGACCACCGAAGACGGTGTTGTGGTCAGCCGTGCCAATACCGATGAAACCGACTACGCGTGGTTCAATGCCGGCGGTACCGGCCTGGACTTCGATACCGCAGCAAGCAGCAGCCTCGGACGCGGCACGCGCCTGACTATCTTGGGCTATCCCCTGGGCTTCGGCAGCAATAGTGATGGCGCCATACAACCGCTCTTGGGTACGGCCACGGTCAGCGTCCCCGGACTGCGCGACGGCGTCATTTATACTACCGAGACGTCTTTGGAGCATGGCAATAGCGGTGGTCCCGTGTTCTATACCGACGGCGACGGCAACTTGCGCGTGGTGGGTATCGTCAGCGCAATCGCCGGATCTTCGCTGGGGTTTATCGTGCCGTTATCGGCAGTAAGATGACGAGGTAAGGCAAGGCGATACGGCCGAAATCCTCGTACGAAAACGCTGAAACCGGCGAAACATGCGACATTAAATCTAAGAGAGACAATATAACATATATCTCCTCACAACAGGGATTTCTCTCCTCATACTACTCCTCAAATTTCAAAGATATGGACAAGAAACTCACACTCCAACTGGACAGCTATACCGATGCTGCCGGCAAATTCAAGCCCTCGGCGCCACGCCAAGGCAACGAGGACAGCAGCTTGCTGCTTGTATCCTCGGAGAATACGTCCGGATACAGGTCCTTCACCAACGGCGGCGCGCCTGACGGCACACTGACCATGGGACACGGCGGCGTGGTGATGGTAGTGGCTGACGGCATGGGCGGTATGAACGCTGGCGAAGTTGCATCGGCCATAGCCGTAGACACGGCAGCAAAGACTTTTGAAGGCGACCGATGGAAGCAGGCCGAAGATGCCGCCGCTCGCGGCCGTATGCTCGAAGATATTATATGCCGAGCCGACGCGGCGGTCAAGGACGATGCTTCGCACGATGACGAGCACGTCGGAATGGGCTCGACGATGATTATGGCGTGGCTGGTAGGCAACGAGCTTACTGTTACGTGGATAGGCGATAGTCGAGCATACTTGTATCGCCCCGGTACGGGCATACTTCCGCTGTCACGCGACCACTCGTATGTACAGGAATTGGCCAATCGCGGCGTGTTGACCTACGAAGAGACTTTCGGACATCCGCAGGGGAATATAGTCACGCGCAGCCTCGGCGACCCGAGTCAGTCGGCGCGTCCCGAGACTGCACAGTATACAGTGGGTGACGGCGATATCATTATGCTGTGCAGCGACGGCCTCAGCGGTGTGCTGCGTGACCGTCCGCTCACTTCGGATGCCGCGACCCCGACGTTGGAGAGTGTTATATCGACCAATGCGCAGGATGTAGCCGCATGTCGCCGAGCACTGATGTCTGCTGCGCGCGAGGCCGAGTGGTATGACAATGTGACGGTGATGCTGTGCCGTGTATGCTCCGGCGCAGGGATGCCGCCGGCCGTTGGCGTGAACAAGACGCTTGAGACCGGTGCGACGATTACATCCTCAAAAGCAAGCAAGAATATCACCAACGGCAAGACGCCGCGACGTCGCTATGTGCTGTCGGTTATAATATTTGCGATATTCTTTGTGGCCGGAGCCGCTGTTGCTATATATATTAAGTCCGACAAGGGAGCGGAAGCCGCACAGCCCAAGCCCGTGCCGACAAAAACAACGCCGGCCATTACGACGCCGCCCGATACGACAGACGTGCAGCATGTACGCGGAACGCAGGCACTGCAGACACCGCACTCAGCGCAGCCGGTGCAGACACGACCCACAGCCGGACATGCGGTGAGCCGTGAGGCCAAGCCTGCGCAGCCGCAAAGGGCTCAACAGCCCGGCAGTAAGGTCCAGCAACCGGGTGGTAAAGAAAGCCAAGCCGTGCAGGACAAGATAAGACGGAACGCGACTCCGCATCAAGATTTGCCGGCCGAAAAAGCGAAGACCGAAGACAAAGCGAAGACCGATCGAAAGGCCAAGGCAGACCCGAAGCAAGACGCCAAGCCCGGCACAACCCCGCTTTCCGAGAATAGTAAAGATAAGGAAAACAAACAGAACAATATGATATGAGCACGCCCGAATTAAAACCGAATATGATTATAGCCGACCGCTACATACTCAAGGAATGCAAAGGTAGTGGCAGTTTCGGCGAAGTTTGGGAGGCCGAAGACCGCGAATTGGGCCTGAATGTAGCCATAAAACTATATATATCGTTGGATCAAAACGGTCAGAGCGAGTTTAAGGAAGAATATAAGGTAGCTTACGGCCTGAGCCATGAAAACCTGCTGACACCGCAGTACTACGGCATCTGGGAACATCGACCGTACTTGATTATGAAATATTGCGAAAAAGGCAATGCCTCCGCTCTGGCCGGTAAGGCCGATGAGGCAACGATATGGCGCTTCATACACGATGTGTCGGCCGGTCTCCGCTATTTGCACGCACAGGAGCCTCCGATAGTGCATCAGGATATCAAGCCCGAGAATATATTGTGTGATGACCAAGGGCGATTTCTGATTACGGATTTTGGCATAAGCCGCAAGATGCGCAACACTATGCGCAAGCAATCGCAGCGCGTCAGCTCGTCCGGCGCTATACCATATATGGGACCCGAACGTTTTGCCTCCAATCCGGTTACGGTCAATGCCAGCGATATATGGTCTTTGGGCGTATCCGCCTACGAATTGACAATGGGCGACCTGCCGTTTATGGGGCAGGGCGGCGCAATGCTCAAGGCCGGCGCCGAATTGCCTAATATTGATACGGAAAAATTCTCCAAAGATTTGAACGATGTTATCCGTGCCTGTCTTGCCAAAGATCCATGGGATCGACCCACAGCCGAGCGTCTCGAAAAATATACGGCAGCACGTCTGTCCGGTGATATGACGCCTTGGAGCAGCGATGCCGAGCAGCCTCAATCAACAGTACGCGTGGACAATGAACAGACCATACGCGAGGGTGGCGACATCGGCGCCACCATACCGGCCGGAACCATGCCGCAGCACAAGACTCCGTCGGCCAAGGAGGTCATAGAGAATGAAATGAAAATCGGCAAATCTCGAAAAATGATGCTTGTCAGCATTATAGCTGTCGTTGTCGTTGTAGCCGTAGGCGCCGTAGCCGCGTGGTACTTTATCTTCAAAAATGACAAAAAAGTCGGTGTCACAGACGCGCAAGCCGCTCCCGTGGTCGAACTCTTCGACAAATTGAATGCTTCGGCATCGCGTGACATAGCCGAGGCCACCAATGACGAATATGAGCCTTTGTTGTCTGCCGCTTCGAGGATAGACTCGCTGGGGGTGCTCATCGAGGACAATCGTTTTATGAAAGATTCGCTCCCGGCATTGGAAAAACTTGTGGCCGCGTACAACGACAAGGCCGAGCCGGCCATAGACGCATGGTTGCGCGCTGCAAATACCCAGTACGAAATAGCCGAAGACCTTCCGGCCGCCATCGAGTACTACAATATTGCATCGAGCCTGTATCTGCGTGTACCGGATTGTGTAACCGCCTCGTCCGAGACGACCAATCGCGCATACGAGGCCGTCAGCGCTTTGGCGCAGACTACGCAGTGCCCGGCCGTATATATGGCCGTGACCAAATGCAGCCTATCGGCCGACGGACGCTCTGTCGAAGTCGAGTATAACGGACTGACGACACGAATGATAAACGATGTGTCCATACACTATGTGCTATATGACCGCACTACAGGGGACGTGACACAACCGCTGGACCAAGGCGATGCAGTCGTTTCGATAGAGCCCGGCGTCGGTCATAAGCTTGTGATAGACGTACCCGAAGGCACCGCGGCCTCTGCTATATCAATGAGCGCCGCCGGAAAGGTGTTCTACAATACCAAGCCCTGAAATGCGGTAGATGCCGTGACGAGTTTATTCCCGTTTAGTGAAAAGGATGTAGCACATCACCTTCCGCCATCTCGTATAAAAGAATGATTCAATCTTGCATAAAATAAACAACTTAATATTATACAGTACATATAATGAAAAGACTAACAACTCTACTCCTCGCGAGTCTGATGTGCATAGGCGGTGCCTTGGCCGGAGTCAATCGCACCCTTATTGCCGCTCAGTCGCTGTTGACCACGGCATCAACCGTACAGCAGTACCAGAATGCTAAAAAGAAATTCCAGGCTGCCAAAAGCGATCCGGGATATGTTGCTTCGGAACACGACCGTAGTATCAATGCCGGTATCAGTAAGTGCAACAGCGCCATAGCCGCCGCTTCCAAGAATAATAGCAGTACGACCAAGCCCCGAAGCACGAACACGCGTCCTTCCTCGGGAAGCAAGCGCAACAATACGTCCGCATCATCAGCCAATGTCGAAATCACCGGATTGATTATTGCAAATCTTGATGATAATAACGACTTTATAGGTGAGGTCAACGGTCCGTTATATGTGGATGATATAAACAAACTGTATATAGCCTGCACCGTTACACCGCTCAAAAAAACGGTAACCAAGACACTTCGCGTCAAACTTATCAAACCCGACGGCAACGTCTTTCGCGAAATGGGAAAGACTGCACCTGCCGGATATTCGAGCGAAGAAAAAGTGACAATAAATTCCGGCGAGAGCAATTTCCTGCCCGATCGCATATACGGACGCGGACGCGGTAACGAATTCCAGGCCGGCACATACACCTATGAGGCGTATATGGATGGCCGTAAGGTGTATACCACGACCTTTGATATTGAGCGCGGCAGCGCCGGTTCCGGCGCCGGTATGACGACCGATACAACAACCCGTCCGAGCTCCTCCGGGGCATCCGCAACGATTTTGGAATCTCGCATAGGAGAAGCCGAGCAGGACGGACAGCGTTGCTTCGCCGTTTCGCTTGATTTCAGTGTCGAGAACAGTAAAGGAAAGACAATCAAAGCTTTTGCTATTGTCAAGGACGGCGATTCATACTATCTTTACAATGACAAGATTGTCGGCACTGTGGACGAAAGTGTACCTGAGTATGAGAGTACTAAGTTTACGAACGTAAATCTGTATATTCCGCTGAACCAGCTGGGTAAATACCGCAATAGTGTGATTAATGTCGAGGTCTCAATCGATGATGCTGATGGCAACACCATGGCTAAGAAGAATATTGCATATGCGTTCAATGGTCAGCGAGCCGGATTTATAGACTTTGTCAATTTTACGGATAATGTCGAGCATAACGGCGAGACATGCCTTAAGGCCGATATAGGATATACGGTGCAAAACTGCAAGGGGCGTAAAGTCAACTGCTATATATTTGCGCTGGATGACAGTGGAAGTTTTGCGAAACTCGATGGCTCGCCTATTGCCGACCTCGAGATGACAAGTGTGGATTACGATATTAATACCGTTACGAGCACCGAGTTGTATATTCCGCACAGCAAGCTGCGTGGTGCCGGATTGATGGGACGTAAAGTGCAATTCCGTGTCATCATTGATGATGACGAAACACGCGAAGACATTATCACCGATGTTTATGGCTGCAATGTCGGCGGCTCCTCCACCGGCACGTCTGCCGGCTCGATGTACGACAGCCGCGGGACTTCGAGCTCCGGTACGACACCTTCGGCCGAGATTAAGCGCGTGAATTTGAAGCAGAACACCACGGCGCAAGGCAAGGATAGCGCTATCGTGACCATAGACTTTGATGTGGAGAACTGCCATGGCAAGCGCGTCGGCCTGTTTGTATGGATATACGATGAGGACGGCAATTGCCCCAAGCGAGCCACCGACTCCGAATCCGCTATGCTTTACGGCCGAGTTGCCGAGCCACAAAGCAATAGCGTAGCCTATAATGATGCGGAGATTTATATTCCCACAGCGGACCTTCGTCCTTATCGCGGACGCACAATGACGCTTTGCGTTGAGGTTGACAACCGCGACACCGGCGAGACCATCAAGAAAGAAAACTACACTTTTACAGTCGAGTAAGGATTTACCTCGTCAGGTTTGGATGATTCATCAACCGGTTTGGCTGATTCGCTATCAAGTTAGGCTATTTTGTCAGAGAGAAGGGCGAGTCACCACCGAGTAGGGTGATTGGCCGCAGGGTAATATTCCGACGCGGCTTGAAAGTCACGCTTAGACCCCGCACAAGTGTGCACAAAGGGCCTGATAGCCTGTTTTAACATCCGCGAGCGGCGTAAACTTTCGCGCGAGGGTGTAACAAAAAATGGTACAGGCGGAAGGATTAACGATATTTAACACAACTTTTTTGTCAAGTAGCATTTACGTTTAAGAATAATAGCGTATCTTTGCAGTGGATAAGAACATCCACAAGTGATTGATAATTTGTTTGAGTTAAAAGAAATTCGAAGGTCCTTAAATCCAAAAAACCACGACTTGTAAAGAGATTACAAGTATTGCATAGCCGTCAGTTGCTGAAACTGGCGGCTTTTGCTATCCTTATAGAAGGAAGAAGCGCCGGGATGGCGTCTCTGTATGGGCCGTCGGATACGAATAGGACAAATAAGACAAATCGGATGCGAATCGGACGAATTGAAAAATATCATATATGGTGAGACGCTGTTGACGATAGCGAGTGCTATACGTAAGGGATGATAATCCGGGATAAGCATAGACATGTAATCGGTGGAGACCGAATGCTCGAATGCTTCATCTTTGGGGTAACAATAAGGATAAAACCGAGGGCAAATGTTAAAAACGGGAGTTGCGGCGGCAATAATATATGTTTTACAACATATTATGCTGCTATTTGCAAATAAATGTGTAATTTTGACGTCCAATTCCGCTGAGATGTGCGATGCCCGGCAGGGTTTCGTGCAATGCTTGTTTTCCCTCTTAAGGTGAAGACGGGCATTTGGGTGTATGATATAGAGCTGTCACACTCGGTCTTGTTTGCGGAAGCACGATGGGCGAGCACACTCGATGCATACGTTTTCAACTTCGACATTGACGGGGTGGGGCGATGCGTGCGAGAGCGAAACCATCCGAACCCTAAAACCACAGGTCTGGGACGTGTCCCGCGGCCGCAAACTACATTTCATTATATAGACAACATAAATTATTAAAACCTAATAACACCTTATGAGACTTAAACTGTTCCTGATTGTGCTCCTGGCCGCAGTATTGCCCGGGTTGGCACAAAGCTCCAAAATCGTTGGTACAGTGGTCAATGCCTCCACGGGCGCGCCTATATACGGTGCAACCGTCAGTCTAAGCAAGCAAGGCAATACCACCACAGATGCCAACGGCAACTTCGTGCTGCGTGCCACTGCCGGCACGGCCGATCGTATGCTCGTGGCCTTTGACGGTTACGAAACCTACGGTGTCGACATCACCGTGGCATCCGCCACTACAGAAGTAGGCACCATCCGCCTCAACCCCATCAACTATGACGCCGAAATGTACGGCGACCTCAACGACATCTATGCCGACGAATCCGCTATGGATGCCGGCGATGATGACGACAGCGGTCGTCAGAACATTGTGGCACTTACAGGCGCCAACGATGACATTTATTATAATACAGCCAGCTACAACTTTGGCCCGATGTACTTCAACTACCGCGGTATGCGCTCCGAGTACCAGACCATATACCTCAACGGCATCGAGATGAACGACCCCATCCGCGGACGCTTCAACTTTTCGTCGCTGCTGGGCTTGACATCGCGCGCCTTCCGCAACAAAACCAGTGCCGTAGGCACCGCCGTAGCCAACTACGGTATGGGCGGCCTGGGTGGCAGTGTCAACTACAACACCATCACCGACACATATGCTCCCGGCTTCAACGGCTCACTGGCATTCACCAACTCCAACTACATGTTCCGCGCTATGGCCACTTACTCCACCGGCCTTAGCAAGAACGGTTGGGCCTTCACCATCAGCGGCATAGGTCGCTACTCCAAAGAAGGCGTAGTAGACGGAACGTTCTACAATAGCGGCGGTCTGTTTATCTCCTTGGAGAAAGTCCTTGACAAGCACAACAGCCTGACGCTTACCGCATTTGGCGGTCCCACACAGCGTGCCACCGCATCCGCCACTTATCAGGAAGTTTACGACCTGGTAGACGACAACCTCTACAACCCCAACTGGGGCTGGCAGAACGGCGAAAAGCGCAGCGCCCGCATCATCGAGTCCTATGATCCCACCGCCATGCTCACTTGGCTATACAAAGACGGACGCACGACACTCAACACCACCGCCGCCGTCCGCTGGGTCAGCTACTCGCAATCGGCGCTGCAGTACTACAAGGCCAATGACCCCAATCCCACGTACTACCGCTACCTCCCGTCATACTACGACAATCAGGAAGAATCCGACTACTACACCTACTTGTGGCAAAATGATCCGAGCTTCCGCCAAATCAATTGGGAGAATCTCTACACCATCAATAAACTCAACAACATCCAGAACGAAGGCAAAGACGAAGCCGACCGCAAAGGCTCGTCCTATATCCAGGAGAACCGCGTGAGCAAACAGTTCAACGCCATGTTCAACACCTTCGTCAACCACCGCCTCAACGACCACTTCCAGTTGCAGGCCGGTCTGTCATTCAACTACACCAAGGCCTCATACTACAAGACCATCCGCGACCTCCTCGGCGGCGAATACTGGCTTGACATTGATCCGTTCAGCGACCGCGATATCACCATCGCGCCTCTGAACCTCCAAAACGACCTTGACCACCCCAACCGTCGCGTCACCAAGGGCGACCGCTTCGGATACGACTACGACTTCCATTACATCAAGGCCGAAGGATGGTTGCAGAATACCTACACAAGCACTCACTGGGATGTCAACTACGGCGCACGTATGAGCTTCACCCAGTTCTACCGCGACGGCCATATGCGCAACGGCCGCGCTCCGCTCAACTCACTGGGCAAGAGCTCCACAAGCCAATTTGATAATGCAGGCGTCAAAGCCGGTGCAACCTACAAGCTCGACGGCCGCAACTTCTTCACCGCACACGTCAGCTACGGCACACGAGCACCTCTGGCCGACCAAGCATTCATCGCGCCGCGCGTCAAGAATACATTGGTAAGCGACCTGCGCAGCGAACGCGACTTTTCCGCCGACATTTCCTACGGCTGGGCTTACCGCCGTTTCCGTGGCGCCTTGACCGCCTACTATGTCAACCTCGACAACGTCACCGAGCGTACGGGCTTCTACGATGACCGCTACTCCACATACGCCATTTACGCCCTCACCGGCGTCCGCAAGGTATCCAAAGGTATCGAACTGGGTATGTCCTTCAAGATTACTCCCAGCCTCACCGCAACCTTCGCCGGCACCTACGCCAAGTATCAGTACAAGAACAATCCTCAGGGCACTCGCTCGTTCGAAAACGGCCTATACGCCGACACCACCCAGACCGTATATCTCAAGAATTACTATGTAGGCTCGACACCTCAGACAGTTTGCAATCTCGGTCTTGATTGGGCCGCTCCCGGCAACTGGTTCTTCAACGTCAACGGCACTTGGATGGGCGACGCATACGTATCACTCTCCCCCGCATACCACGAAGCACTGCCCGAGCTGTGGAAAAACATTGACAATTGTACTCCCGAGAAACTTCAGGCCAAAATCGAAGAGCTATCCACCCAGGACAAGCTGAAAAACGCTTTCAGCCTCAACGTCTCCATAGGCAAGCTCATCTATATCAACCGCAAAGTTTCGCTCAACCTCAACCTCAACGTCAACAACGTCCTCAACAACCGCGACATCGTCACCAACGCATACCAGCAGGGACGTCTCGATACCACCAACTACATACGCGATAAGTACCCCAACAAATACCAGTACGCCCAAGGCGTCAAAGTATTCTTCAACGTCGGAGTACGATTCTAACCCGTTTCTTTCGCGTAAAAAATACAGTATCACGCCCCAAAACATAACATAAAGACAATGAAAAAATCATTAATATACATCTATACAGCCCTGCTGGCACTCGCCGGCTCCGTGTCGCTGTCGTCCTGCGACGACGACTTCGAACGCCCGCCTATGGTGGTACCCACGGCCGAACGTCACGCCAACACCACCATTGCCGAACTTAAGGCCAAGTTCTACAAAGGCGAAAGCAACTACGCTACACTCGTCGAGAAACGCGAAGACGGCGCCGATTACATCATCAAAGGCCGCGTCATCTCCTCCGACCAGTCCGGTAACTTCTTCAAACAGTTGGTCATCGAAGACGAGACCGGTGCAATTCAGGTCAATATCGACAGCTATGACCTTTACGAATCCTATCAATACGGCCAGGAAATCGTTATTGACGTCACCGGGCTGTATGTCGGCGCCTACGGCAAGCTTATGCAAATAGGCTCGACGCCCAGCAACAACTACCCCGGACGTATAGCATCCGACCTCGCCGCAAAACAAATCGAAGTCGACGGACTATCCGAACCCGAGAAAATTACTATCGGCGAATACACCATCGGCGCACTCAATGACCTGATTTCAAATCAGGAAGAATTCTTGGCCAAGCAATGTCGCCTGGTATCCATCAAAGACGTGACATTCAAAGATGCCGGCAAAGCCACACTTGCCGAAAAAGACAAGAACACCTCACGCACCATCTCCGACGGTACCGGCGATATGATTGTATACACCAGCGGATATAGTGACTTCTACGACTACTACTGCCCCGAAGGCAAAGGCACCATCGTCGGCATCCTCAGCTTCTTCAACAAATCGTGGCAGATACGCCTGCTCGCCGTCAGCGAGGACGAAACCCTTGCAGACTCCATGCGCGGCCTCATCGGCTACGAGCTCAAGAAAGAGCCCTCGGCCGGCGGTGGCAGCGACACCCCTTCCGGCGAAGCCGTGACCTCGCTTAACGAAAACTTCGATGCCGGTACCGAAATACCCGCCGGATGGTTCCAGAAACAAGTTGCCGGCGACAAGACATGGTTCGTAAAAGCTTTCAATAGCAACAACTACATCTCCATGTCCGGATACAAGGGTAACGCTCCCTTTGACCAGTGGCTCATTTCGCCCGCCATCGATATGGACAAGGTGGCAGACAAAATTCTCACCTTTGACACCCAGGTCAACGGCTACGGTGCCACTACCACCACGCTCAAGCTCTATGTCATCACCAACCTTGAAAAGCTCGACGAGGCCAAAGAGGTTGAAGCTACATTTGCCAAAGCACCCGAAAGCGGATACAGCGAATGGGTCAACTCCGGCAACATCGATCTTAAGGCTTTCACCGGCAAAGTATACCTTGCTTTCCGTTACCAAGCCACACAGGATGCAAATTACGCCACCTGGTGCGTAGACAACATCAAACTCAACGCTGCCAAATAACAAGCGTCACGACAACCCGTATATTCAACAACACAAGCCAATACACCATACAAATATATGAAACCACTAAAATCATATCTGGCGTGGGTCGCCGTGACACTCGCAGTAGCGGGAGCCACCACGGCTTGCCAAGATGACATCGACGATCCCGTCATCGATGCCCCCGTGGCCAAAGACCAGCCCAATACATCCATACTCGAGCTTAAGACCAAGTATTGGAATGACGCCACCAACTACATAGACACCATCGGCACACGCGACGATGGCAGCCACTACGTCATCTCCGGACGTGTAATCTCCTCCGATGAAGCCGGCAACGTCTTCAAATCCCTCGTCATCCAAGACGGAACAGCAGCACTGTCGCTGTCCATCAACTCATACAACCTCTACCTCAAATACCGCCGCGGCCAAGAAATCGTCCTCGACGTCACCGGTATGTATATAGGCAAATACAACGGCCTCGTACAACTCGGCCAACCCGAATGGTACGAAAACGGCAGCGCGTGGGAAGCATCCTTCATGTCGCCCGAGTACTTTACGGCACATGCCCAGCTCAACGGCTTCCCCGATGTGTCCAAACTCGACACCCTCGTGGTTAACTCCTTCTCCGAGCTGCCCACCGACCCCGCCGGACTCATCAAATGGCAAAGCCAGTTGGTACGCTTCAACAACGTGTCCTTCGCCAACGGCGGCAAAGCCACATTCTCCGAGCACAAGGCCAACGTCAACCAAAGCCTTGTAGATGCCGACGGTTCGAGCATCAATGTCCGCACTTCCGGATACTCCAACTTCTGGAATAAGACCCTCCCCGAAGGTCGCGGTGACGTTGTTGCAATACTATCGTACTACGGTACCAGCGGATGGCAACTTATCCTCAACGACTACGAAGGCTGCATGAACTTCGGCAACCCCACCGTTCCCGAAGGCTCGCAGAGCAAGCCCTGGAGCGTTGACAAAGCCATCGAACTCGAAAAGGCAGGCGCAGACAAGGCCGGATGGGTATCCGGATACATTGTCGGCGCAGTAGGCCCCGAAGTCACTGAAGTCAAGTCCAACGATGACATCCAATGGAGCGCCGAGCCCCTGCTGGGCAATACCCTCGTAATCGGCCAGACCGCCGACACCAAGGATATCGCACACGCACTGGTAATCGAACTGCCTGACGGATCCAAGCTCCAGACCCTCGGCAACCTCGTCGACAACCCCGGCAACTACGGCAAGCAGATAGCCCTTCGCGGTACACTCGCCAAAGCTATGGGCACTTTCGGCATCACCGGCAACAATGGTACCACCGACGAATTCTCCATCGAAGGCCTCAACCCCGGCGGTGAAGGTATCCCCGAAGGTACAGGCACCAAAGAGTCGCCCTACAACTGCTCGCAAGTACTCGCCGGAGCTTCCGGCACCGCATGGGTCAAAGGCTACATCGTAGGCTCCAGCGCCGGCAAGACTGCCGCCGAAATGACCAACGCCACCGGCACAGCCGCCTCGGCATCCAATATTTTCATCGCCGCCAAGGCTGACGAAACCGACTACACCAAGTGTCTCCCCGTACAGCTGCCCGTGGGCGAAGTACGCTCCTCGCTCAACCTCCAAGCTCATCCCGAAAACCTCGGCAAGGCTGTAGCCGTCAACGGCTCCATCGAAAAATATTTCGGACAACCCGGCGTCAAGACCGTCACCGCATTCGACCTTGAAGGCGGCGTTACGCCTCCCACGCCTCCCGTAACCACCGGCGACGGTTCGGAGAACAATCCCTACTCGGCTGCCGAAGTAATCGCTTTCAATCCCCAGTCCTCGTCAGAAGCCGTCAAGAGCGGTGTATGGGTGACCGGTTATATCGTAGGATGGGCTGACGTCAGTGCCGCTCCCTACGCCATCAATGCCGAGACGGCCCGCTTCGATGCATCCGCAACTATGGCTACCAATATCCTCGTGGCACCTTCGGCCGATGTCAAGGACGTCTCAAAGTGCATAGGCATCCAGCTTCCCACCGGCGAAATCCGCAACGCCCTCAATCTCCAGGCCAACCCCGCCAATCTCGGCAAGAGTGTTCAAATCAAGGGTGATATTATGAAGTATTGCGGTGTTGCAGGCATCAAAAACGCCACCGCCTACAAGCTTGAAGGCGGCACAACTCCCACGCCGACGCCTACCGACCCCGTGTCCTCGCTCAACGAGAACTTCGACGCCTCCTCCAGCATCCCCACCGGATGGACGCAACAGCAAGTGGCCGGCAACAAGGCATGGTACGTGCCCTCGTTCAACGGTAACAACTATGCCGCCATGACCGGATACAAGGGCACGGGTCCCTTTGACCAGTGGCTCATCTCCCCGGCCATAGACATGTCCAAGGTCTCTAAAAAAGTACTGACTTTCGACACCCAAGTCAACGGATATGGTTCCACAGAATCCGCCCTGAAGGTATTCGTGCTCACCGCAGCCGACCCCGCCACCGCCAAGGCCACACAGCTCAATCCCACCCTGGCCACCGCTCCCGCAAGCGGATATAGCGACTGGGCCAACTCCGGCGAACTGGACCTGAGCTCCTTCTCCGGTATCATTTACATCGGATTTGAATACACCTCACCCGTGGCCGACAATTACGCCACCTGGTGCGTGGACAATATCTTGCTCAACTCCGAAGGCGGCAGCACACCTGACCCGACCCCGACACCCACTCCCTCCGGCGACTACAAAGGCGACTTCAACTCCTTCAACAACGGACAGCCGCTGAACAAGCCCTACGGTACATATAAAAATAATACCGGATGGACCGCCACCAACGCCATCATCCTCAGCGGCGGCGATACCGATGCCAGCCCGGCTTTCACATTCATCGGCGCTGCCGGAACTCTGGCTCCGACGCTTAACGGCAAGACTTCCGCTCCGGGTAGCCTCGTCTCGCCCGCTCTCACCGGGAGCATCAAGACTCTGACATTCAAATACGGCTTTGCATTCAACGAAAGCAAGTGCCAGTTCACAGTCAACGTTAAGGACGCCTCCGGCAATGTCATCAAGAGCCAAGTCGTAACGCTTGACACCGTCACCAAGGCAACACCCTACGACTTCAGCCTCGATGTCAATTACAACGGTACTTTCACCATCGAAATCATCAACAACTGCTACTCCAAACTCGATGCCAATAAGGACCGCGTGTCCATTTGGAATCTGACTTGGACAGAGTAACAACTCTTGCCAAAGGCCGGCTACGCCGCACCGTCGCAACTCAGGCGGTGTGGCACGCCGGCCTTTCGGATTATCCACTGTAACATCAACCACCAATGAAACTCACCAAGACACTTGCCGCCGCGCTGCTGACCTTAGTCATCGCAGCTCCGGCATACGCCCAAGACAATAATGCGAACCGCACAATCACGCAGACTGCCGGCATCGCATTCTACAATCTTGAGAACTTCTTTGATACGATACCTAACAACCCATTAGGCCGCGACCTTGAGTACACTCCCGACGGAAAGAATCAATGGGATGGTCGCAAGTATTGGAACAAGGTCAACAACCTTGCGCGCGCCATCTCGTCGTTTACTTCCAAACGCACGCCCAACGGCCCGGCCATCATCGGCGTCAGCGAAGTCGAGAACCGCGGTGTGCTCGAAGACCTCGTGCGCGACCCTCAACTGGCACCTTGGAACCTCCAAATCGTACACCACGATTCGCCCGACAAGCGCGGTATTGACGTCAGCCTTCTGTACAACCCCAAGTACTTCAAGCTGGAAAACGTCACCAACCATACGCTCACCGAACTCTCCTTCGCCACACGTGATCAGATGTGCGTCGTCGGACGACTGATGGGACAGCGCATAGCCGTCATCGTCAACCACTGGCCATCACGCATCGGCGGACAGGAAAAATCCTCGCCCAACCGCGAGGCCGCCGCACGCTTGAGCCGCGCCATCTCCGACTCGCTGTGGCGCGTAGACCCCCAAATCGGCGTAATCATCATGGGCGACCTCAACGATGACCCTATGGACAAATCCTGCGCCGAAGTCCTCGGAGCCAAACGTGATAAGGGCGATGTAAAAGAAGACCATAGCTTCTATAACCCCTTCTGGAGCATTCTCGACCATGGAACCGGAACTCTCGCCTACAAGAGCTCGTGGAATCTCTTTGACCAGATAATCATCTCCGGCAATCTGCTCAACACACCCGAAAACCGCTGGCACATTCTGCGTGCCGAGGTGCTCAACTTTGACTTCCTCAAAGATACCGAGGGTACGCGTCAAAACTACCCACGGCGTACCTTTGCCTCGGGAGTATACCTCAATGGATACTCCGACCACTTCCCCACCGAAATTTTTGTGACTCGTCGCATCCCGGTACCCAAGCGCTGACGCACGCGTCACTATGTATACAGCGCCGCAAGTACGCCCCACAGCGTCTTGCGGCGCTGTTGCGTAAATTAACGTAGGATTAACCGTCGACATATTCTTCGCGCTAAGAAACGATTAGAATGGCAGAATAGAGGACGCGATGCGAATGGTTTGGGAAGAGTGATGGAATAGGGGAGAGACGTGATGGAGTAATGGGTGTGATGATGATAAAGGATGTCGATATGTGCGTACCGTTAAGGCTTCGGCATCGATGGTGGCTATCGAAGGCGGTCGTGCAGACGCATAAGCAGGCCGAGCGGAAGCAAGGGCAGGCCGAGAGCACCGATTTGGCGGGCGCGTGAGCATATCGGTCCGCGTGCAAAGCGCCAGAAATTGATAACGGCCTTGATGTGCTGTGCCGGTGAGATGCTTGGCCGATGAGCCATCTCCGAATAGAACAATGCGGAAGCCTTGGGCGAGCGAGCGCGTTGGCGGACAATAGAAGCCGTAAGTCCGTCGCCCAGATATTCACAGACGTATATCGGATAGCAGTAGTAGCGTACGCGCAGGCCCCGGTCGGCGATGCGGAACCAGATCAGCGCCTCGGGACAAAATTTCTCGCCTTCGTATACCGGAAAAGGCAGCGACCGCAGCACGTCCGTGCGCCATATTTCGGCCATATCTCCGGTGATGCCGTATTTCAGTGTCAGCTCGGTCGGCAGACATTCGATGTCATTGAAGGATTTCGGCGACCCTATGCGAGTGCCGTCAAGGTGCATACGTGTGCCGCTGATTCCTCCGATTTCGGGTTCGTCGTCGGCTTGGCCGATGCGCTTTACGGCCCATTCAACGGCATCCTCGGTCAGGTGGTCGTCGCTATCAACGATGAAGAACCACGATGCGCGTGCTTTGGCAACGCCTTGATTGATGGCGGCGTGCTTTCCGCTGTTTTGTGCCATTCGAAAGCATCGTATATCGATGCGCCCCTCGGTAGCCCAATGGTTGAGTAATTCCTCGGTGTCGTCCGTTGAGCAGTCATCCGCGACTATCCATTCAAAGTCCCGGCAAGTTTGTGCTACAAGGCTTTCGTACAGCCGTGGAAGTATGTACGCGCGGTTGTACGTGGGTGTGAATATGGTGAGGCGCGGCGTGTGACTTTCGGTCATGATGCGTTGTCTTCGTGTATCGAGAAATTGAGGAAGTCAATCAGCGGCATAAGGGCGCGAATGTATTCGGCAGCGGTGTCCACCCATGATGCCGAAGCAAATGCTTTGCGCGACATAGGTGCAAAACGCCCCCATTCGTTCATGCGCAGATACTCTATCATCGGGTGGTTTTTGGGCCAGCCTTTCGGCGCTGTTTTTAGGTGTTCGCCCCACCATTGTGGGGTGAAAGCCGGGTTGGCGTCCAGAGCGGCAGCGATTTCGGTAAATTCGTCGGCATCGGCGTCTATGGCCGAGCGCACCTTGCGTTTTTGTGCCGTATCGGGCATCCACAGGCCGCCGTACACGCCCGTGTCGTAGCCTTGGGCTGCAACTTGCAGGTATATGCATGCGTCTAAGCAGCGGCGTCCGTTGGGCGCAATCAAGGCGCCTAAGTGGCGCTTGTAAGGCGCTTTGTCGGGGCTGAAGCGCACGTCTCGGTATATGCGATATGTGCAATCTTTGGGGGCAAGGTTGCTCAATTCGGGACGAAAAGTGCTCAGGACGTTTATCAGTTTTTGTAGATCGTCGAGCCATTGGTCGCGGACGGCCTCATACTCGGCGCGATGTGCCTGAAACCATACTCGGTCGTTGTTGGCGGCCAGAGCGTCTAAAAACTTGAAATAGTCTGTGCGTGCCATTGATGTGTGTGGCGTTTGTTTCTGTGTATCAGAGTGTCTGTGCTTTCGCCGTTGTTGCCTATGGCGTTACTTGCTGTCGGGGATATCCTCCCATTCGGCATCGACTATTTGCTGCTCGACTGTGTAGCGGGTGCTTCGGCGTCCGTCGTCCGAGGTCTCGGTGGCGGATACGGTGATATCCTCGAAAGCGACGTACTCGCCTTCGTTTGGGTCTATTTTCTTGCTGCGGCGCGGTGTGTCGTTGCTTTGCTTGCTTCCATCGGTATTATTCATGCCGCTGAAGGCATCGCGTACGCTCTTGCGTGCACGGTGTACAAAGAATGCTGCCCTTATCAGCGTGATAATGATGAGCAGTATTATGAATATAAATAGTAGGAAAAATATAATGCCGAAAAAAGACATAATATAAGAGGTTTGAGAGTGATTTTTGGTGATGTTGGCGTCCGCTCGCTATCGCGTCCGCCGTTGTGTCGACTGCTGTCGGCATTGAGTGTCCTTATTGGTCTTTGCGGCCCAGTAGCGAAATCATCAGGTATAATATGATGCTCCATGCCAATCCCGAGACACCGTAGAATACCACAAATGAAATTGTGGCAAGTATGATGATGTAGCGTCGGAAGTTCTCGGCAAGGGCAAAATTCTTGAATTTGAGCGAGAACATCGGGATGTGCGATACCATTGCCAGTCCGAACACTACGAAGAGTACGGCCATACCGGCGGGACCGCCGAGGAGGTCTTGAGTCTGGTTGATCCATCCGGCTACGCCTATCCAGAATATGGCGTTGGCCGGTATGGGTAGGCCTCGGAAGGTTGTCTTGCCCACGTCGCTGACGTTGAAGCGTGCCAAGCGAAGCGCCCCGAATACGGGGATGGCGAGAGCTGCATAGCACAATGGGTTGCCGGGAGCATAATGTAGGCTGATATTGAGCATCATCATAGCCGGAGCGACGCCAAAACTTACCAAGTCGCTGAGCGAATCAAGCTCGGCGCCGATGTTGCTGTAAGCCTTGAGCAGGCGTGCGCAAGCTCCATCGCAGAAGTCGAAGACGGCGGCGGCGCCTATGGCTATCGCGCACCACTGCCATCCGTAGAGGCCGGCTATACAATCCATGGCCTTGAAGGCAAAGATGACGGCTATGCAGCCGCTGAGGAGGTTGAGGCAGGTGATGCTATTGGGAATTTGAGCGATGATGCGTTTCATAATCTTGTGTGAAGTGGTGGTCCGAGATGTTATTTGGCGGATTTGGATGCCAATTGCGGGTCGATTTCGGGACGAAGCATACCCACCTGAGTGACGCCGCCGATGGTTTTATCGCCGATATTGACGTAAATCTCGGTGCCTATGGGGAGGTAGAGGTCTACGCGCGAGCCGAATTTGATAAATCCCATGTGGTCTTCGATGGACGCTTCGACGCCCGGTTCGGCGTATGTCGCGATACGGCGAGCAACGGCACCGGCGATTTGGCGCATCAGAATTTCCTGTCCGTCGTGAGTGCGGATGACCACTGTCGAGCGCTCGTTTTCGGTGCTCGATTTGGGCAGGTATGCAGCCAGGAAGCGACCCTTGTGGTGCTTGGAGTACACCACTTCGCCGTCTACGGGGAACCAATTGGCGTGAACGTTGACGATGCTCATAAATACGGACAGCTGGATGCAGCGGCAGTGTAGGTACTCGTCCTCGAACACCTCCTCGCGTGCCACTACACGGCCGTCGGCACTGGAGACTACGGCTCGCAGCGGGTCGCCGCGGAAGCGGCGTTTGGGTGATCGGAAGAAGTTGGTTACCAGGGCATACAATGTGCCCAGTATGGCGGTGAATACGATGGCAAGTGTCAGCGGACGTACGCACAGCCACAGAGGTACGCATACGGCGGCACTGAATACAAACAGTGCTATCAGTATATGGACGCCTTCGTGATGTATTTTTACTCGCATGAGGTAGGTTGTCTATAAATTGTGTGTCGTGAATAATGCCTCGGCGTTTTCGCGGCAAGAGTCGCACAGATATTGTCGTCCGGAGCAAAACGATGCTCACGATATGCGGCATATATTCAAGTTGCAAATTTACGCTTTTTTCTTGAGAAAAGGCCACGCCGGACGGCCAAAAACGCTCCAGGGAGTTCTGAAAGTCGATAAATTAACGATCATCGGTCATCTTTTCGGGAATATGATATGTAAGTATGTACTTTTTTATACCTTTGCAGGCACTTGGATTTTGGAGCATGTGAGGTGCATTGATGTTGTACCGAAGCAGACTGCTCCGCCGAGAAAAATTGTCCAATCAGAATGTATTTAATCAAGATTCTATGAGAAAGTATTTGATGATGCTGTGCCTTGTCTTGGGGCTTAATGCTTCGGCAGTCGAGGTGTCCGTGGACGAGAATGTCGAGTTTGTCAGCGCAATGTGCCGTGTTGCCGGGTTCGAGGAGTATGTAAACAATGTTAATAAGCAGTATGTAGCCGTATTAGACTCGGTGATGGCGCCGCTGAAGAGCTGCTCGGCAGTAGCACGGCTCAATGAGTTGCGCGGCGCACAGGGGTTGTCCTATGATGCGGTGGCTACATTGGCGGCACATACGGCAATACGGGATGGACATTTTGTGTTGCTGCCGGGTTCTGATTTGTCCAAGTTGGACGGCCGTTGGAAGTCGGGGCAGGATGCCGAGGTGGCTCGACTGTTGGATGAGGCTTACCGTCAGAGCCGATTTCACGACTTCTATGTATCGCAAAAGCCGTTTTACGATAAGGTGATGATCAATGTTGAGAGTATGCTCGCCAATGTCGACTTTGCCTGGCTCGAAGATTTTTACGGGAGCGAGATACTCGGACGACTATCAGTAAGTTTGCTAAATTACGGCAATTATGGTGTGACGTGTAAACGTCTCGGGATGTCCGATGAGTCGGTCGTTATCATAGGCTGTTGGAAGTTGGATGAGAATGGTATACCGATATTTCATGACAATGAGAGTCTGATAGTTCACGAATTTTCGCATCCGATGTGCAACCCGATAATAGATGGCAATATACGAGCCTTTAACGGCAACGCTCAATTAGTGGCCGACTTGATGGAAGAAGAACTTGCCACTCAGGCTTATGGTGGTGCTCGGACAATGTTGTGCGAATCGATGGTGCGCTCCGTCGAAATACAGTATGCCCTGGCGCACGCCAAATGCGCCGAAGACAGCGCGAATGTCGAGGCAGCTATTAAGCATCAAGTTGCCGGCGGATTTCTTGTGGTGCCCGAGATTGTGAACGCGATGACCGAATACCGCAACAACCGCGACCGCTATCATACGCTGTCACAGGCCGCTGCACTCATCGTTGAGGCTGTCAACGGCCTTGATGTGACACAGCGGTATCGCGAACTAAGGCGCGGACAAATTAACGTGCTCGGCTGCTCGTTGGCCGACGGCACTCGCGATGTGCCGGCCTCGGATAGATATGCCGTCAAGGTTTTCTTTGACAAACCGGTGGTTAACAGTGCTATGGCCTGCAATTATTACGATAATAATCCCGGCATATTTCCGAATATATGTGGTGCCAAGTTTGACAAAGACCGCCGCATTATGACGATGTATCTCAAGACCGAACCGGGCAAAGAATATGGTTTCAAACTGCTTGGATGGCCGTATATGACCGAAGCCGGATATAGTGGGCGTGGCGAAGCTCCGGTACACTTCTTTACAGCGAAATAGCGCATAGGCATGCGCATATACCCAAGGTGCGGACGTGGCTCGATGGCTGGGTCCGTGCTTTTGTTTGACGGAGTAAGTGTACTCTGACGGGAAAATTATGTGACAAGCTGTATGTGAAAATAAGTTAATGCCCGCAAATGGTTTTGTTGCATTAATAAAAAGCGCTTAATTTGCATAAAATGTTAGTTTTCGGCTGCTGATACAGCGAAAAATGCCGTGAAACAGTTCTCTTCTCGCGTCAAGACGGACATCAACCATAATATTCACTCCCTATAAAGACCAAAAAAACATGGACGAATTAAAGAAAAAACTCCTTGCGCTTGACCCCAAGCAAAAATTCCTGATTACAGCCGGTGGCGGCATACTCGTTGCCGTTCTTTACCTTATACTTCCGCAGGTGTCGGTATTTGGACTGGCCTCGGTTATGGGCATAAAATGCTTTACGGCAGACAGTGCATTGCTACTTGTAATGTCGCTCGCTATCGTTGTACTTCCGATAGTATCGGCTTGTATGATATACTCAAAAAAAGCTGTTATCCCGCTGTTTGCCTATATTACGACCGGTGTTTTTCTGCTTTTCGGCATATTGCTCGGCTCGACTTTCCTGACGCTGGCTATCGGCTGGTGGCTCACGCTCATCGTGGCCATCGCTTGGTGCATCGTAAGCGCTCTGCTCAAAGGCGAAGAAGCTCAGATGTAATCTGTAGACATACGTAAGATAGAAAGCGGACGTTGCCCCCCTTCGGGCTGTGTCCGCTTTTTTTTGAGGACGTAGTAAGGCGGCGGATATGGCGGATATGTCGAGTGGCCGAAAAAATTCGTAACTTTGTGGTATGGAATCGGAAGAGTACATAGCCCGACATATAGACGCCGAGCCGCCGCAATTGGAGGCGCTGTGGCGTCGCACCAATCTGCGACATGTGTATCCGCGCATGTGCTGCGGCCATATTCAGGGCCGACTACTGAAAATGCTGACGGCTATGGTTGCGCCGCATCGTATACTCGAAATCGGCGCCTTTACCGGGTACTCGACGCTGTGCCTTGCCGAGGGTATGCCTGCGGGTTGCACATTGGATACGGTGGAGGTGGACGATGAGCGCGAAGACGAGTTGCGCACGCTTTTTGCGGCCGATGCACGCGGCGGCGACATTCGTCTGCACATCGGCGATGCGATGAAGGTCGTTCCGAACCTGCCCGGCCAATGGGATTTGGTGCTGCTGGACGCCGACAAGCGGCTGTATCTCGAGATGTTAGAGATGGTAGTCGACCGAGTGCCCATAGGTGGCATAATTCTTGCTGACAATACACTGTGGAGCGGCAAGGTGCTGGCCGATGATGCCGTACATACCGATGCGCAGACGCGGGCGCTGGCGCGTTTCAACGATGCGGTGGCCGCCGATACGCGTTTCCAAAAAGTCATTTTGCCCATACGCGACGGCATGACGATAATGCGGCGCGTGTGCTGACCCTCACGCCCTCACGGATTGTATAACATACACAAACACAATATAATATGGAGACAACACGTCAAGCCAAAATATCACGACTTCTGCAAAAGGAGCTCAGCGAATTGTTTCGCCGACAGACCGCCAAGACCCATGGTACGCTGGTGAGTGTCAGCGCCGTGCGCATCAGCCCCGACCTTTCGGTGGCCCGCGCCTATCTGTCTATTTTTCCCTCCGAGCGCTCGGCCGAAATCATCAAGAGCATCAATGCCTCGGCCAAGACCATACGCTACGAACTGGCGCAGCGCGTACGCTATCAGCTACGTAAGACGCCCGAGCTGACATTCTTCGTGGACGATTCGCTGGACTATGCCGAGAATATCGACCGGCTTCTCGCCACCGACGGCATAGGCAATACCGAGGCGGACGCTGCTGCCGGTGACGGCGGCGCGGACACAGTCAAGACCACCGACTGACGCACCATGGCTTCGATGCCGGTGCTGCGCATAGCCTTCCGCTACCTGCGGGCGCGCCACTCGCACAATGCGGTCAATGTCATCACCTTTGTGTCGATGGCCGGTATCGCCGTGGCCGTAGCCGCCATGGTGGTTGTGCTGTCCATATTCAACGGCTTCGGTGACCTGGCCGCCGCCAATATGGCGGTGTTGGATGCGCCTCTGCGCGTGACGCCGCGTAGCGGTGCCGCCATCGCCGATGCCGACAGCCTGTGCCGCGTCATTGCGGCACGCGTGCCCGGTGTCACGGCAGTCCCGGTGGTCACCGAGCGGGCTTTGCTCATATCCGGCGAGCATCAAGTCCCCGTGGTCTTCAAGGGCATACCGCAGGGGTATGACACGCTGTCCACCATAGCCGCTTCGGTCATTGACGGCGCCTTGGCTTGGGATGTCCCCGATGCCTTGGACGAAGACTTTGCCGCAGCCACCATCTCGGTAGGTGTGGCCAATTCGCTGTTGGTTGCGCCCGATGCCGACCACCCCGTGCGCCTGTATGTGCCGCGTAGGGTGGGGCGCATCAATCCCGCCAATCCCATGGCGGCCTTTCGCGGCGCCACGCTCAGCGTCAGCGGCGTCTTTCGTACGCAGCAAAACGATATAGACCGCGATCATATATTGATACCGCTGACGGTGGCGCGCGACCTTATGGAATACGATACGCAGGCCACGGCCGTGGAGGTCTTTACGGCCAAGAATGCCGATACGGAGGCCTTGCGTGATGCCGTGGCAGATGTCATCGGGCCGCAGTATGATGTGCAGACGCGTCTGCAACAACGCGCCACCGCCTTCCGTATGATTGCCATCGAAAAGTGGATAACCTTCCTGATGCTTGTCTTCATACTGGTCATTGCGCTGTTCAATATCGTCTCGACGCTGTCGCTGGTGGTGCTCGAAAAACGCCGCAATATGGAGACCTTGCGCTGCCTCGGCGCCACGCACGCCATGACGCGCCGCGTCTTCATCACCCTGGGATGGCTGATTACGGCCGTAGGCGCCGCCGCCGGAATGGTGTTGGGCGTGGCTCTGACACTGGCGCAGCAGTACGGGCATTTTCTCAGCCTCGGCACAGGTGAGCAGGCTCAGGATATTATGTCGATTACGTGGTATCCCGTGCGGCTCGACCCGGTGGACTTGCTTGTGGTGGCCGCTATGGCTGCGCTCACGGGGCTGATAGCCGCCCAATCGACGCGCTTCTTTGTGCGCCGCCGTCCGCCTACGGCTGTCGTCAGCGAATGAGTGTCGGTGGCTGCCGACAACGGCCGAGCCGCAAAATTAATCTAACGAAACTTACGGGCCGAGGCGCGTATCACGACTGCCGCCGCCCCCAATATATACAACGATATGCAAACAGTATTATTCCATTCCACAATATTCGGGCCGATACACAGTCGCCGACTGGGCGTATCGCTCGGCGTCAATCTGATGCCGGACGATGGCAAGGTTTGCACCTTTGACTGCCTGTACTGCGAGGCCGGGTATAATGCCCAGGGCGCCGGGACCACCGGGCTGCCCACGCGCCGACAGGTGCGCGAAATGCTTGAAACACAACTGCAAAAGATGCAGGCCGAATCGGCGCTCTTGGATGTCATCACTTTCAGCGGCAACGGCGAGCCGACGTTACACCCCGAATTTGGAGGCGTCATAGACGATACCCTGGCGCTACGCGACCGCTACTATCCGCAGGCCAAGGTTAGCGTCCTTACCAACAGCACTCGCGCCGGGCAGGATGCGGTAGCTGCCGCCTTGTGCCGCGTGGACAATAATATCGTCAAGCTGGACAGCGCCGTTGATGCCACCTTCCGTGCCCTCAATCGGCCCACATCGCCGGAGACGACACCCGAGAGCGTCATCCGCAGCCTCGTCCGGTTTGCCGGACAGGCAATAGTGCAGACACTGCTGACGCGCGGAACGCATAACGGCGCAGCCGTAGACAATACCTCTGACGCCGAAATCAAGGCTCTGTGCGATGCCTACCGCCGCATCCGTCCGCGCTCGATAATGCTTTATTCCATCGATCGACAGACCCCCGAGCATTCGCTTGTCAAAATAAACCGTGACGAGCTATCGGCCATAGCCGCCCGCATCACCGCTGATACAGGCATACCTGTCTCGGTGGCATAGCAGTGCGGACATAAACGCAAATCGGCGGATGCCTTGTAGGCGTCCGCCGATTTGTCGTATAGGGTTGGGAATGTGCCTAATCGCTTTTCTTAGGGCGTCCGCCGATTACGAAGCCTATGGAGAGGGCTGCCGTGTGGAAGCCGCGCCGCACAATCATACAGTGTGCCGTCAGGCGTATGTGGTGAAATAATTCAACGCCGGCACGCGGCATAAACACGAAGGCGTTTTCGGCCGAGACTGTTTGGCAGCCTAAAGAACCTACTTGATCAATAGATGCAGCGCCTATGCCTATGCCGACAAAAGGATTTATCCGATAGCCTTGTCTGAAGTTGTAATCGCCTGTTATGCCGTATGCCCATGTACGGTTGGTTTGATGCCAATATCCATTCGGGCGGCTCGGTATATCAAAGTGACGATTGGCGCCGTCAAGTTGCAAGAATACGCCGCAATCCCAAGGCTGTTCCTCCGTATTGTAACGTAGCTCCAGGCCAAGCGTCACAGAGGCAAATGTATGACCACCACGATATCCGCCAAGTGGGACTGTAAATCCGCCTCGTGCCTCGAACTCGAACATGCGGACTAATCGCGGCTCCACGGCATAGGATGATGCGATGCAGAATAGGTATACAAGGAGCAGTGCTATTCGTCTCATTACTTGGAGTCCTTGTCTTTGAATATTCGGGCGGCGAGCCATTTGCCTTTATACTTAATCGCTCCATACACGCTCCCTCGGTATATTTCAATTCCATCTGTCTTCGGAATCTTTATTCGAACTAATTTGATCTTGTTTGCAAAAGAGAATGTAAACTCCCATTCTCCTGGAAACCATCTTGCATCAAACTTGGAATTGATGCTGCGTTTATTATATACGCACCTGCTAAATGGACCATGGATTACGTATGTGTATTTGTCCTGTTCGCACATCAGACCAATGTTGTTTTCGTTGCCGGCCTTTGACTTCGCCCACGATGATGCTCCATTAAATGCGGCCTTGGCTGCCACAGAGAAAGCCTTGTAAAGGTCTTTTGTAGTAAAGTTATAGTTGATGAATGGTATTTTTATCAACATTCGGTTTTTGCTGTCGAATGGGAAAGTGTGCGTTGTTGTTATTGTCGGATTATTGCCAAAAGATTTGTCTATTGTTATTGGTGGTATCGGGTTTGGAAGTGCGTATCTTATTGTCGCAGTTTCCCATCCGTGAACCATGATTTCTGCCTTTATGTTCCACCATATACCGCACACTTTCTTCTGCATTTTTAGCTTTGTGCCGGTATTGGAATATACCCTGTAGTTCTGATGGTAGAAGTTGAGGTTTAGCTGGCGGCGTTTCTTAAAGCGGATTAATGCGACAACGTTTTCGCCCCAAATGTCTGTCCAGGCCTTATGAAGCCAATTGCCGTCACCGCCATCAGTAAAGTCAACTTCTCGGATGTCGCTCTTGGGTATGACTTCGCCGGTGCTTAGTTGGGCGCCATACGAGGTGAATTTTAGCGTGATGTTTTCTTCTTGTGTGTTGCTTGACGGGCTGCCGCCTCCGGTAGCGGTTTCAAAGTCGTCATCTCTTTCGGTCACGTATTCCATGTGCCGGTAGTCCGTTGGCGCGAACGTCACGTTCGCGGATACTTTCATCGTCGTGCTGCCTGTCTGGCCTGTGGGGTCGATGTCGGCAACGAGGTCTTCTATCCCTTGTAGTTCGGACGTCGTTTTTGCCGGCGTGAACGCAACCCCGTTCTTGACGTATTTGTATACGGTGTCTCCTACCTGTATTTCACGGTCGGCATTCAGAAGTTGCGCGAAGCGGATATCTGCGATTACCGAGTCGGAGGGGCAGAATTCGAGGTCTTCTTCGTCGTTGCGGATGGTGTCTAACTGCGCCGGAGTAAGCGAGGCCATCACCTTCTTGCGGTTTGCCTCGACAAGCGATTCGAACAACTCCTCGTTGTCAGACAACTGTACTCCGGTGTTTTGTACTGCTCTCGAGCAGTTACCGGTTGGTTCTCCAAGCTCATCAAGTAAGGCTTCTATCTCCGACGATGAACCGACAATCACCCGCTGCATGCCTTTCTCGGCAGCGCTTTTGTTTGAGACGTCCTCTTTAGTTTTTAGGTCGTCATCCTTGCAGGCGTATAGCGAACATGCTGCAAAGAGGATTAATAACGTTTGTTTTAACATAAGGGATTTGTGTTTGTGCTGGTTATTGTATATTGTTAATGTGAAGCATTTGCCGCACTACATATGATTTACACTGCTGCAAAGATACTATTTTATTTTGATTATGATACCATTTGGAAGCGCTTTTTTGTGGTAGTCTTTTTGTTTGGTCGCTTTTTTTGGACTTTTTCGTGCTTTGTGGCAGATTTTGAGATTGTGATACTTGGTGAACTGATGGTGCGAGTATTTGCGCCGTTTTGTAGCTTTAATTTACGTATTTATCGGTGTATGTGGGTGTCTTAAAACTGAAAATCTTGGAGGATGTGGAGTGGGTGTTGCCGGGGTCAGATTTCATCGGGACGGATATACTTGTTGGCGGAGTGCGAGCGAATGCTGTCGCTATATCCGCTCGTTTCACCATTGATACAGGTGTGCCCATCTCGGTGGCAGAGTCTCTTATGAATGTAAACGCAAATCGGCGGATGCTCGTGAGGCATCCGCCGATTTGTTGTACGGGAGTATAATGTGGTTATTCCTTTTTCTTCGGCCTTCCGCCGATGACGAAGCCGATGGCAAGGCCTGCCGTGTGGAAGCCGTGCCGCACAATCATACAATGTGTCGTCAGACGTATGTGGTGAAATAACTCGACGCCGGCACGCGGCATAAATACGAATGTTTCACCGGGTGTGACATTCTTGCGAGCACCATCGCCCTCCTGATCGTATGAGCCAATACAGACTGCTGCCCCGATAAATGGGTTGATGCGATGTCCTTGTCTGAAGTTGTAAGCTCCGGTCACACCGTAAGCCCATGTAGCGTTGGTCTGCGAGGTATAGCCTTTTGATCCGTCCTCCATTTTATAGTGTCTGGTGGCGCCGTCTGTTTGCAATATAAGGCCGCAGTCCCACGGCATATCTTCTACATTATACCTTAATTCCAGCCCAAGCGTTACGGATCCGGATAGGTCTCCACCATGGTAACCGCCAAGAGGAATGGTAAGCCCGGCATTGACTCCGAACTCAAACTGCTGTACCAGTTGAGGCTCCGCTGCATAGGCAAGCACGGTACAAAGCATACAACAGATGAATGCGGTAGTTGTTTGTTTCATTTGTCTTTGTCTTTATAGATGCGTGCGGCAAGCCATTTGCCTTTATACTTAATGGCACCATATACACTTCCTCTGTATATATCTATACCATCATTGCGCGGAATCTTAATGCGAACTAATTTAAACTTGCTCGCAAATGAGAATGTAAATTCCCATTCTCCGGGAAACCATCTTGAATCGAATTTGGACTCTACGCTACGCTTATTGTACGCGCATTTGCTGTATGGGCCATGTATTACGTATGTGTATTTGTCCTGTTCGCACATCAGGCCAATATTGTTTTCGTTGCCGGCCTTGGATTTTGCCCATGACGATGCTTTGTCAAAGGCTGCTTTGGCTGCCATAGTAAAAGCCTTATATAGGTCCTTTGATGTGAAGTTGTAGTTGATGAACGGAATCTTTATTAGCATTCGATTCTTTTTGTCGAATGGAAAAGTGTGCATTGTTGATATCGTTGGATCTTTACCAAAAGACGAATCGATGCTGATAGGGGGTATTGGGTCGGGTAATGAGTATTTTATTGTGACAGTTTCCCATCCATGAATCAGTGTTTCCGCCTTTATGTTCCACCAGATGCCGCATACTTTCTTTTGCATCTTTAGCTTTGTGCCGGTATTGGAGTAGACTATGTAATTCTGATGATAGAAGTTGAGATTTAACTGACGACGTTTCTTAAAGCGGATAAGGGCAACAATGTTTTTCCCCCGGCGATCTGTCCAAAACTTATGAAGCCAGTTGCCGTCGCCACCTTCAGTAAAGTCCACCTCGCGGATGTCGCTTTTGGGTATCACCTCTCCATTGCTTAATTGTGCGCCGAAAGAAGTGAAATGCAGCGTGAGATTTTCCTCTTCTTTATTCATTGGACTACCGCCTCCGGTAGCTTCGTCAAAGTTGTCATCTCTCTCGGTTACATATTCCATGTGTCGGTAGTCCATTGGGGTGAAGGATACGTTGTCGGACACCTTTAGCGTTGTGTTGCCGGATTGGTCGGTGGCCTTGATGTCAGAGACAAGGGATTCTACGTCTTGTAGTTCGGAAGCATTTTTGGCCGGAGTGAATGCGATACCGTTTTCGAGGTACTTATATACGGTGTCCCCTACTTGTATTTCACGGTCGGCATTCAGAAGTTGTGCAAAGCGGATATCTGCAATTACCGAGTCTGAAGGACAGAACTCGAGGTCTTCTTCATCGTTGCGTATTGTGTCTAACTGTGCGGGGGTAAGCGAGGCCATTACTTTCCGGCGGTTTGCCTCGACAAGCGATTCGAACAACTCCTCGTTGTCAGACAACTGTACTCCGGTGTTTTGTACTGCTCTCGAGCAGTTACCGGTTGGTTCTCCAAGCTCATCAAGTAAGGCTTCTATCTCCGACGATGAACCGACAATCACCCGCTGCATGCCTTTCTCGGCAGCGCTTTTGTTTGAGACGTCCTCTTTAGTTTTTAGGTCGTCATCCTTGCAGGCGTATAGCGAACATGCTGCAAAGAGGATTAATAACGTTTGTTTTAACATAAGGGATTTGTG
The DNA here is from genome assembly GCA_934590135.1 of uncultured Muribaculaceae bacterium. Taxonomy (GTDB): domain Bacteria; phylum Bacteroidota; class Bacteroidia; order Bacteroidales; family Muribaculaceae; genus CAG-873. The sequence goes on from CAKTOT010000002.1 coordinate 68,483, forward strand.
TTTGTGCTGGTTATTGTATATTGTTAATGTGAAGCATTTGCCGCACTACATATGATTTACACTGCTGCAAAGATACTATTTTATTTTGATTATGATACCATTTGGAAGCGCTTTTTTGTGGTAGTCTTTTTGTTTGGTCGCTTTTTTTGGACTTTTTCGTGCTTTGTGGCAGATTTTGAGATTGTGATACTTGGTGAACTGATGGTGCGAGTATTTGCGCCGTTTTGTAGCTTTAATTTACGTATTTATCGGTGTATGTGGGTGTCTTAAAACTGAAAATCTTGGAGGATGTGGAGTGGGTGTTGCCGGGGTCAGATTTCATCGGGACGGATATACTTGTTGGCGGAGTGCGAGCGAATGCTGTCGCTATATCCGCTCGTTTCACCATTGATACAGGTGTGCCCATCTCGGTGGCAGAGTCTCTTATGAATGTAAACGCAAATCGGCGGATGCTCGTGAGGCATCCGCCGATTTGTTGTACGGGAGTATAATGTGGTTATTCCTTTTTCTTCGGCCTTCCGCCGATGACGAAGCCGATGGCAAGGCCTGCCGTGTGGAAGCCGTGCCGCACAATCATACAATGTGTCGTCAGACGTATGTGGTGAAATAACTCGACGCCGGCACGCGGCATAAATACGAATGTTTCACCGGGTGTGACATTCTTGCGAGCACCATCGCCCTCCTGATCGTATGAGCCAATACAGACTGCTGCCCCGATAAATGGGTTGATGCGATGTCCTTGTCTGAAGTTGTAAGCTCCGGTCACACCGTAAGCCCATGTAGCGTTGGTCTGCGAGGTATAGCCTTTTGATCCGTCCTCCATTTTATAGTGTCTGGTGGCGCCGTCTGTTTGCAATATAAGGCCGCAGTCCCACGGCATATCTTCTACATTATACCTTAATTCCAGCCCAAGCGTTACGGATCCGGATAGGTCTCCACCATGGTAACCGCCAAGAGGAATGGTAAGCCCGGCATTGACTCCGAACTCAAACTGCTGTACCAGTTGAGGCTCCGCTGCATAGGCAAGCACGGTACAAAGCATACAACAGATGAATGCGGTAGTTGTTTGTTTCATTTGTCTTTGTCTTTATAGATGCGTGCGGCAAGCCATTTGCCTTTATACTTAATGGCACCATATACACTTCCTCTGTATATATCTATACCATCATTGCGCGGAATCTTAATGCGAACTAATTTAAACTTGCTCGCAAATGAGAATGTAAATTCCCATTCTCCGGGAAACCATCTTGAATCGAATTTGGACTCTACGCTACGCTTATTGTACGCGCATTTGCTGTATGGGCCATGTATTACGTATGTGTATTTGTCCTGTTCGCACATCAGGCCAATATTGTTTTCGTTGCCGGCCTTGGATTTTGCCCATGACGATGCTTTGTCAAAGGCTGCTTTGGCTGCCATAGTAAAAGCCTTATATAGGTCCTTTGATGTGAAGTTGTAGTTGATGAACGGAATCTTTATTAGCATTCGATTCTTTTTGTCGAATGGAAAAGTGTGCATTGTTGATATCGTTGGATCTTTACCAAAAGACGAATCGATGCTGATAGGGGGTATTGGGTCGGGTAATGAGTATTTTATTGTGACAGTTTCCCATCCATGAATCAGTGTTTCCGCCTTTATGTTCCACCAGATGCCGCATACTTTCTTTTGCATCTTTAGCTTTGTGCCGGTATTGGAGTAGACTATGTAATTCTGATGATAGAAGTTGAGATTTAACTGACGACGTTTCTTAAAGCGGATAAGGGCAACAATGTTTTTCCCCCGGCGATCTGTCCAAAACTTATGAAGCCAGTTGCCGTCGCCACCTTCAGTAAAGTCCACCTCGCGGATGTCGCTTTTGGGTATCACCTCTCCATTGCTTAATTGTGCGCCGAAAGAAGTGAAATGCAGCGTGAGATTTTCCTCTTCTTTATTCATTGGACTACCGCCTCCGGTAGCTTCGTCAAAGTTGTCATCTCTCTCGGTTACATATTCCATGTGTCGGTAGTCCATTGGGGTGAAGGATACGTTGTCGGACACCTTTAGCGTTGTGTTGCCGGATTGGTCGGTGGCCTTGATGTCAGAGACAAGGGATTCTACGTCTTGTAGTTCGGAAGCATTTTTGGCCGGAGTGAATGCGATACCGTTTTCGAGGTACTTATATACGGTGTCCCCTACTTGTATTTCACGGTCGGCATTCAGAAGTTGTGCAAAGCGGATATCTGCAATTACCGAGTCTGAAGGACAGAACTCGAGGTCTTCTTCATCGTTGCGTATTGTGTCTAACTGTGCGGGGGTAAGCGAGGCCATTACTTTCCGGCGGTTTGCCTCGACAAGCGATTCGAACAATTCTTCGTTGTCAGACAACTGTACTCCGGTGTTTTGTACTGCTCTCGAGCAGTTAGCGGTTGGTTCTCCAAGCTCGTCAAGTAAGGCCTCTATATCGGATGATGAGCTGATAATCACTCGTTGCATGCCTTTCTCGGCAGTTCTTTTGTTTGAGACGTCCTCTTTCGTTTTTAGGTCGTCATCCTTGCAGGCATATAGCGAACATACAGCAAAGAGGATTAGTGGTGGTGTTTTTGTCATTTCTTTGGTGGTGTTGGATTGTTTGGGTCGTTTGTTGGTGTTTTTTGGGGTGTTGAGTCCGCATAAGGGAAAGCGAATACGGCGTCATAGACGTCTATTAATGCTGCAAAGATAATGATATTTCTCGAATAATATGTCGAGAATGATGCTTTTTTAGGAAAGGATGCGCTTTGTGATGGTTATTCCCGAATTTTGTGTGCTTTGTGGTATTGTCCGTGTCAGAAATGTAGCCCTTGGAGGACGTGGAGGTATGTGTCGATGGCGGCGCGGACTTCGTCGGTGGCGATGTATTCGTCGGCAGCGTGGGAGCGGGTGCTGTCGCCGTGGCGGCGTGCCTCCATGCCGTCGCCATCCACCGTGCCACCGCGTCGGCGGCGACGCCCTCGCCACGCGAGATGCGCGGCGTGGCTATCAGCGTTTCCAGCAGTTCGAGTGCAACGTAATACAGTGCGTCGGTGTCCATAGACGTGAATGTTTTAGCCATAGGATATGCGTCTTCGGAAGTCTCAGACGCACATAGATACGCTTTTATTGCGAGAGTGGACGCATTGCGCGGTGCGATTGTCAGCGGAGGAACACCTTGCGCATTGTGCCGTCCGAGTAGCGTATGATGTTGAGACCCTGCGTGGGCGCGGCCATCCGGCGTCCGCGGATGTCGTATACGGCTACCGGCGCGGCATTGTCGTCGGCAAGGACGTCGTCAACGCTGAGTGTGGCGTACGAGAATACTTTGTCGAGCGCCTCGTCTGTGTATGCGCCGGTGCATGTCTCGGCGTGCGAGGCGTCGCTGAGCACCTGTAGGGTGATGTCGGCGCCGGGGAGCTGCCTAATCTTGGCGATTTCGGGGTATGCCGAGGCGTATTTGATGACTTTGTCCGCTTTGCTCAGAACGCAGTACACGGGGGTCTTGGCTATGGCCTCGTAGTCCAGACCCTGGGGGTTGCCGGCGGCGATGAGCGCGGCCTTGAAATACCCGGGGTTCTCGGAGAGCATACGCCACGAGCCTGTGCCTCCGGCCGAGCCGCCCATCAGGAACAAATTGTCTGTGATGCCGTATTCGGAGGCAACCTGTGCGATGGCGCTTTTGAGAGTGGCGCTCATCGGCTGTGTCTGGCCGCTTTCGCTCCATATGCGCCCGCTCGGACATTGCGGAACGAATACCAAGGCTTTGACCGAGTGGGCTTGGAGATAGGGCAGGATATTTGTCTCCATGAATGATGCGAGGTTTTTCTCGTTGTCCTCGCCGACGGAGGAGCCGCCGTGCAGGTATGTAACCATGATTGCGGGCCCGTCCTGGCCTTCGTTGGTCTGTGCCACGCGGTATTGCAAGGTGTTTGTCCCATCGGAATATGTGCCGTAATCGAATGTCTGCGCCTCTGCGCAGACGGACATCGCCATCAATGTAAGTGTCAGTATGTGTCGCATAGTTCTTTTAAGTGTGTGTTCATATATTGTGTTCATATATATAGACCGGCATGTGTCGCCAGCGTTTAGCCTTTCAGAGAATTTTTATTGAGAACTATCGTTGCTATGATAAGACACTGCGGGGAATACGTCTTTTTTGGCGCAGTTTTTGCGTGATAACATAGAAAACACTTGATGGTTATGATTGACAATAGTTCTTATACATCTGTAAATATCACGTTCCGGAAACCAATAATAGAACGTGACGATGGACAGAACATCAACTCGTGCGTGGCGACGCACTCAGAACAAACGCGTGTGGCGTAACCGTTTACGCACTATTTTTAGGGCATTCTCTCCAGCGTACCTTGAAGACCCCGCGACTGGAACGATGCGCGAAGCAAGGACATGGAAAGAGCTTCGCAAGGTGAAGTGGTGTCAGGTGTATCGTACCACCGGACAACCGTGTAGTTGCGAATTGTGTACCGGCGAACGATACAATCGCATCGGTTTCAAGAAAGACACCGAACGTGTCATAAGGGAAGAGCTCGAAATGTAATGATCGGTATAATCTGCGGCCGATGTTTCGTTTAATAGCGTACATAGGTCGCAGATTGTCTATTCTGCAGTTCTGTTTTGTGTCTTTTGCCGGTGTGGCACAACTCGCCTCACGCGCTGCATATGAATCATCGTGGGAGTTACTTTCCGATGCAGAAGCGGGAGAAGATGGTGTTGAGGACTTCTTGGGAGGATATGCGGCCGGTGACGGCGGCGAGTGCTTCGATGCAGTCGCGCAGGGCAAAGGCGGCGATGTCGAGTGTGGCTCCGCCGGTAAGGGCTTCGTCGACGCGTCGGGCGGCAGCGAGTGCTTCGGCCAGAGCTTGGCGTTGCCGGATATTGGAAATCATGATGTCCGGGGCGCTGTCGGCGACTTCCTTGGCGTAGTATTCCAGTTCTTCGTATATGGGGCTGATGCCGTCTTCGGTGACGGTATTGACGGCCACAATGTCAATGTCGTCGGGTAGGGGGTCAAGCAGTGCTTCGACGCAGTCTTTGGCGTTGCAGATATCGTCTTTGCTGACTACCATAATGGTGTGAGCCGCGGGATTGGCTTGGCGGCGTAGTCGCGTGAGGTTGACGGCATGGCATCGTGCGTCTTCATCGCTGTCGGCGGGGCATAGCACGAGGGCTATGTCGGCTTTGCGCAGTGCTTCGGTAGCGCGGTCGATGCCTATGGCTTCGATGGTGTCGGCTTGTGCGCGGTCGCGTATACCGGCGGTGTCTTGCAGTCGGAAGGTGTAGGCGCCTATGGTGATGGTGTCTTCGATGATGTCGCGAGTGGTGCCGTGGATGTCGCTGACGATGGCGCGCTGGTCGCCTGTGAGGGCATTGAGTAGCGATGATTTGCCGGCGTTGGTGGCTCCGGCGATGGCTACGGTGAAGCCTTCGCGTATGGCGTTGCCGGCGGTGTAGCTGTCGTGTAGCTGCTGTATGTGTGTGATTATTTGTGTTATGGTGTCTTTGAGGCGCTTGCGTGAGGCAAATTCGACGTCTTCTTCCGAGAAATCAAGTTCGAGCTCGAGTAGGGCGTCCAGGTCTACAAGTTGGGCGCGTAAGCGGTCGAGACATTGGGATATTCCGCCGCGCATCTGCTTGACGGCGAGGTCGTGTGCTGCTTTGGATCGCGAGGCTATGAGGTCGGCGACGGCTTCGGCTTGTGCCAGGTCAAGGTTGCCGGCGGCGAAGGCTCGTCGGGTGTACTCGCCCGGCTCGGCGAGTCGTGCGCCGGCGGCGATGAGTGTTTCGATAAGACGCCTTTGGATGTACGTCGACCCGTGCACCGATATTTCGACGGTGTCTTCGCCTGTGTATGAGCGTGGTGCACGCATGACGGTTGTCAGTGCCTGATCAAGTGTGGATCCGTCGGTGTCGATGATATCGCCTAAGTGTGCTGTGTGTGTGGCGACTTGCGCGAGGCTTCGGCCGCGCCAAATGCTGTCGACGATGGCTATGGCTTGCGGCCCGCTGACGCGGGCCACGGCAATGCCACCCACTCCCGGTGCGGTGGATATGGCGCATATTGTGTCTGTGTTCATTGTCGTAGGGGCTTATGGCGATGCACGGCGATGCTCAGCGGCGTCGTTGCCATTGATTGAAGTTGTTTTGTGCTTCGACTTGTGCTTCGATGTCGTCGGGGAGTGCGGCAAAGAAGTCCATGCCGGTGATGCGTTCGACTTCGTCTATGGATGTGGCGGCGGTCTGCATTCCGCCGGGCTGTACGAGGCTGGACATGACAAAGGCGATGCCTCGCGGTGTTTCGGCGAAGGGCGCGAGTATCACCTTAAAGAATCGCTTGGGTACGGCGACTTTGGTCTCACCTATGGTCTCGGTAATTCGGTCCGTGAGTATGGGTCCGCAGATGACGATGAGTGCGCTGTCGCGTGCGGCCCATCGGCGGGTAGCTTCCTCGAGCTTGCGCCATGGTCCGGTGTTGAGGTGCTGCGACTGGGGGCAAATATTGGTGAGATAGAAGCAGGCGTCCATGGCTTGACGTGACCATTTCATATCGGCGGCCGGAGCCATGTGTCCGCGGTCGTATCCGCTGCGGCGGTAGTCTTCGGGCGTGGGGCATCCGACTACGGCTTCGTCGGTGCGGAAGTTGTTGGTGCGTTTGTACGGTCCGTCTACGTGGTCGCGTGTCAGCTCCCATGCCACGTAGTTGGGTATGTGCTTGTCGGAGTTGAAGTTGACGGTAAACCCCGGGTATTTGATTATTGCGCCGTCTTGTGTCGTTGGTATGGTGACGTTCAGCAGGGCGTCAATGTCGGTTGTCTCGATGACTTGGGCCTTGGCGGTGTTGTCTGTCTGGCAAGACTGCCACCATGCGAGGGTGGCGCCCACGAATACGAGCGCGTACAGCAGCCATTGTGCTCCGGGTATTCGACGACAGGATTTTTTGCGGCTATTTCGACGTTGTGTCATATCTGAATTGTCTGATAATATGGGTATTCGATGTCCCAAAGGTATAGCGCGTGTGCGGGCATGGATGTGCCGGCGGCGCCTCGGTCCATGGCTGCGATGACTTCGGCTACGTGTTCGGGAGCGTACTTGTGGCGTCCGACGTCTACGAGTGTGCCCGTGACGGCGCGCACCATATTGCGAAGAAAACGGTCGGCGCGTATTTCCAGATACCATGACGTGGGCCCTTGTCGGACCATACGGCAGACAGAAACGTCGCAAATGTTGGTCTTGGTGTCTGTATGCAGCTTGGAGAACGAGGTGAAATCTTTGCGCCCGACCACCAAGGCGGCAGCTCGGTTCATGGCTTCGAAGTCCAAGTCGGCGGGTGCACGCCACGACAGGTGGCGTATAAAGGGGTTCTCGGCCGTGTGCATCATGTATCTGTAGGTGCGTGCGGTGGCATCGAAGCGGGCGTGTGCATCGGCGTGTACCGCAGTGATGGCGTGTACGGCTATGGCCGGGCGGCATATTCCGCTCAGGGCTCCGTGCAGGCGACGCATGGCGGCCGCGTCTTGTGCAAAGTCGTCGGGGATGTCGGCGTGAGCCACCATGGTGCGTGCGTGTACGCCTGTGTCGGTGCGTCCGGCGCCGGTCACCTTGATATGGGTATGCAGCACCATCTCGAAAGCCTGTTCGAGTGTCTCTTGGACACTGGGGCGGTCGGGCTGGATTTGCCATCCGTTGAATGGCGTTCCGTCGTATGACAGTTGTAGAAAAACTCGCACGGCGTATATCTATGAGAGTCAGTCTTTTTCGAGGTAGGTGTATCCGTACAGGCCCGAGCGGTAGGTGGATATGAAGTTGCGGCCTTCTTCGGCGGTGATGACGCCGCTCTTGACGGATGCCGATACCCATGACTCGACGTTGCGCACCAGCTTCTTAGCCGAGAATTGCACGTAATCGAGGACTTCGGCTACGGTCTCGCCGTCGATGATGCGGTCAATGTCGTAATGGTCGGGGTAGACGTTGATGTGCACGGCGTTGGTGTCGCCGAAGAGGTTGTGCATATCGCCTAAGATTTCCTGATAGGCACCCACGAGGAATACTCCGAGGTAGTATTTTTCGCCTTGTTTGATGGCGTGCACCGGCAGGGCACACGACGGGTCGTGCAGGGTGATGAAATTGGCTATCTTGCCGTCGCTGTCGCAGGTGATGTCTTGTATGGTGCAGGTCTTGGTGGGTTTTTGGTCAAGGCGCTGGATGGGCATGATGGGGAACACCTGGTCGATGGCCCATGAGTCAGGTAGCGACTGGAATAGCGAAAAGTTGCAGAAGTACTTGTCAGGTAGCATCTTGGCAATGCCTCGTAGCTCCTCCGGCGGGTGCTTCATACCTGCAGCCATTTCGCCGACTTCGCGTGCGATGCTCCAGAATAGTTTTTCGACCTGGGCGCGTGTCTTCAGGTCGAGCACGCCCAGCGAGAAGCGGTCGAGTGCTTCTTCGCGTATCTGCAGCGCATCGTGCCATGACTCGTATAGCGACGGACCGTTGAGCTTGTCCCAGATGTCGTATAACTCTTTGGAAAGCTCGTGTGCGTCTTCGGGCAGGGTCTCGTCATCGTCCCATACGGGGAGGTTGGTGGTCTCGAGCACTTCGAATATCAGTATTGAGTGGTGTGCCGTGAGCGAGCGGCCGCTCTCGGTGATGATATTGGGCTGCTTGAGATTGTTCTTTTCGCAGACATCCACCAAGGCGCTCACCGAGTCGTTGGCGTATTCTTGTATGGAATAGTTCATTGAGCTTTCGCTCGAGGCCGAGCGTGTGCCGTCGTAATCGACGCCCAGTCCGCCGCCTATGTCCACGAAATCGATGTCAAATCCGGCTTGCGAAAGCTGGACATAGAACTGTGTGGCTTCGCGCAGGGCGTTTTTGATGCGTCGAATCTTGGTGATTTGACTGCCTATATGGAAGTGTATCAGCTTGAGGCATTCCTTCATGCCGCGTTCTTCGAGTATGCCCAGGGCTTCGAGCAATTCGGACGAATTGAGCCCGAATTTGCTCTGGTCGCCGCCGCTCTCGGCCCATTTGCCCGAGCCGGCGCTGGAGAGCTTGATACGTATGCCGATGTTGGGCCGCACGCCGAGACGCTCGGATATGTCGGCGATAAGCCGCAGTTCGTTCAGCTTTTCCACCACCAGGTATATACGGCGACCCATCTTTTGGGCCAGCAATGCCAACTCGATATAGCTCTCGTCCTTGTATCCGTTGCAGATTACCAGGGCATTGGCGTTGGTGTTGGTGGCCAAGACGGCGTGCAATTCGGGCTTGGATCCGGCTTCGAGGCCGATGTTGAATTTGGTGCCGTAGCACACAATTTCCTCCACGACTTGGCGCATTTGATTTACCTTGATGGGGTATATCATATAATTTTGTGCCGTGTATCCGTAGCGGGAGGCTGCTTCGCGGAAGCAGTTCGAAATTTTCTCGATACGGTTGTCCAAAATGTCCGGAAAGCGCAACAGTATGGGCGAGGTCAGGTCGCGTTCCTGTAGGCGATCCATCAATTCTTTAAGGTCCACCGGAAAATCTCCCGGGCGCGGCGTTACGGTCACATTGCCTTTTTCGTTGATGTCAAAATAGCTGCGGCCCCAGCCGCGTATGTTGTACATTTCGGCGCTGTCATCGACGCGCCATTTGCGCATTGGCATATTCGTGGTCTCGTGTTAGGGTGGGTGGTGTGTAATGTAAGTGACGCGAAAACCCAAGGCGCGTCCGTCGGTACTATCGTGCCTCGGAACACCTCGTGCTTATCAGTGCAAAGTTAACCAAAAAAAACGAGATGCAGCCGCTTCGGACTATCGTATGTCAATATAAATATGCAAAAGTACACAGTATTGATGCGACGGACTTTTATATCGGGGTGGATACAGCATTTGCGGTCAAGTAAAAATTTTCTCGGCAAATTTTTTTGAAAAATATTTGGTCGGTTCGCCGAAAGGTTGTACCTTTGCAACCGCAAAGAGGGCAAAGCGATGCCCATCCGATGCATGACTCCGTAGCTCAGTTGGTAGAGCAGCTGACTCTTAATCAGCGGGTCGAGGGTTCGAGCCCCTCCGGGGTCACATAGATTGAAAGGAATTACAACACAGCGCCTTAGGCGTTGGATGTAATTCTTTTTTTTGTGTATGGGAGTATGAGGCTGAGACTGAACTTAAATGAATGAAAAGGGACTCGAGTAGGCCGATCCTTTCACTCCAGCATCTGATTTTGTAGATATGACACACCTCGTCAGAGGAAAGCTCGTGTTCGACTACACATACAATTTGATATTTGACCCTATGTTCGTTGCTCTCCTCTTTACTTTTCGTCTAAATTTACGAAATAATCTATATCCTCTTTGATGATTTTTTTGAAATCATCATTGACTTCTTTCATAGTTCTCAGGCAAGAAGTGGCATCCCGGAAGTCAGTCAAGGCTCGCGTATAGACAGCAAAAGCCCAACGAGCATTAGGATCCTTTCCCAGGTTTGTATAAGGCTCATCTTCAGATAGTCTTTTTTCGATTTTATCCTCATTCTCCCAGCCGTTCCAAGAATCATTTTGGGCATTATAATACATCATAAAAGCAAGAATCGGTCCGCTATCCTTAAAGTTATCTATCCTCAATATCGAAACATGCCGTTTGTAGTCTTCTGTCATTATGCTGTATCGCAGCATTTGGTTTTCTACTGCTCCGACCGAATTCCCCTCATTATTGTTGTTTGACTTCTCTACATGTTCTTTGATGAATGAGATTATAGCTTCAATCTTTTTGTTGTAGGCAAAGAATAATTCCTTTGCAAGATTAACCTGTTTGAATAATTCTATTTCGCGGTTTTCCATTCTATTATGTTATCAAGATATGATTTTGCATCGATAAAGCTATACTCATCTATTTTAGACTTAAATTCAGATATAAAATTTGATAATGGGGAATAGCTTTTTATTCCAAGGAACTCAAAGGTCTTTAGCATTAAATCAATAATCCGTCCTTTATTCTTCTGGTTATTCACGGCACTACAAAGTCTGCGCCATGAAGTCTGATATACATCTTCGTTTTCTTCGTTTTTACCGTTTTTGCCGCTGTTCCCATCTACTGCAATCAGATAAACTTTCTTTTTTTTGCTCGGATAGCCCTCTTTCTTATATGCTTCAAGCTCTGAATCCCATTGTTTGGGATCTTGAGGATTACTATCATTGCGTTTGGCCTCGATGATAACATCAACATTGTCAAATTGGAATATTACATCCGGCTCAACGAATCTTGAGTGATCGGTCCCTTCGATTCCTTTCAAATGCGGCCAAAATCTCACATCCTTAAGGCTTTGGGGAGATTGGATACCAGTGGGTAATTCTGATGCCTCTCGGAAAATGTTCCATATTATATCCGGCGGCAGCAGGCTTAGAATCTCAAACACAGCGGAGGTCTTCATGTCCTCATATATTTCTGAGGGAGGAAGCTCTCGCTTTTGTGTATAATAATGGATCATATTCAAAGCGCTTTAAAGATGCTTTTATAAAAATGGTCTTAATCCTTGTTTTAGTGGAGGATGGTCTCGGAGACACAGTTTAGCAACGCCTACAACGCACTCCGTGAGGTCTTAATCCTTGTTTTAGTGGAGGATGGTCTCGGAGCCATAAGGCATAAAGAGGAGTGGGAAGCTCCTAAGTTCGTCTTAATCCTTGTTTTAGTGGAGGATGGTCTCGGAGTCACCCACCAACATTCGTACGATGCCTTCCAGGCATGGTCTTAATCCTTGTTTTAGTGGAGGATGGTCTCGGAGCTGGCAAGCACTTCAAAATAAAATGAGTATCCAGGGGGTCTTAATCCTTGTTTTAGTGGAGGATGGTCTCGGAGATCGCAGTTATACACTTTTTGCTATCCTCCTATGAGAAGTCTTAATCCTTGTTTTAGTGGAGGATGGTCTCGGAGGGATCCTAAAGCTAACATATCCCCCACCAATTTTAAGGTCTTAATCCTTGTTTTAGTGGAGGATGGTCTCGGAGTGTATGTCTCGCTTATTTATTAATAATTAACTTCAGAGTCTTAATCCTTGTTTTAGTGGAGGATGGTCTCGGAGATGGAAGCACTTCGTCTCTCACAACAACCTAGTGTGTGTCTTAATCCTTGTTTTAGTGGAGGATGGTCTCGGAGGGTCCAAAAGGGAGCGACTCGGAAAAGACCTATACGTCTTAATCCTTGTTTTAGTGGAGGATGGTCTCGGAGATTCATGTGTTTAATAGTTTTACTCATGACCATATTCCGTCTTAATCCTTGTTTTAGTGGAGGATGGTCTCGGAGAGCAACTTTTGGAACTGACTGTCAGCGAGACCGTTGTAGCGAATTTTTTAGTTTCGTTAACGTTTGGAGACCAAAAATATGTACCTTTTCGGGTGTTATCACGGATGCAAATTTACGAATTTTAGATGAGTAACACCATACTTTACAGGATTATTTTCGATGTTTTTTGCTGAAAGATTGGATAGGAAGGGATAGGTATTTTCATGCAGTGTGAGTATGAGGTGCTCGGGTTTCGCTTGATGTGTTGGGGCGTTTGCAGGTGACGGCGATGTTGCCGCCGTTGATGCCCGAGCGAGTTGTGTGTCTTATTGGGGGGATAAAGAAAACAGCCCTCGCCTATCATCGGCGAGGGCTGTTTTCTTTATCGGGGAAACCTATGCGGTTATTTGTTCTTTTCTTCGATTTGTTCGACCAGAGGATCTACGCCCCACTGCTGCTGGGAGAGGCGGCGGTAGTTGTTGTAGCGCCATTGGGCGTTGGCCTTGGCGGCGGCGAAGAGCTCGGCGGCTTCGTTGGGGTAGGCTTTGACTACGGAAGCGTAGCGTACCTCGCCTTTGAGGAAGTCTTCGAATTTGTCCCATTGGGGTTCTTTGCTGTCGAGACTGAAGGGGTTTTGTCCTTGTTCTTCGAGTGCGGGGTTGTAGCGCCACAGGTGCCAGTATCCGCATTCGACGGCACGCTGTTCCTCGTTCTGGCTGTGACCCATACCGGCTTTGATGCCGTGGTTGATACAGGGCGAGTAGGCTATGATGAGCGAAGGTCCGTCGTAAGCTTCTGCTTCACGCAGTGCCTTGAGTGTTTGTGCCTGATCGGCGCCCATAGCTATCTGTGCGCAGTATACGTATCCGTAGGTCGAGGCTATGAGGCCGAGGTCTTTCTTGCGTATGCGCTTGCCGGAAGCGGCAAACTTGGCGATGGCGCCTAAGGGCGTGGCTTTGGAGGCCTGACCGCCGGTATTGGAGTATACTTCGGTGTCGATTACGAGGACGTTGACATTCTTGCCGGAGGCGAGGACGTGGTCCAGACCGCCGAAGCCTATGTCGTAGGCGGCGCCGTCACCGGCGATAATCCATTGCGAGCGTGCGGCGATGAAGCCTTTGAGCTCAACGATTTCGTGGCAGGTGTCGCATCCGCAGGCTTGGCACAGGGGCACAATCTTGTCGGCGACTTCGCGTGTGGAGGCGGCGTTGTGGGGAGCATCGAGCCATTGCTGAGCCAGGGCTTTGATTTGGTCGGAGCACTTGGGGCATTCCAAGGCTTTGTGCATCAGGTCGGATACGCGTTGACGCATTTTCTCGGTGGCGATGTTCATACCGAGGCCGAATTCGGCGAAGTCTTCGAAGAGCGAGTTGGCCCATGCGGGACCGTGGCCGGCGGCATTGACGGTGTAGGGCGTCGAGGGTACCGAACCCGAGTATATGGACGAGCAGCCGGTGGCGTTGGCTACCATTTCGTGGTCGCCGAAGAGCTGGCTGATGAGTTTGACGTACGGGGTCTCGCCGCAGCCCGAGCATGCGCCCGAGAACTCGAAGAGCGGTTGTGCAAACTGGCTGTTCTTAACCGTTGCCTTGGTGTCTACCAAGTCGGCCTTGTTGCTGACCTTTTCGACGCAGTAGTCCCATTCGGACTGGACGGCGAGCTGGCTTTCCAGATGTTTCATTTCCAGAGCTTTGACGCCTTTCTTACCGGGGCATACGTCTACGCAGTTGCCACAGCCGAGGCAGTCGAGAACGTCGACGGCCTGGATGAAGCGTGTGCCGGCCATGGTCTTGCCGATGGTGGCCAGTGTGCGGTCTTCGCCGAAGGGTGCAGCCTGCATCTCGGCGGCATCGAGCACGAAGGGACGGATGGCGGCGTGGGGACATACAAAGGCGCACTTGTTGCACTGGATGCAGTTTTCGGGGTTCCATTCGGGGACGAAGGCGGCCACGCCGCGTTTTTCGTAGCGGGCGGTGGAGTTTTGCCATGTTCCGTCGGGGATGGCTTCGAAGTCGCTGACTTTGAGCAGGTCGCCGTCTTGTGCGTTGATGGGACGTACGATGTCGCGTACAAATGCCGGAGCGTTGTCTGCGACTACTTCGTCGTCGGGGAGTTGTGCCCATGCGGGGTCTACACTCAGGGTGTGGTATTCGCCGCCGCGGTCTACGGCTGCATAGTTCTTGTCAACAACGTCTTGGCCTTTCTTGCCGTAGGACTTGACGATGAATTTCTTCATCTGTTCGACGGCGAGGTCTACGGGTATCACTTCGGTGATGCGGAAGAATGCGCTTTGGAGGATGGTGTTGGTGCGGTTGCCCAGACCGATTTCCTGTGCGATGCGCGTTGCATCTATGTAGTATACGGTGATATTATGCTGTGCGAAGTAGCGCTTAACCTTATTGGGCAGGTGTTTGGCCAGCTGCTCGCCTTCCCAGATGGTGTTGAGCAGGAATGTGCCGCCGTCGCGCAGGCCGCGGGTGACGTCGTACATGTGCAGGTAGGCCTGTACGTGGCATGCCACGAAGTTGGGAGTGTTCACCAGGTATGTCGAGCGTATGGGCTTGTCGCCGAAGCGCAGGTGTGAGCAGGTGAACCCGCCGGACTTCTTGGAGTCGTAGGCGAAGTATGCCTGGCAGTATTTGTCGGTGTTGTCGCCGATGATTTTTACGGAATTTTTGTTTGCACCTACTGTGCCGTCGGCGCCCAGGCCGTAGAATTTGGCTTCGAAGGTCGAGGGGTCGCCCAGTGCCATTTCCTCAACGGGAGGCAGCGAGGTGAAGGTTACGTCATCGATGATGCCCATGGTGAAGTGGTCCTTGGGCTGGGGCAGTGCGAGGTTTTCGTACAGTCCGACGATTTGTGCGGGGGTGGTGTCCTTGGAGGCCAGGCCGAAGCGTCCGCCGATAATCATGGGGGCGTTTTCGCGGCCGTAGAATGCTTCCTTGACGTCCAGCAGCAGGGGCTCGCCGTTGGCACCGGGTTCCTTGGTGCGGTCGAGTACGGCTATGCGCTTGGTGGTGGCGGGGATGGCTGCCAGCAGGTGCTTAACCGAGAAGGGGCGGAACAGGTGTACGCTTACCAAGCCGACTTTCTCGCCTTTGGCGGTGAGGTAGTCTATGGCTTCCTTGGCGGCCTGAGTGACGCTGCCCATGGCGATGATTACGCGGTCGGCGTCTTTGGCTCCGTAGTAGCTGAACAGGTGGTATTCGCGGCCGGTGATTTTGGTGATTTCGGCCATATATCCTTCGACGATGTCGGGTACGGCATCGTAGTGACGGTTGCAGGCTTCGCGGTGCTGGAAGAATACATCGCCGTTTTCGGCCATGCCGCGCGATACGGGTGCATCGGGGGTGAGGGCACGTGCGCGGAAGTCGGCCAGTGCCTTACGGTCCAACAGCGGTTCGAGGTCTTCCTGCTGCATTTCTTCCACTTTCTGGATTTCGTGCGAGGTGCGGAAGCCGTCAAAGAAGTTGACAAAAGGTACGCTGCTCTTGATGGCGGCCAGGTGTGCCACACCGGCCAGATCCATTACTTCCTGGACCGAACCTTCGGCAAGCATTGCAAATCCGGTCTGACGTACGGACATCACGTCTTGATGGTCGCCGAAGATGCTCAGCGCATGGCTGGCCAGTGTACGTGCCGATACGTGGAATACGGTCGGGAGCAGTTCGCCTGCAATCTTGTACATATTGGGGATCATCAGCAGCAGGCCTTGCGAGGCTGTGTATGTCGTTGTCAGCGCGCCGGCTTGCAGCGACCCGTGTACGGCGCCGGCGGCACCGCCTTCGCTCTGCATCTCCTGTACCAGTACCGTCTCGCCGAAGATGTTGCGGCGGCCGGCGGCTGACCATTCGTCCACATATTCGGCCATTGTCGATGACGGAGTGATGGGGTAGATGGCAGCGACTTCCGAGAACATGTAGCTCACATGGGCAGCGGCTTGATTGCCGTCGCATGTTACGAATTTCTTTTCTCTACTCATTTTTGGTGGTTTATGTTGTTGTATTTCAGTATGTTCTATTGTATACCTATCGGATAATTCTTTGCAAAGGTACGACTTTTTTTGCAATTACGATGCGCCGTTATATTACTTTAATACTGAGCCGTCGTGCACGCACATACACGACCCTTAATTGCCGTGCCCCTAACGTCTTACGTCCGGCCTTGTTCACGCTCTCTTCCGCCGGCTTTTCGGCCTGCCTCCGATGTCGTCCCGAGACCTGCCGCACAGCGTTTGCGCCTAAAAAGTGCGACTTGTCGCACTTTTTAGGCGCAAACTTCTTTTCCGTGTGCCGGGTCGAAGACGTTTATCGTAAATAAGTGAGGCTGATTATTTTTTAGGTCGGTCTATGAGGCTTGTACCGCCACAACGGCTACAAGTGCATAGTCAGGTCTTCGTTAAGCAAGAAATCAAACAAGTTGATGTGGAAAATGCCTTCTTCATCGCGATATGGTTGTATATCGTCCATGACTATAAGGATTTTGGCAAAGGAATCGGATGTGTTTCGAAACGATGCTGTTTCTTGCTGCAATTTAGTTTCGTCGGGTATAGAGTATGCTGACTGTATGTATATCCGGTTGTCTCCCATATTGGCTACGAAATCGATTTCGCATTGTTTGCGTAAGTATCTGCCTTCTTTGTCGCGGCCGCCGATTTCAACGATGCCGACATCTACCGAGTATCCGCGGTATAGCAGCTCGTTGTATATGGCATTCTCCATTATATGTGTCAGTTCAAGTTGTCGGAATTGTAGAATGGCGTTGCGTAGACCTAAGTCGCTGAAATAGTATTTACATAGAGTATTGATGTACTTTTTGCCTTTGACATTGTATCTTATGGCTTTCTCGAGCATAAATGTATCGCACATATAACCCAAGTATTTGGATATAGTCTTATTTGATATCCGTATTTTTTTAACGCTTCGGAAGGTGTTCGCCAATTTGGTGGGATTACATGGCGCTCCTATGGATGAAGCCAATACGTGCAGAAGTTCATCCAGTTCGGCGATATTTTTGATGCGGTGACGTTCGGAGATGTCCTTGAGGTATACGGTGTCTGCTAAATTGGTCAAATAGTCTGCTTTGTCTCTGTCGTTATCAAATATAATTGTTTGTGGCAGGCCTCCATACATATAATAATTGCGCCATGCCCGGCTTATGCTTCCGCCTACCGCGGTATAGTATTCAGAGAATGATAACGGATATATGTGTATTTCTTGGCCGCGTCCCCTGAATTCGGTAGCGATGTCTTTAGATAGAAACCGTGAGTTGCTTCCCGATACGTATACATCGGCATTCCGGATGTGTAAAAGGCTGTTGAGTACGCCTATAAAGTCATCGGCCATTTGCACTTCGTCCAGCAGAATGTAGTATTTGTCCGGGTCTTTAATTTGTGCTTTTATGTAAGAGAGCAGCTTGTCCGGATTGCGGTATTCAATGTTTGAGCGGTCGTCAAGAGCCAGCTCGATGATATGGCCTTCATCGATGCCCGATTCGGTTAGATGTGTACGAAATAGCTCGAACAAAAGGAAGGATTTGCCACATCTGCGTATTCCGGTGATAATCTTAATCATCCTATTGCCTTTTGCTCGGATAAGTCGTTCGAGGTATTTGGGTCGAGGTATTATCATAGTGTCAATGTGTAAGCGTTTGTTTGCTTTGGCACAAAGGTAGTGTTTTTCGGGGCAGCGGACAAATATTTGCGCCTAAAAAGTGCGACTTGTCGCACTTTTTAGGCGCAGGGTGGGGCGTATGGTTGATACGTATGGCGTTACATCGGGGGACGTCCGCCGCCGCGAGGTGCGCCGGGAGGCGGACCGCCGGGGCCGCGACGCCGGTCGTCGGCGTTGCGGTCTTTGGGCTGGTTGCCTTTGCCGAAGGTGTTGAATTTGTAGCTGAAGGTGATCATAAAGTATCGCGTGAGCGAGTTGTAACGGCTGTCATCAATGTAGTTGGCGGTGACGGTGCGGCTGACGTTATTCTTTTGGCGCAGCAGGTCGTAGGCTTTGAGGGTGATGGTGGCGTTGCGGCCGCTCAGGAATTGGTAGGCTATAGAGGCGTTCCACATCCATTCGTTGCGGTCGTATCCGGCGGAGTATCCGCTGGTGGCGTCGTAGTTGAGGTCGGTGGAGAGCACCAGCCCGAAGGGGGTGTAGTACGAGCCGTAGAAGCTGAAGCCGTAGGCGTGGACGTCGCGGTTGCTGCCGGACTGGACGCTGTTGCGCGAGGTCTGGAAGTTGTAGCGTGGGCGTACTTCGAGTTCGATGTTGTCGGGGCGCCATGCCAGCGAGGGGGATATCATCACGTCAAAGGCCATGGAGGTGTTGCGCAGGCCGTTGTTGAAGCCGACGTTGTGGTTCAGTCGTGTGCCCAGGTGGGCGTTGAAGACGAATGCGCGGTTGCGTAGCGGCTGCGAGTACATACCCATAGCCATTGCGGACCATACGCCGTTGACGTTGTCGTAGGTGGTGGTCTGTCCGCCGGTGGTGGCATCGTATGTGGTCTTGGAGACTATGGAGTTTTGTGTGATGTTCGTAAAGGCCATAGCCATAATGGAGCGCTGTGCTTCGGAGTTGAAGTTTTGGTAGCGCATACGGATGCTGTGTGTGAATGTGGGGTCCAGCGCGGGATTACCTACGACGATGCGCAGGGGGTCGGATTTGTCTGCTACGGGTTGCAGTTGTGTCATCGAGGGCTGCGACGAGCGTCCGCGATAGTCGAGGTTGAAGGTGCGCTGTTTGGATAGTTTCCAGCGGTAGCGCAGGTAGGGCGCAATGTTGAGGGTATGGCGGGTGGGGATGTCGCGTGCGTTGTCTATAAGGTCGTGCGAGCTGGACATTTGGGGCACCAGTGACAGGCCGGCATCGATGGTCCAGGCTTTGGAGACGTGTTTGAAGCCGGCGCGTATGTCCTGACTCATATAATTGTTGCGGAAGCTGTTGCTCAGGTCGCTGTTCCATACAAGTTCGTCGCCGATGACGGGGTCTTGGTCGAACCCGCCGGGCCATGATACGGGGCGATCATAGGTGAGGCGGTCGGCGTTGTTCCAGCGGTATCGCAGGCGGTAGGCGAAGGTCAGGAAGTTGCCGTTCTTGACATTGCCCAGCGGTTCGGTCCAGCTCAGGCGTGCCGAGATGGTTTTGCTCCAGGTGTGGTTGGATGCGTATTGATCGTATACATCGGTCTTACCGTCAAGCAGGAAGAATCGGTTCCATGAGTAGGTGTCTTCGTGTTCGCGCACGTTGGAGGTGCTGGCATCAAGGTGTACGCTGAACGAGCGACCGGGGCGCGAGGCAAATTTGTGGTTGTATATAAGCGAGAGACCGAATTCCCAACTGGTGCCATCGCTGGTGGCGTTGTTGCGGCTTTGGGTGACCTTGGTGAGGGCTTCGTCGCCGGCGCGTGTCAGCGATGAGTCGACACTGAGGCCGTCGCTGGAATTGTACATCATGCGTGGACGTATTTCCAAGGTGTTGAGGCTGTCGGGATTCCATTGTATGCGGAAGTCGGCGCGGAAGTTGTGGCCGCGGTCGTGTGCATACTTGCCGGAGTTGACGTACGATGTCGAGTCTTCGAAGAGGTACTGACGGTCGGTGGTGGAGGAGGTGCGGGCGTCGGTATTGCTGTACATTACATCGCCGCCTACGCGGAATATCTCCTTATTGCCGACGTTGAAGTTGAGACCCAAGGCACGCGATGTGGTGATGCCGTTGTCGCCTCCGAAGCGGCGGAAGCGGCCACTGGCGCCGTCCGTAAATCCGGGCTCGTTAATGTTGTTGATGCCGCCTAAGAGTGTGATTTGGTTGTCGTTCCAAAAGCGGTTGACGTTGAACGATCCCATATATCGGCTGTCGGTGCCCACTCCGGCTTCGGCGTTGCCGAACCATCCGTTTTTCATACCTTTTTTGACGGTGAGATTGATGACGGTTTCTTCTTCGCCGTCGTCGACGCCGGTGATACGAGCCAGGTCACTTTTGCGATCCACGACTTGGAGCTTGTCTACCATACTTACGGGCAGATTTTTGGAGGCCACCTTGGGGTCGTCGCTGAAGAATTCTTTGCCGTCCACGAGTATCTTGGTGACTTCCTTGCCGTTAGATGTGATTTTGCCGTCGGAGGATACTTCGACGCCGGGCAGGCGTTTGAGAAGGTCCTCGACTACGGCATTGGGCTGCACCTTGTAGGTGTCGGCATTGAACTCGATGGTGTCTTCCATCACCTTGACCGGGGTGCGTATACCGGTGACGGTGACGGCATCCAGTGTATAGGCTTCATCGGAGAGACGCAGGGTGTCCACGCGCAGTGCTCGTCCGGACATGGTGACGTTGACTGTCTGACGATTATGGCCTACGTACGAGGCTTCGAGTACATAGCGGCCGTTGGCAACATCGCGCAGCACGTATCGACCATTGTCGTCGGCGGCAGCGGTCTTGACTACTGTCGAGTCTTTGCCGCGTAGCAGTCGAAGCGAAGCCCCGACCAGCGCATCGCCATCGGTATCGGTCACGACACCGGAAATATTGTAAGCCAGGGTACACAAGATACCGGCCAGTAGGAACATGGACGTCATTGTCGTACGTCCGGATCGGCGTATTCTCATCTTTTACGTTTTGTCGTTTTCTGACCAATAGACCGTCGATGCGGCCCAATGTTTAGTCGAATGTGTGTGCATTTAGCAGTTTTTAGGATTATAAAATTTATTTTTGCGGAAAAACGGCCTAATGCGTACCTTTGCGGTATGATTATATTCTGTTTTTCGGCCACGGGGAATTCGCTGGCCGTAGCGCGGCACATCGCGCAGACTCAGGCTGACAGCCGCATCATAGGCATTGACAAGGCGTTTGATACACCGTCGAAGGTGTGGGAGGATGATGCCATAGGCATAGTCACGCCCACGCACACGGGCCGTATGCCGGCGCCGGTCGAGCATTTTCTCGAGACGGCTAACATCCACACCGATTATTTTTTTGTGGTATACACCTGCGGCGTAACGCCGGGTCTCGGGGTGAATATTGCTTGCCGTCAGGCATGCCGTCGCGGGCTGCAAGTCGTCTATGCCAATTGCATTAAGATGGTGGACAACAATTTTATGCTCTACGACGTTCGTCGACAGATAGAGACCGCCGACGCCAAGGATATACCCGGCCACATGGCAGCCATCGCCGCCGATATCGCGTCTCGTCGTCGTTATATTGCGTCGCCGTCGGTGACGGATCGCCTGATGGGTATATTTATGAAGGCTGCCCCGTCCTTCAAGGGCTTTTACCGCCAATATCGGTGCGATGCGGAGCGCTGCAACGGTTGCGGCATCTGCGCCCGTATATGTCCGGTGGGCGCCGTCACGCGCGACCGGGACGGACATCCGGTATGGAATCGCGGGTGCATACGCTGTACCGCCTGCTATCACAACTGCCCTCAAAGCGCTATTACTCATGCTCATATCAAAGGCGGATATTGTCAATTCCGCAACCCGGAAGTGACCTTACGCGACCTCATCGACATCGATTGATATTCTCATTTGCACCGAAAAAGAAACGAAACCATTGCCGACCATAGCCGGGTCGCATCACGATCGTCGGTCTATGTCCGGTGCTCTATTCGGCTACGGCGACCATAACGGCCGCGTGCTTCAAAATTCCGAGAAAGCCAGCGGCAGCAATGAGGCCACCGACGGCAGACGGTATACACAATCGCGTCCGGCCAGCCATACCGTTATGGGATGCTTGGCCAGAACTTCGTATTCCAATAGTGCCTGACGGCAGACGCCGCAGGGCGACACCGGGTCGACGACAAAATCGCCGTCTTCGGCACGTGCCGCGATGGCTATGGCCGTGAAATGCGCCTCCGGATAATTGGCGTGCGCATAGAAGCAGGCCGAGCGCTCGGCGCATGTGCCGGCACTGAAAGCGGCATTCTCCTGGTTGGCACCGGTGATGGTCTCGCCGTTGTCCAGCAGGATGGCGGCGCCGACACAGAAGTGGCTGTAAGGTGCATACGAACGATAGGTGGATTGGCGGGCCTTTTCCACGAGGGTGCGGACGGCGTCGTCAGGCAATTCATCGTAGCCGTAACGGACTACGGGGACAGTGATACTGATGTCTTTCATTGTGTCTGTCGAGAAGAGGGCGGTGTTGTGATAGGTTTTTGGCCGAGGCCGAGGCAATGATTGCGGCGTACGGGATGCAGCCTCGCCGAGGGCGTCTGCGCGCCGCCGCGCCTTGTCAAGGCCAAACGGGCTGCAAATGTACGCATTTTTCGTCAAAGCCCGGCATTTGTACGCCTAAAAATTGCGCTCGCTTGCATATTATAACATTCGCGGTCGCTCCGACTGTACATCTTATTTCACTTTCATCCGAGCCCACTCCTCTCGGACAATTACCATAAACCTCGGCATCCCGATAAATACAAGCGATATCAGAGCGTAAGCCGTGCCAAGCAAATTGACAAGACCCAGTAGACCGTGCGCGTTATCTACCGCATCGTTAAATATCCGTACGGTTCCGCCGTTACCTAATTGAGTTAGACCATATTCGAGATATTCCGAAATGTCGGTCTGCATTGATATCCATAAATAGAAAAATGCCGCGGACACGGCAATGTAAGTCGCTAATACGCCCCAACTGCGCTTGAGTGAGATGTACGTCGCGACAGACAGCATCGAAACAGCATAAATCCACCATAGACTCCAAGGTATTATGTCATGCCATATTCCAAATATTTCGTTGGCATTGCATCCGAAAGGAGAAATGCCGTCATTGTCCAAATAGTAGAAGTCTAAGGTCAGCGACCACACGTTTATAGCTGCAAGAAAGAATGCCGCCGCTACCAATAGACACCAGATTGCCGCTATCCACGCCATAAGGCGAGATAACCGGGACGTATTATTTAATAGTTTCGGTTTCATAAAAAGGAGGTTGCCCTGTTTCGCCCATAAGAAGACGAATGAGCCAGTTTGATTTTGAGGCTTTTAATGCGTTCTGCATTTTTGTCAGTAGTTGGGCGGGGGATATAGCAACTATAGATGATACATTGATGCCGACTGCTTGAATCGCATTCAATGTGGTCGTTACGCAGTTGTTGTTCACAACATTATATTCATCTATTACAATTCCTTCACCGATATTTTACGTCACGTTTGTTTGACGGATCAGCGAATTTTTCTTGTAGAATATCGTCAAAATAAGCGTTTATCTCTGCGTCCTTATCTTGCTCGAAAGCAAATGCATTCAGACCAAATCGGTTGTCTTCATCATTGATGAATCTTTGTGCATCATTGCCTTTTAATCTTATAAGGATGCCTTCGCCGGCCGTAGAACCAACCGAAGGGATATTTTTCCAGGTATTGCCATGTCTGCCATATGTGTACACCGTTAAGGATGCTCCTTCACCTGTTGACGGAAAAACGTGTCCCCAACTATTCGTCTCAATGTAGACTATCGGACGTTCTCCGGTGGGGTCGGTGAAGCGGAGGGGATTGGCGGCGCAGTGGGTGTAGGGGGAGAGGGAGGGATAGCCGGCGGCTTTGGGGTCGGGGGTGGTGAAGCGGCCGAGGAGGGCGTCGTGCCAGCGGGCGGTGTTGTCGTGCTGTCCTAATCCGGCGAAATTAATCCAGCGGTTGCCGATATGGGCGCGGTCGGTCACGCGCTCCGTCCCGAAAAGCTGCACGGGCAGCCCCGAGGGATAGAACATCGTGCACTGCCGTATCGTGCCGGCATCGTCCACGACAGTGCGCACGCTGCCCAAGCGGTCGCGCACGTACCACAGGTGCGTGAACGTCCGCCCGGCGTTATCCGCCGTAGCATCTGCGTCTTTGACGACCGTGGCGATGCCTTCGGGGGT
>CAKTOT010000003.1 GCA_934590135.1 uncultured Muribaculaceae bacterium
CCCGCCAACCAGTTCAGCGACAACTACAAACAATGGTCCACCTTCCCCGACAAGGGCTTCGGTGTCAACCCCACCATCTCCAAGGCCATCACCCTCGAACCTGAGATGACCAAGTCTTGGGAAATCGGCGCCGACCTGCGCTTCTTCCGCAACCGCACACGTCTTGATGTGGCTTACTACAACACCAGCGTGGACAACCAGATTGTAACCGTGCGCGTATCTCCCGCATCGGGTACCATCCTTCAGACCCGTAACGAAGGTTGTATCGAAAACAAAGGTCTCGAACTTACCCTTAACCAAGACATTCTTTCGACCAAAGACTTCTCGTGGACCGCTACCCTCAACTTCTCGTACAACCGCGGCAAAGTACTCTCGTTGCCCGAGAACGTAGCCCTCATCCAAGGCGGACAGTATGGTGACATCTTCACCGTAGCTTACGCCGGCGGATCCACCACCGGCATTGCCGGTATCGACTACGAGCGCAATGACGCCGGCGACGTCCTCATCGACGAAAACGGCCTGCCCAAGATTTCGCCCGTAAAACAAACATATATCGGTAACCGCGAGCCCGACTGCCTCCTCGGCCTCGGCTCAACCTTCACCTGGAAAGACCTCTCGCTTTCCTTCCTGCTTGACGGTCGTATCGGCGGTGATGTGGCCAATATTACGGGCCGCAGCCTCTACTCCAACGGTCAGAACGCTCTGCTCGTTCCATACCGCAACCGCAAAGTCGTGTTCAAAGGCGTGATAGACAACGGTGACGGCACATACAGCCCCAACACCACTCCCGTCATCCTTGACCAGACGACATTCAACAACTACATTTACAATGTATCGTCCAACTTCATCGAAGACGGATCGTATCTGCGTATGAGCTACGTGACTCTCGCTTACGACTTCTCCAACCTGATGAAGCGTCTCGGCAGCGCCAACCCCATCAAGGGACTCAAGTGCTCGCTGACAGGCCGCAACCTCTTCTTGTTGACCAAATACACCGGTGCCGACCCGCAAGTGATGCCTTCCGCATCCAACGGTACAGGCTCCATGGGCATCGACAACTACAGCGTCCCCAGCCTCCGCAGCTTCAACTTCAATGTAAACGTTACATTCTAATTCTCTCCGAACAATACACATAAATCACGACTTTATCATACACAGATATGAACAAGATAAAATCCATAGCTTTGGCTGCCCTGCTGGGTGTTACTGCGGTATCTTGCGAGGATGCTCTCTATGAGAACGTCAACCCCGATGTAGCGCACCGCAACACCTGCTCGCTCGGCCTTCCCGTGCTGGTATTCTATTCCAGCCAGGTAAACTATGACCACGCCGAATACAACATCTATCTGTCGCAATGCCTCACCACTATGGGCAAGAGCCAAACCGGCACTTACGCATACAAGAGCGGCTGGCAGTTCCTGACCATGAACCGTCACCCGCAGTGGCGCCGTCACTTCTACGACATAGGTGTCAATGGCAAGGAACTTATCGCTAACGCCGAAGAAGCCGGCTCACTCAACTACGAGTACATCGCACGCGTTATCCGCCTGATGTCTACACAGCTGACCACCGATGCCTTCGGCGATATGCCCCGTAGTCAGGCTTACGAAAGCAACTCGCCCAAGTACGACACTCAGGCATCCATCTATGAATGGATGCTCACTGAAGCCGACGAACTCACCGGAACATTCTACGACCAAGCCGCAAATTGCGAAACCAACCAGAAAATTGACGTCAGCCAAGACCGTGTATACTCCGGCGACCTCAACAAATGGAAAGGTTTGGTATACGCCATTAAAGCTCGTCTGCTGCTACGCAATATCCCCAATATAGACCGTTCGGCCGCCACTTGCCAGAAAATCATCGATACGGCTCAAAAGGCTATCGATACATGGCGCAGCGGTGACCTGCTCTACGGCACATGGTTCGGCAACGAACCCCGTTACAACTTCGATGGCGGCGTGACCGAAGAAAATGCACAATGGTCCGAGTCTCAGCCCGTCATCAACGCTTGGGAATCGCGTGCCAACCTGTTGACCGATGCCGTACCCTCCAAATTCTTTATGGAAAACTGCCTCGGTGTCATCAATCAAGGCAACGAGCTCAAACAAGGCGTCTATGACCGCGAAAACGGCTACGGCAACGACCCCCGTCTGATGCTGCTCTTCCACCCCAACAAGGGTCCCATCAGCGCTTCAAACACCAACGAAAAAGTGATGATGCGCTATCTTGAGAACAATATCGGCGCCGGTTCGACATACAAGATCACCCACTTCCCGTCGCTGTACTGCGGTGCATATGCAGCCAGCAAGGATGCCTACACATCACTGTTCACTATGGAAGAACTCTACTTCATACAGGCAGAGGCTTACTACTGGATGGGCAATAAGGAACAAGCTTGCGCTTTGGCCAAGGAAGCTACCAAATGGAACATTCAGCGTCACCTCGACCGCTTCCAGAAAGATCATCCCGGAATGGTTCCTTCCGACCAGTGCAACCCTGCAGGTACCAATGCAGCTCTCAAACGTTGGGACAAATGGGTGACGGCATTCCTCGAAAACGAGCAAGTCGAAAAGACAAAGCCCGCTTCCGAAATCGGCAATATGCGCTACTTCTTCAACCCCTCGCAATATAGCCTCAGCGACCTGATGATGCAGAAGTATATCGCAATGTACATGCAGGCCGAGCAATGGACCGACCTCCGCCGCTACCACTACTCCAACAGCCGTAACGGCTATGGTATAGGTGATAACAAAGAAATCGTATATCCCGGTCTGCGTCGTCCCTACAACCTCTATCAAGCATTCTGGGTAGACGGCCTTACAGATGCAGAGAAAGAAAATACCTGGGTACAGCGTTACAACTACGACCCCGAGACCGAGGAAAAATACAACCTCGCCGAACTCGAGCGTCTGGGCGCCGCCAAAAATCACAAATGGCTGCGTAAGCCGATGATTTGGGCCGAGGAATACGGTGTACGCACTTCATTGACTGCCGAATAACCCACCTCGTATACGACTACAATAATCAGCAAACACTAATACAGTATATAAGATGAAATTCCAATATAAGACATTGCTCTTGGCTCTCGGAGCTGTGGCCATGCTCACCTCCTGTGAGAAAAACGACCCCTTAGAGCCCGTTGTAGAGCCCGGACAGAAAGTACCCACCGCGTATTGGGAAGTAGGCTCGACAGCATGTAAAGCCGGTGAGTCCTTCACATTCATGGGCAAGTATACGGTGGATTACGAAGACGCCACGCCCGCATACTCCGAAGTATGGTATCGCGTGGTACGCGACGAGTCTGCCGCTGCAACCGTCAAGCTTGGCGGTGCAAGCCTCAGCTACACTAAGACCGTAGCCGACAATCAGATTATGCGTTCGTATCAACCTATCGCACGTTTTGAACACAGCCAGGCCGAATGGGCGGGACATGAGTTCCATGTCTCCGGCAGTGTGCCTGTTTCGCGTACGCTCAGCCCCGTCAACTGGACTGACGTGGCCACTTGGGACGGCGAACGCTTTGCTCAATACTATCCCGAAGGCTTCGCCGACGAATTCAACACCGAAGTCATCAATCTGCTCACCAAGGATTCGACATACTACAACGCTCTGCGTCAAGTATACATCAGCCATCCTTTCACTATGGAGCAGTTTGCCGAAATCAACGCCAAGTACAACCTTGCATTCCCCACCAACATAGACATGACCAAGGAAGACAAGGGTGCCGGCGAAAAGTCCGACCTTTGGTTCTCTACAACACAAGCATCGGATGACGCCATCGTCGGCTGGTATTACACTACTATCGATGCCGCCGGCAATAAGATTGTGCACGAAGTCGCCAAGGATGTCCAGAAGCAAGAAGGCATCAACTACTATCCCGTATACGAATCCTCCGCTTGGGTATTCTGCCGCTACGATGACGACCTCGGTGCCATCATCTCCACCGTCCGCGCGGAATACATTCCCGCCTTCAAGGAATTGCTGGCCACCATCACCTTCGATCAGTGGATATACGACAGCGCAAACAAGGTGTATAAAGTCGAGTTCTCGCGTAAGTACTCGCTTGACGCACAGTTCCGCGTATACGACTCCAAGGGTGAGGAAGGCATAGCCAACGATGTACGCACAATATCTATCAACTGATACGTCCCACATTTAAGACAATACCGCACAGAATATGAAACTCTTAAAAAAATCGCTAATCGCTTTGGGTTGCGTGCTGGCACTGTATGGATGCAAGGACGCCGAACCCTCATTCCAGCAGTACCCCAACGCCGATGTCGACTTTACGTACAACATCAGCGGTGACGAGTATACCTTGGACTATTACGTGGTATCTACCATTCAGTTCAACAACACCTCAGCCAAGTCCGGAAACGTATCTTGGGACTTCGGCGATGGCGAAACATCCAACGAACCCAACCCCCTGCATAAATTCAGCAAAGCAGGCACGTATCGCGTTACTCTTACCATTGACGGTGTAGGCTCAAAAACCTATCCCATCATGATCTATGACATTGTCCCCGTGCTTACGGTCAAGGATCAATCTACCGAAATCGTGGAGTTCAACAACACCTTGATGACCTTCAATCTCGAGCTTCCGAACCCCGAGAACCTTAAGGTGAAATATGTATGGACATTCCCCGAAGGAACTATTGATGCCAACGGCAATGCCGTGACCACCTTCACCGGATACTCCGATGAGCAGGGCAATGTAGAGTATCCCGAAGCCGTAAAATTCAAAAATATCGGCTCGCAGAAAGTGCAAATCGCTACATGGTTTGATGTCAACGGCGAAAACCGCCGTCTCGAAGATACCTATCTCAACGTACAAGTAGGTTACAGCGAACCCGTGCCTACAATCTACTACGCAGAGAAAGGTGGCAATATCAAAGCAATGAAGCTTATTGACCCCACCAAGTTGCCCAAAGGCACCAAGATCTTCCCCTACGACATGGGCGTGAGCGCAGGCAACAACTGCTTCAACCTCGTATATGCCGATGTTCCCGGAACAGATGAAGAAGGCAAGGCCAATACCGAGGGCTGGATTTACATCCTTGATGCCGGTAAGCAGTACTACTACATCAACGACGAAAACGGCGTTCTCGGCGATGGCAAAATCGATGCTATGCGACCCGATGGCACCGGCGTCAATACAGTGCTTACCAACGTTGGCGGTCCCGCCTTCGCAGATCCCTTCCAGGGCTTTGCTTCCGGCGAATATCTATACTACAGCGACCGTAACACCGGTATCTCCAAGGTTGCGCTCAAGACTCGTGGCGAAGTACAAGGCAAGGTCCTCTCGGGTAGCACCTATACTCGCGACAGCTACATGGTACAAAACAGCTTGATACCTTTCTACGGCCGCGGCATCGCTTACGGTGCAATCCACGTAGCTCATCAGAAACTGTCAGACGGATGGTGGTACTGGGCCAAGAACTACTCCGGCAACGGCATCTATCGCTTCAAGGAAACCGATGTATATGCCACTCAGAAGGAAGCCGAAGCCAAGGCCCTGCCCGCTCCTGTACTCTTCTCCGGCATCAAGCCCCGTGCCATGGTTATTGATGAGGCACGCAAAGCTCTGTACGTATGGCGTATAGGCTCGGAAAAAGGCTTCACCGCTTATCCGCTGCCCTCATACACCGACCCCGGTGACGAGAAGGATGCAAATCGCACGTTCATATCTATGGAAGCTGATGCCGTCAATACGACAGCCGATGAAGGTGTATACACCTGTCAGCTTGCTCTGGACAAAGAAACCGGACGCGTATACTTCTGCTTCCGTCCCGATGCTAAGGACGGCTCCAAGATTCCTGCCGGTATCTGCTACTACGATCCCGCAACCAAGAAGGTCGTACACTACGGCGATGCCAACGACCTCGGTATGGGTATCTGTATCAATCCCAACAAGAGCAAACTATTCTAAAGCATAAGCATCTTAAGACAAAGGCGGCTGTCCACCACAATAGCGTGGCGGCAGCCGCCTTTGGCCTTACGATGAGGTTGGAATGTTTTCGGAACAGGCTTTTGGGATTACATTGAGACATTCTTCAGGATGCCCTGAGATAGTATTCGAAGACCATCCTAAAGAGTTTCGCAATGCCTCGTTTTTTAAGCTCTAAGCTGCTTTAATTTGACCTTATGTTGCTGCCTTCGTCGGCTTTTACCAATCGAGTAAGATCGTATCGCTTGCAGTTCAGCATTTTATAATCATCCCCTCAAACCTATATATTAAAACAATTAATGAAGATTTCACAGAAAATAGCTGCCGCACTCTTGGCTATTGTAATGGCAGCGCCGACAATGCCTGTCGAGGCTCAGAATATGCCGACACGCGAACACCGTGCGATGTGGCTGTCTGCATACCTTAACTCCGGCTGGCCCTCGAATGCGTTGACCTCTGATTACCAAGTTACCTTCCAGCGCAATTTCCTCAAGAAAAAACTCGCGCAGTTCAAAGACCAAAACATCAATGTCATATACTTCCATGTTCGTCCCAATTGCGATGCTATGTACAAGTCGTCGTACGAGCCTTGGGGACATCAGGTAGCCGGCACACGTGGCGGGACTCCCTTAGGTGACCCCTTACAGATAATTCTGGAGGAGGCTCATGCCGTAGGTATCGAAGTGTATGCGTGGCTCAATCCATATCGCTATTCCGGCTCGTTGAATCTGTATGGAGGAAACAATCCGTTGAATTACGAGACCTCGCATCCCGATTGGCTGGTGCGCAACAGCAAGGAGATTTATCTCAACCCCGGTATACCCGAGGTGACACAACGTATTGTGGATGTAGTCACCGAAATCGTCACCAACTATGACGTTGATGGTGTGGTGTACGACGACTACTTCTATCCTTCCGGCATGGGCGCCGACCAAGATGCTACGCAATACTCAGCGTACACCAAAGCGGGCGGCACTATGAATCTTGGCGATTGGCGTCGCAACAACATCAATAATATGGTGAAAGTTGTCAATAAAGCCATAAAGAAAGTGAAACCTTACCTGCCTTTCGGTATCTCCCCGGCCGGTGTTGCCTGTCCTCCCGACATCGAAAAGTATGGACTGACACCCGTCACCGGAGACTGGCAATATACAAGCATTTACTCCGACCCGATGAGCTGGCTCAACGCAGGTGACGTTGATTTTCTGTCGCCTCAGATTTATTGGCCCACTCGTTTCACCGAGCTTTCGAAATGGTATGGTGTAGCGGTTCGCCGTTTCGATCGCCATTTCTATCCTTCGGTCACACTTTCCGATATAGCTAATGATAAGGCATCGGAGTATATTCGCGAGACCAAGGTTGCTCGTCTGGCCAACACCTATGATGCCAATGGTATGGTATTCTTCCATTACGGTCAATTTATTAACTACAATGAGAAATATGGTGACAGCCGTCAGACTTTCGGCCAAATTTTGGCTCAGGAAGTGTTCTGTGACAAGGCTTTGACGCCGATACGTACGTGGGAATATACTTGGACGCCCAAGATGGTGACCAATGTAGCCGTTTCGGGCACTGCCCTGACATGGGATGCCGTTCCCGGTATGCGCTACACGGTATACGCCTTCCCCGAAAGTGAGGCTGCCGGCTTTGCCTGCCAGCGCGAGTACCTGCAAGGTATATCGTACAATAATTCCTATGAGATCCCGGCCGATATGGCTTCCGGATATAAATGGGCGGTGTGCGTATACGACCGCTACGGCAACGAATACTCCGCCGTGACCGCCGGAGGTAAGACCGTCACCGGCACCAAGGCCACGCTTACATTCCCCATCAACGGGGAAAGCGCTCCCGAGATTTTCTCCTTCAAATGGAACGGCAAGGCCACGCGCTGTCGCGTTGAAGTGTCCGACAAAGCCGATATGAGCCATATTATTGCGCTCTTTGACGCTGCAGGCAATACCGCATCATCTATGAACCTTCCGCACCTCGAAACAGGCAAAACTTACTACTGGCGCGTGCGTTCGCTCGGTACCGATATGACCGATGCGCTCTCCGATGTGCAGTCCTTCAAGGGCGGTCGTATCGCCTTCACCGCTCCCGCCGACAAGGCTACCGGAGTATCGGCAACACCCACAATTTCTTGGACTAAGGTCGAAATCGATCAAGAAGTTAAGTATCGCATGGCTGTCGTCGACGGAGCTTCAGAAGTATATGTTTACGAAGGTTCGAACAATAGCGCCACCGTACCGGAAGCTGTGCTGCGTACCGGACGCACCTATACGGCTACGCTTACCACAACCGTAGGAAGTTACGAAACCGAAAGCGAGCCTATTACATTCACCACTGTAAACCGTACCGACTACACCGCTCCCGCCTTTACCAACCCGGCTTCCGATGGTGCTACAATACATGTCAATGAGGCACTTACTATCGAGAAATGGAGCGGCCTTGCTTCGGTGACCGTATATATTTCATCGTCTGCCACTTCATTCGGTCGTACGTCTTACTCGGTTACTTTGCGCGACTTCGAGACCATGACCAAGGCTCTCGGTGACATTAAGATTGGCGGAAAGGCTCTTACAGATGGCAAGACATATTATTGCAAGACCCGCGCGTCATATTATGTAGACAACTCCACGAAGAATACGGCGGACTCGCCCGTACGCAGCTTCGTATACTCCGGCACCGAGGGCGTCAATGATATCACTGCCGATACCGAGGCCACCGCATACATCGATGCTCAGTCCGTGCTTCATACCGGATGCGGTGCATGTTCCGTCAGCGTCTATACCACGGCCGGCGCCGCTGTACACTATGGCGTGGCCGATGCTGCCGGCGAATTGTCGCTGCAGGCGCTTCCCGCAGGTATGTACATAGTACGTATTGCCGATGCCAATTCGTCCGCTATCAAGTGGGCTAAGAAATAACGATGTACGTACAAGGACGGAAGACGTTGTCTGACGCAATATGTGCAGACACGTAGCCGGATCTTGACCGATACAGAACGACCGCAGCCGTTGCACCTTTCGGAGAAGCAAATCCGCAAGGTGTATCGGCTGTGGTCTTTGTTGTGTCGAATGTGGCGTAACGTGTGCGCTATCTGCCGAAAAAATTGTAATTTTGTGGTTATGAACAACGATAACGCTAAGACGAGATACGCTGAGACGAAATACAGAGGAATGTATGCGCTGCTTATGGTGCCGGCGACTATAGTGCTTGCCGTGCTGATGGTGGCCTGCGCCTCCATAGGCAATCCCGAAGGCGGACCACGCGACTACCAACCTCCGGTATTTGTACGCTCCACACCTATGCCCGGGCAGACCGGCGTCAGCCCTGCACGACTTGAATTGTTCTTTGACGAGAATGTAAATTTGGAAGATGCTTTCAATAAGGTCATAGTCTCGCCCGTGCAGAAAACCGCGCCTGTTGTTCGCTCCGGCGGGCGACGCGTAACCGTCGAATTGCGCGACACCTTGCGACCCAACACTACCTATACCATAGACTTCGCCGATGCCATTCGCGACCTCAATGAAGGCAATATCCTTGATGGATTTGCTATAGATTTTGCCACGGGTGATTCGATAGACTCGCTGCAGATTTCCGGAATAGTGCTATCGGCGCGCGACCTCGAGCCGGCGCAGGGCATAACCGTGGGAGTCACCGCTGATATGTCGGACACTGCGTTTGTCAAGTCGCCGCTGCAGCGTATAGCCCGTACCAATCAGCGCGGCCAGTTCACCATACGCAACCTCAAAGCCGGGACATATCGTATATTTGCCGTTAATGACGTCAATCGTGACAATTGCTGGGACCGCTCCGAAGATGTAGCATTCTACGATGCAGACATTGTCCCAAGCTCACGTCCCACGATGGTGAAAGACACTTTGCGCTCATCCGAAGGTACGGACAGCATTGTTGAGCGCGCCGCCACGCTGTTCCTACCCAACGATGTGCTATTGACCTGGTTCAACGAAGACTACCATGCCCAGTACCTCAAAGACAATCAGCGTCCCGACCGTCGTCGTCTCTTTATCGGTATGGGTGCTCCTCGCGACACATTGCCCACGCTTACTCTTGTCGGCGGACCGCGCGATGGCGATACCGAAGCCGACTGGGCGCTATTGCAAGCCAATGCAAACAACGACTCGCTGACCTACTGGATACGCGATCCCGAATTGCTGGCTATGGACACGCTGCGAGTGAGCGTACACCATGCAGCACAAGACTCACTCAATCGCCGTGTATGGGTCAATGATACCGTCAACTTCGTATACCGCACGCCTAAGGCTTCAAAAAAGAAGAAAAAAGAAGATGAGGACAGCCTCAAAGTGCCCGAGCGCGAATTTGCCACACTGATGGTCAAGAGCCAGTCATCGCACGATGTATATGCTCCCATACGTATCGAGTCGGCTCTACCCATATCACGCATAGATACGGCCGGCATCCATTTGCAGCAGCAAGTGGACTCGCTATGGAAAGACCTCGTACTGCCGTCGTTGCGCCCTGATTCGCTCAATCCGCTGTTGGGCTGTATGTTCAATTATAATTGGGAGCCGGGCGCCAAGTATCGCTTGCTTGTCGATTCGGCTGCTGTCACCAGTATATATGACAGCGTCCACAATAAAACTTTGCGACACGAGTTCACAATTAAGAAGCTCGAAGAATACTCCAACCTCGCCTTCACCATTACGCCGAAAATGACGGGAGGCCATGCCCTGTGCTTCGAACTGCTCAACAGCAGCGACAAGGCTGTGCGCACCGTACCCGTAGATACGGCTACAGGTAAAGTCGTTGTGCCCTATATCACTCCAGGCACGTACTATGCCCGCGTATTTGTAGATGCAAATGGTAACGGGCGTTGGGATACGGGTAACTTTGCCGAAAGACTACAGCCCGAAGAAGTTGCATACTTCGACAAGAAACTCGAACTTAAAGCTAATTGGGACAACGAATTGGCTTGGGATATTTATGCAAAGCCCATAGATGCCCAAAAACCCTACGCCATACTTAAAAATAAGCCCAAGCTGAAGCCCGGAGAGAAAGCGCCGGATCAGGAAGAAGAGTTGGACGAATGGGGCGACCCCATCAATCCCAACGGCAGTAGCCGCAATATGGGTCGTCCGGGCCTCTCCCTGCCTGGCGGCCGCAACGGCATACAGACAGCGTCCGATCGCGTCCAACGTCGTTGATACCGGTCTTGTGCGCCTTGTCTTTTGGCATATTAGCCAAGGCCGATGTTGACCGTCAAATAGCAGTATAACGCAATACAAGCCATCATTATTTTCGAATCCGTATCTGACGTCGGCGCTCACTCGCTATAGGTCAAAACGGGTGCTGAGAACATCCCTTATTCCGGCATATATGTCTGTGTCACAAATCGTAAACGAGACGCAAGCGGACATTCTAACCAAATCGGGCTATCTTGGCTATACACAGGTATCTGCGGACTTACACAATTATAGAGCCGGATAATACGTATAGGCCAACCTGAAGACATATATATTCCGGCCCTAAGGCGTGTACGCCAATCCGAAGCACTTAGCGTATGAGACAAGCCACTCAAACGCATATTAGTCGGATCGCAGCCTTATGTTGGCTCCCTCGAAGAAGTTGGCTAAGTAAAAATCGAAAATCTGTTAGACAGTAATGTATAAGACGAATGCCCGCGGATGATTTTGCCGCGGGCATTCGCCTTATTGTGTGCTCTGTTTGCTTTATTGTGTGCTTTGTTTACTGTCCGGCTTACGCCTTCGGTGTCGAAATTACAGCCGAGAATTGCGTTGACAGCCGAGGATGGTTATAATAGTCAACTGTCGTTGACTCCCGTTGATTGAAATGGTCGGTGTCTTTGGTTACAGCAGTCGTTGATCGATAGTCGTAAAGCGGTCGGCTGTGGCCATTGCTCCGGCAGGTGTCGGGGTTGCGCGCGGCCCGGCGATGCGAGTGTCCGTGTCGCAGAGTTTGGCAAACGCACGCAAGTATTTACGGACGTTTGAAATCAAGTCTTGGGTCTCCTGCAGCATATTCAGATAGACGTACAGCACCGTGATGGTAGACGGGTCTCCTTCGCGAAGTTGTTCGTGCAGGCGGTGGTAGCCGTCTGATATCCGGTCTTTTAGCTCGTCACAGCGGCGACGTATCGGCGGCACGGCCTCCACGTTACGCGAAGATATTACGGATAAGGCATCGGCAAAAATCTCATCGGCGCATGCTCGTATTTCCTCGAATTCGGCCACATAATGCTGCGGCAGCGGCAGGAAGTTGTTCTCGGTGTGCTCTTTGCATACCTCATTGATACGTCGCAAGTTGTATAGCATAGACATACAACAGTTGTTGGCCAGGTGGAACCAGGTGCTTTTTTCGATGGCTGTGGGATGTGTGAGCTGGCGCAGACATAGGGTCTCTTTGCGTCGTGCGCTCTTGAGGGTGTCTTTCTCGTGGAACAAAGTACGGTCCAGACGTTCAAGTGTATGCACATCCTCGTGTATGAATGCTCCGGTCATGCCGTCAAAGCTTTCGCGAGCAAAGGTCAGGAACTCGCCTTGACGCTCGGAAATGTAGGTCAACAATAACGGCCAACGCTCTTCGGCGTCCTCGGTGCTAAGTATCGTTTGGAACAATGCATCGCCGCCGTCTTCGGCTTTGCGTTGACGATAGCGACGGTTGCTGTGTATGAGCAGTGCCACTGCTAATGCGGCGACTACGGGTATTGTCCACAATCCACCCCAGTAGATGAATGCGGCTATCAATCCGGCGCCGATAAAGGCTACGCCGGCGGTGATAAACCATCCGCCGACAACGCTGATAACACCGGTCACGCGGAATACGGCACTCTCGCGGCCCCATGCGCGGTCGGCGAGGCTGGTGCCCATAGCCACCATGAAGGTGACGAAGGTCGTGGACAACGGCAATTTGAGCGAAGTGCCCAAGGCAATCAATGCGCCGGCCACTACGAGGTTGATGGCGCCGCGCACAAGGTCAAAGGACTGACCTTGCTCCATAGTGACGCCTTCCATATTGAAACGCTTGTCTACCCAGCGGCGTACACGCAACGGCGTGTGACTGCTTACCCAGGTGATGCCCGATAGAGTCCAGCGTACCAGACGGCGTCCTATACGCGAGGATCCGAACATCTCATCGCCGGTGTTACTCTGACTTCCGAGTCCGTTCTGCGTCTTGGTGACGTTGCGCGCCTTCTTGGAGGTAGCCAATGTGAAGACCATTATTGCACCGGCGCCTATCAGGAAATATATAGGGGTATTGGCCGAACCATTCAGGACTCCCATCATGTGGGTGTGCGCATCCGTGACGCCCGATGCCGTAAAGTCTTGGAATGACGCCAAAGCGGTAAGCGGCACGCCTATGAAGTTGACCAAGTCATTGCCTGCAAATGCCATAGCCAAAGCGAAAGTACCCAACAGAACCACGACTTTCAATACATTGACCTTGAGCCAATAGAGGACTTGCATCAAAATCGAGAAGCCGACAAAACAGTATACCATCAATATCCCGGTGTTGGAGTGTATCCATTCCTTGGCTTGCGGTGTCATAAAGGACAGGTCTTTGATGCCTTTGATAACGAGGAAGTATATGATTGCAGTGCAGCATAGACCTCCGAAGACGCCGATGGTCCATTTGAGATGCTCGCCGAAATGGAAGGTGAAAAGCATTCGGGTCAAGAACTGTATCACAGTGCCGAAGAAGAATGCTATTGCCACCGATAGAAATATTCCTAATATAATTGTCAGCGCCTTCTCGGTATTAAGCAAGTCAACAACGCTCATGCCGTCACAATCGCCGTGAGTTTTGAAAAGTGCGACTACGAATGTCGCGCCCAAAAGCTCGAATACCAGCGAAACCGTGGTGGATGTGGGCATGCCCAGTGTGTTGAAGATATCCAGCAATACTATGTCGATGCACATTACAGCCATAAATATGCATATCAAATCATAGAATGAAAAAAATTCGGGGCGAAAAATGCCGTGCCTTGCGACATCCATCATACCGTTTGACATTGCGGCTCCGAGAAATACGCCCGTGGCTGCGACGAGAATTATACGCTTTAACGACGCGGCCTTTGAGCCTATGGCGGAGTTGAGGAAATTGACTGCGTCGTTGCTGACGCCTACCGAAAGATCGAATACCGCCAATAATAGCAGAAAAACGATGATGCAAAGAAATACTATGTCCATGCTATGTAATTGAGTGTTGTCTTTAACGGGGCGAAGGTGGCTGCGTCTCCGCTGCCATCGGCCGTCTGTCGTGCAGGTGTGGCCGAGCCTTCTTTTCTCAGTGCAAAGAACGGATTATCGTGTGTACAAAATGTTGCATAACTCCTAAGTTTGCATTGAATGTGGCTAAGATCCGGCTTCGCAGCTTATGGTCTTAGGGGCGGTTGCGTTGGAAATTTCGGACGACATTGGTGCCGTGCGCTTTGTTGCGCTTTGTTGCGCTGTTCGGCCGAAAATAGCCGGACAAACCGAAGAG
This sequence comes from uncultured Muribaculaceae bacterium, assembly GCA_934590135.1. GTDB lineage: Bacteria > Bacteroidota > Bacteroidia > Bacteroidales > Muribaculaceae > CAG-873. Next base: position 14,438 of record CAKTOT010000003.1, read on the forward strand.
AGCAAACGGCGAGAATATGTCGTGCGATGCCGTGCGAAAACAGCAATTTGGCACTCCGAGGAAAATTATGTAACTTTGCCCTTGAATATTGCCCGATGGCAATGAAGCGGCTCTGAGTGCCCGATAGAGAGATGTCAACTTGTCGCAACAATCGGCCGCAACATTATCTTTACGAAACAAAAAACAATAGCCACATATGAACCCCCTCGAACTTAGCGAACAAGAAGCGATACGCCGCAATTCGCTGGCTACACTTCGCCAAATGGGTATAGAACCTTATCCGGCAGCGCTTTATCCCGTAGATGCCAACTCGGCCGACATACGCGCCAACTTCAAGGACGATGCCGTCGAGCCGCGTCAGGTGTGCATAGCCGGCCGCATTATGAGCCGCCGTATTATGGGCAAGGCCTCATTTGTCGAACTGCAAGACAGTGTCGGCCGCATTCAGGTATATGTAGCTCGTGACGAGATATGTCCGGGCGAAGACAAGGATATGTACAATGTCGTGTTCAAGAAATTGCTTGACATCGGTGACATCGTTGGCTTCAAGGGCTTCGTATTCCGCACGCAGACAGGCGAAATCACGGTACATGCCCGCGAAATGACGATTCTTAGCAAGTCATTGCGCCCTCTGCCCATAGTTAAGGTGAAGGATGGCAAGACGTACGACAGCTTTGACGATCCGGAGTTGCGCTATCGTCGTCGTTATGTGGATCTTATTGTCAATGATGGAGTAAAAGAGATCTTCATAAAACGTACGGGTGTGTACAACTCCATGCGCAACTACTTCAACGAACACGGGTACATGGAAGTTGAGACTCCGATACTGCAAAGCATTCCGGGCGGTGCCGCCGCACGTCCTTTTGTGACGCATCACAATGCCCTGGATATACCTCTGTATCTGCGTATAGCCGATGAATTATATCTCAAGCGTCTTATCGTGGGCGGCTTTGACGGCGTGTACGAATTCTCCAAGAACTTCCGCAACGAAGGTATGGACCGCACGCATAATCCCGAATTTACCTGCATGGAGATATATGTAGCTTATAAGGACTATAATTGGATGATGACCTTTACCGAACATATGCTTGAGCGTATCTGTCGTGATGTCAACGGAACGGACGAGGTTCGCGTGGGTGATAATGTCATCAGTTTCAAGGCTCCCTTCCCGCGCGTAACCATGACGCAGGCCATCAAAGACCATACAGGAGTGGATATCACCGGAATGGACGAAGCCGCACTTCGCAAGGTCTGCAAAGATCTCGGTATTGAGGTTGACGAGTCCATGGGCAAAGGCAAACTTATCGATGAAATCTTCGGCGAAAAGTGTGAAGGATGCTACATCCAGCCCACCTTTATCACCGATTATCCCATAGAGATGTCACCGCTTACCAAGCGCCATCGCAACAATCCCGAGTTGACCGAACGTTTCGAACTGATGGTAAACGGCAAGGAATTGGCCAATGCCTATTCGGAACTCAACGACCCCATCGACCAATACGAACGTTTCGTAGAGCAGATGCGTCTTAGCGAGAAGGGCGATGACGAGGCGATGATTATCGATAAAGACTTTATACGAGCCCTCGAATACGGAATGCCCCCCACGTCCGGTATGGGCATAGGTATGGATCGTCTTGTAATGCTGATGACCGGACAGACCACCATCCAGGAAGTTCTCTTCTTCCCGCAGATGCGTCCCGAGAAGGTCATTAAGCGCGACGCCCCCGAACGTTTTGTCGAGGCATTGGGTACGGACGAAGTCGCCGCTTGGGTGCCTCTGTTGAATAAAGCCGGCATCAATACCGTGGCCGACCTTGCCGCCGCCACCGCCGCCAAACTTCAGCAGGAATTGTGCGGACTCAACAAAAAACACAAGTTGGGACTGAAACCTGTGAGCGTCGATACCGTAGGCGTATGGATTGCCGCCGCCGCGCAGTAATACATTGTTGGATAGCTGCATATAACGCAGCTGTTCCGATGCCTATTTAGCAGGTGTTTATAGATTTAGCAGGCGTTTATAGATAAAGATAATAATTAACCAACCTCTCTCGATACAATTTACTATGGCTTTTCCGGGCAATATATGCGTCATGGGTGGCGGCAGTTGGGCAACGGCGTTGGCCAAATTGCTGCTACAGGACTGTGAGACCATACATTGGTACATGCGCCGTGACGACCGTATCGAACAATTCATAAGCGAGGGCCGCAATCCCGCATATCTGAGTGACGTCCCCTTCGATGTCAATCGCATATACTTCTCCAGCGACATCAACGAGATGTGTCGTCGGTGTGATACATTGCTTTTGGCGATGCCGTCGCCGTACTTCAAGGCTCATACCGATAAAATCACCGTTGACTTGAGCGACAAATCAATAGTGTCGGCAGTCAAAGGCATAGTACCCGATGACAATGTCTTGATTACGGACTATATGGCCGACCATTTCGGGTGTGACCGAAATCAGATACTTGTGATTTCAGGCCCGTGTCATGCCGAAGAGGTGGCTTTGGACCACTCGTGCTTCTTGACTATAGGCAGCCCATCAGAAGAAAATGCCAAGACCTTTGCCAAATGTCTGGAATCCAAGAAAGTAAAGACAATAACATCCACTGATATCAACGGCATACAATATGCGGCAGTGCTTAAAAATATTTATGCCATTGCCGCCGGCATCATTCATGGCATCAAGATGGGTGACAACCTGTTGGCGATGCTGGTGTCCAACGCTATACGCGAGATGGAACGCTTTTTGGATGCTGCTGCGCCGCATGTGCGCCGTATCACCGATTCGGTATATCTGGGTGACTTGCTGGTGACCGCTTATTCGCGATTCTCGCGCAACCACAACTTTGGCGCGATGATAGGACGCGGCTATTCGGTAGCTGCCGCCAAGATGGAGATGGAACAGACCGCCGAAGGATACTACGGCACACAATGTATACACGACATCAATAAGAAACTGCATGTCCATATGCCTATTCTGGATGCAGTGTACGACATCCTATACAGGCGCATCAATCCGGCCAAGGCATTGGCCAAGATGAGTCAAACCTTTGTCTGAAACCCGTCTCGCGGTCTTGGAGCAATCGATAGGAAGTTCAAGGACAAATCATACTTACAATAAAACCGAGATACACTATGAAGGAAATAAAGATAGACACTACCAATACCGGCATTGCCGTCAGCGCCGCCGAGGTGGCAGCCCTGCAGCCGGAAGTGGCTACGGCATTGTCCCATCTGCACAACGGCACCGGTGCCGGTAACGATTTTATCGGATGGGTAGACCTGCCGACACGTACCCCCGAACAGCTTATAGACGACATCATGACAACCGCGCAGGATATGCGTCAACGCTGTGATACAGTGGTATGTATAGGCATCGGAGGCAGCTACTTGGGTGCCAAGGCCGTCATCCATGCGCTTTCGCCGGCCTTCCCTCAGCCGGGTCAGCAGTCTACGGAAGTGGTTTTTGCCGGACACAATATATCCGAAGACTATCTGTACGAGTTACAGCAGTATCTTCACAATCGCCGTTTCGGTATTATCGTCATATCCAAGAGCGGTACCACCACCGAGCCGGCCATAGCTTTCCGTCTGTTGCGCGAACAGCTGGAAAAAGCCGTGGGACACGAAGAAGCCGCACGTCGTATCGTGGCCATCACCGATGCCAAGCGAGGCGCATTGCGCCAACTTGCCACCCAAGAGGGCTATAAGACATACGTCATCGAAGATAGCGTCGGCGGCCGTTTCTCGGTACTCACGCCTGTTGGCTTGCTGCCTATAGCCGTGGCCGGACACGATATTCGCAACCTTATCGAAGGTGCTCGGATGATGCAAAAGAACACCATCAACATCAATGCGACAAATATTGCCGGAACGTATGCGGCCACACGTAATGCCCTGTATCGTGCCGGCAAAAAAATCGAGATACTCGTCAATTACGACCCGCGTCTGCACTATCTGGCCGAATGGTGGAAACAATTGTACGGCGAGAGCGAAGGCAAGCAGCATCGCGGCATTTTCCCCGCATCGGTAGATAATACCACCGACCTTCATTCGATGGGCCAGTGGATTCAGGACGGCGAGCGAACGATTTTCGAGACGGTCATATCTGTCGAAAAAGTACAGCATAGCCTTACCATACCGCGCGAACAGGCCGACCTTGACGGGCTTAATTATATCGCGGATTTGCATATCGATCAGGTCAACAAGATGGCTGAAGCCGGTACACGCCTTGCTCATATCGATGGCGGTGTGCCCAATATCCGCATAACTATTCCCGCAGTCAACGAATACTATATCGGTCAGCTGCTATACTTCTTTGAGAAGGCGTGCGGCATCTCCGGATACATACTCGGAGTCAACCCCTTCAACCAGCCCGGTGTCGAGGACTATAAGCGCAATATGTTTGCCTTACTTGACAAACCCGGCTACGAAGAGCAGTCGGCAGCTATACGCAAACGACTGGGCTGATGACTTTCGTTTCGGGGGGGGGGGCTGCGTGCACGCTGTCTGCCTCCCGAGGATAGTACGGCTTTGGCTATAAAAATCTGACTAAACGATGATACAGCCCTCGATAGGCGTTTTTGACTCTGGCTATGGCGGCTTGAGCGTCCTGCGCGACTTGGTGGAAGCCATGCCGCAATATCACTTCACATACTTAGGCGACAATGCGCGTGCGCCTTATGGGACACGATCGTTTGACCTTGTGTATGACTTTACGCTGCAAGCTACTCGATACCTGTGGGATCACGGATGCCCATTGGTGATACTTGCCTGCAATACGGCAAGCGCCAAGGCCTTGCGCACCATACAGCAACGCTATCTGCCGAGCAGCGAAGACCCTACGCGTCGAGTTTTAGGGGTGATACGTCCCACGGTCGAGCATCTGGCCGGGATAGACACCAATGGACATATAGGCATCGTTGCCACGCCCGGAACCATTGCCTCGCACAGCTACGATATCGAAATCGCTAAGATGTGTCCCGACTACCGCTTGACTTCGCATGCATGCCCTATGTGGGTGCCTTTGGTCGAAAACGGGCAGTTGGACAATCCCGGAACGGAATATTTTGTTCGCAAGGATCTTGACGCCGTCTTGTCCGAGGATAAAGATATAGACACGTTGATACTTGGCTGTACGCATTATCCGCTGCTGGTGCCGGTAATACGCCGTAATCTACCGAAGCATGTGCGCATTCTTACACAAGGACGCATAGTAGCTCCTTCGCTTATAGACTATCTGCATCGACATCCGGAGATGGATGTGCGATTAAGCCCGATTATACCGGATATACAAAGTCGTGTCACATATTTGACCACCGATTTGCCCGAGCGATTTGATGCGATCGCTTCTACATTTATGGGCACGCAAGTGCACTCGCATCGTGTGACATTGTAATGGCGAGATAAGACGCTGAGGATAAAGAGCGTTTAGTCGTAAAAGATAAGCGGCGTAGGGCCAAGACCTTACGTCGCTTTCTGTGCCATTAGGTCGGGAAAAAAGTGCTTTTCCTATTTGGTAGGGGTCGGTTGTCGTCCTTGTCGTGCATCGCATTAAATGCGTCGTCGATGCATAAAAGCTCGTAGACGCCTCCACAAAGGCGATGGTGATGTGGTGATGTCGCTGGCCATGGGGTCTACGAACGTCGTGGACGGTACGGCAGTTCCGAATTGTTCGGGATAGATTACGGCGATGTTGGTTGTGGAAAAATTGCGTTGCAAGAAGGTCGGCATTCCGGCAATGTCCTGGTTGTAAGATACCGAATTGACGCGTGCTCCGATTACCACCAGCAGGTCGTCATCCAATATTTTGCCTGAGATTAGGATAAAGTCGTCCCAGTCTTCGGCTTGGCGGAATTCGCAGCGTATGCCGTAGTTTTCTTGATAGATAACGCCTCGTATATGCGGTTGTATTTCATCGGGGCAGCAGAATATGACGCGGCATCCGATTTGTCTGGTCAAGCGAGCAACGGCGCGTACCCAGCGGCTGAATCCGGTCTCGTATTGGGCGCGCGGCGGTGCGTATACTATGATGCGCGTAACCGTATACACCGGGATGTACATTCGGGTGATAATAATCATACGATTGGTGGATCGTAGCAGTGTGTCTACCTTATTGCCGTAGATGCTGTCCAGTACTGCGCCTCGACGATGCAGTCCGAGGATTATTTCGGTAATATCTCTTTCTTCAATGGTATTGAGTACGCCTGTAACGGTATTGAGATCGTATCGATCGATGGCTTCAAGCGCCACGGAGGCTGCTGCGGCCGTGTGCCGTGCTTCTTTGAGCGTCTTTTGCGATAGTGCACGTGCTGCCGGATTGTTGTCATTGCGTACGTGTAGGGCGTAGAAGTTGTGCTTGCCGCGGTCGTTACGCATCAGTACAGCCATGTCGACCAGCGCTGTAGCCAATTGTGGGTTTGGTACGGCTATCAGCGTGTTGTTGAGCCTCATGCGATGACCTGTAGCGGTGCTCTCGGCGCCGATATCTTCCTCTTTTTTGAGCATGGTAATGCGCAATCGCGGTGCGGAGAATGCTGTGACTATAGGTGCCACGGCGCAGGTGACGAGGATGACAAGTACCGTGCTGTTGAGTATGCGCGCGTCCAGCATTCCCAGCGTGTGACCCAGTGCCACCACCGCCAAGGCTACGGCGGTATGCGCCGAGGTGAGACCGTAAATGACGCCTCGGCTGTGCTTGTCAAGGCTTGAGAGCTTTTGGCATAGGTATGCCGGAAGCCATTTGGATATTAGGGCGACGGCTATCATCAACGAGGCTATGATGAGCGTGTCGCGCTCAAATACGACGTTGAGGTTGATCATCATACCCACACTTATCAGGAAGTAGGGAATGAATAGCGCATTACCCACGAATTCGATGCTGCCCATCAGTGGCGATGCTGCCGGGATATATCGGTTGAGCACCAGTCCGGCAAAGAATGCACCGAGGATTGCTTCGAGTCCTATGAGTTGGGCCAACCATGCCGATAGAAACACCATAGCCATTGCAAAGACGTATTGCAAGACTTTGTCCGCATGGCGCTTAAAGAAATATCGGGTGATACGCGGATAGGCGTATAGGATGCATATACAGTATACGGCTATCCGTCCGAGCAAGGCCAGTATTTCCGCCCAGCTAAATTCGCCGCTGCGGGCTACGCTGACTGTGCCCGCAATGACCAGCAACGCGCCTACGACGGCTATGATTGTGCCTACGACGGCTATGATTACAGCTGGGGCCTTGGTGATGCCCAGTCGCGCGGCTATAGGGTAGGATATGAGCGTGTGAGAGGCGTACATGGCGCCCAGAAGCATACTAGTGAGAAGGTCGAGGCCGAGGATGTAGTAACTGGTGATGACGCCAAGAGCTAATGGTATCAATAGCGTCATTATGCCGAAAAACAGTCCTCTGCGCAGATTGAGCCGCAGATGAAACATGTCAATTTCGAGACCGGCCAAGAACATCAGGTATAGTAATCCGACTTGCCCGAAGATGGAAAAGGACTCGTCGGCGGCAAGCACGTTGAGGCCGTGCGGACCTATGACGACTCCGGCGACAATCATGCCTATGATATGCGGAATCTTGAGCTTATTGAGCAAGAGCGGCGCTGTCAATATTATCACCAGAACGATGAAAAATATTGGTACGGGCTGTGTCACCATAGGGGACACGTCAAGCAGCGCAAGGTGGGGAGGCATAGTTGTCGTATTGTTGTATCGGCTCTTTTAGGTTGGTTTCGAGTGGAATTCCGGGCGATGTGTCAGGTGCTTATGGCTTTGCGGATGTCGGTGTCGGCCTTAGCGCGGCAGCCGATTGTGCGCCATAAGGTATTGTGCAATCTGGACGGCGTTGAGCGCCGCGCCTTTCTTGATTTGGTCGGCTACGCACCAGAAGGATAGTCCGCGTCGGTTGGCCAGGTCTTGACGTATACGACCTACGTACACGTCGTCGGTGCCGGCCAGGTGCAACGGCATAGGGTATTCGAGGGCGGCGGGATTGTCCATCAAAGATACTCCCGGAGCATCGGCAAAGGCCTTTCGGGCTTCTTCGACCGAAATCGCGCGTTGGGTCTGTACCCATATTGCTTCAGAGTGAGCGCGCATCACCGGAACGCGCACGCAAGTGGCACTTACCAGCAGGTCTGGGGAGTGCATAATCTTTTTGGTCTCGAGGTGCATTTTCATTTCCTCGCGGGTGTATCCGTTGTCGGTGAATACGTCGATGTGAGGGATGACGTTGTCGGCTAATTGATAGGCAAATTTTTCGACGGTGGGCTCTTCACCTTCGGCTATCTGGCGGTGCTGGTGCTCGAGCTCGGCCATAGCGGAGGCTCCGGCGCCGCTGGCGGCCTGATATGTGGAGACGTGCACGGATTCGATGGGAGATAGCGAATTGATGGGGTTGAGCGCCACTACCATCTGTATCGTTGTGCAGTTGGGATTGGCGATGATGTTGCGCGGTGTCTCAAAAGCATCGGCACCATTGACTTCGGGAACTACCAATGGAACATCGGCATCCATACGGAAGGCGCTCGAGTTGTCAATCATCAGGGCGCCGCGTGCGGTGATGGTCTCGGCATATTGTCGTGACACTCCGGCGCCGGCGCTGACAAAGGCTACGTCTATGCCTGCAAAGTCTTCGGGCTCGTCTCTAAGTAGCTGTATGGTGTGGCTTTTGCCACGGAATACTATGGAACTGCCGGCGCTACGCGTCGAGCCGAAAAGCCGTAATTCCTCTATGGGAAAATTCTGCTGGTCGAGAACACGCAGGAATTCCTGCCCTACAGCGCCGCTGGCGCCGACAATAGCTACGTTCATTGCTGTCTTTGTCTGTATAAATTGGGGTTGCAACGATATTCTACCGCCTTGCGGCGTAAATACAATGCAAAGTTACGATTTTTCGGGCGATTTTCTATAAATTTGCTTTTCGGAATATCGCCGTTCGATGGTGTAGTCTCTCGAAAGGTTCTCCATCGTCTGCTTTGTGCGCGTCAATAAGGTACGCAAGGTCGGATGTTGCCATATCCGTGCTGTCGCGACTGTGCCTTTGTGCGGCGTTTCGGCTGTGGAATGGCCGTTATTTTTCGCGCATGAATATTGCAATGGGTGTGCCGTGGAATTCCCATCGTTCGCGGATTTTGTTCTCCAAGTAACGGCGGTACGGCTCCTTGACCCACTGCGGCAGGTTGCAGAAGAATATGAATGTCGGGATGATGGCGCCGCGCAACTGGGTGATGTATTTGATTTTAACAAACTTGCCCTTGTTGGATGGCGGGGGATATGCGGCGATGGCTTCGAGCATATATGTATTGAGCTGCGAAGTGGGTATGGTGCGTTTGCGGTTTTTGTAGACGTCTACGGCTGTTTCGATGACTTTGAAGATGCGTTGTTTGGTCAGTGCCGAGCCAAAGATGATGGGGAAGTCGGTGAACGGTGCAAAGCGGTCGCGTATGGCTGCCTCGAAGTGTGCTATTGCCACCTGACTCTTGTCTTGTACCAAGTCCCATTTGTTGACAACCACGACAAGACCTTTGCGGTTGCGCTGTATCAGCGAGAAGATGTTTGCATCTTGTGCTTCGATGCCTCGTGTGGCATCAATCATTAGTATGCAGACGTCCGAGGCTTCGATGGCGCGTATGCTGCGAATGACCGAGTAGTACTCGATGTCTTCGTTGACTTTGTTTTTCTTGCGTATTCCGGCGGTGTCTACGAGGTAGAAATCGAAACCGAATTTGTCGTAGCGCGTGTATATTGAATCACGAGTCGTTCCGGCGATGTCGGTGACGATGTGTCGGTCTTCGCCTATAAAGGCGTTGATAAGTGATGATTTGCCGGCATTGGGACGCCCGACGATGGCAAATTTGGGGATGTCGGCCAAGGCTTCGGCATCCTCATCGTTTTGTTCGGGTAGTTTGGCGACTACTTGATCCAGTAAGTCGCCTGTGCCGTAACCATTGACGGCGCTGATGCCGTAGGGGTCGCCCAATCCGAGGGAGTAGAATTCGGGTACGTTGTATTGCCATTCGTTGGAATCTACTTTGTTTGCGACCAGAATCACGGGTTTGCGGCTGCGTCGAAGTATGGCTGCAACGTGGTCGTCAAGGTCGGTGACGCCGTTCATCGAGTCTACGACAAAGAGTGTGACGTCGGCCTGCTCGATGGCCAGTTCGACTTGTTTGTTGATTTCGCTCTCGAAGATGTCTTCGCTGTTGACCACCCATCCGCCGGTGTCTACTATGGAAAATTCGATGCCGTTCCAGTCGACTTTGCCGTATTGTCGGTCGCGCGTGGTTCCGGCTGTCGGGTCGGTGATGGCCGTGCGTGTTTGGGTAAGGCGGTTGAAGAGGGTGGACTTGCCTACATTAGGGCGTCCGACGATGGCTACAAGTTTTCCCATAATAGTGTCTTGGTGTTAGTCTTTGGGGTGATGGGTGTATATTGGATGGTCTCGGTGCGGTCATTCGATGTATCCGAATTGGCGCAACTTGTTTTCGCGATTGCGCCAATTGGGCTCTACTTTGACAAATATTTCGAGGAATACGCGCTTGCCGAAGAATGCCTCGATGTCTTTGCGCGCTTGTGTCCCGACTTTCTTGAGCATTGCTCCGCCACGGCCGATGATGATGCCTTTTTGGCTGTCGCGTTCGACGTATACTACGGCCATGATGTGTATCGAGGTGTCTTTCTCGTCAAATTTTTCAACGATGACTTCGGTGCTGTAGGGTACTTCCTTGTCGTAGTCCAGCAGGATCTTCTCTCGGATGATTTCGGTGACGAAAAAGCGTGCCGGTTTGTCCGTGAGGGCGTCTTTGCCGAAATACGGCTCGCCTTCGGGCAGCAGCTCGACTATGCGCTTCATCAGATTGGTGACGTTGAAGTGCTCTTTGGCGGACGTTGGAAATATTTCGGCTTTGGGTAGTATCTGATGCCAGCGGTCATAAATTTCGTTGAGATGGTCTTGGCTTGCCAGCAGGTCTATCTTGTTGATCACCAGAAGTACGGGGATGTTTTCGGCGGCTACGCGCGAGACGAAATCGGCGTTTTTTGTCGGGTCTTCGACGACATCGGTGACGTAGAGCAGTATGTCGGCGTCCGTAAGCGCACCTTCGCTGAACTCAAGCATGGATTCTTGCAACTTGTATTTGGGCTTGAGCACACCGGGTGTGTCCGAGAATACGATTTGATACTCGGGAGCGTTGACAATGCCCATGATGCGGTGTCGCGTGGTCTGCGCCTTGGAGGTGATGATGGATATGCGTTCGCCTACAAGGTCGTTCATGAGTGTCGATTTGCCGACGTTGGGGTTGCCGACGATGTTTACAAATCCGGATTTGTGCTTATGTTCCATAGCTTTTGGCTTTGAAGATGTGACGGCGTGTGAGCCGGTTGAAGTGTTCGACGGTTGTGCCTAATTGCGTTTCGCGGTTGTCTATATATAACATTGATAGCACCGCGAAGGTGCTATCAATGCTGTGGCTGCGTGGCGTGGGCTGCTCCGCGTGCCGTGTGCGGGCGTGCGGAACGGGATGCCGCGCTGCCTAATGTTACATGTCCCAAACGAGATACATTGCGCCCCAGGTGAATCCTGCGCCGAAGGCCGTCAGAATGATTTTGTCACCTTTCTTGAGCGTGTGCTTGTATTCGTCCAGGCAGATGGGTATGGATGCGGCGGAGGTGTTGCCGCGATATTGGATGTTGACCAGTACTTTGTCCATGGGTATGCCGGCACGCTGAGCCACGGCTTCGATGATGCGAAGGTTGGCCTGATGTGGTACGATGTAGTCAATGTCGTCCACTCCGAGGTTGTTGCGTTTCATAACGTCCTGAGTGGAGGTGAGCATGTCGGTTACGGCATTTTTGTATACATGGCGTCCGTCTTGGAACAGATAGTGCCATTTTTTATCCAGCGTCTCCTGTGTGGTGGGGTGCGCCGAGCCGCCGCCGAGCATCACGAGGTGTTCGAGGCCGCTGCCGTCTACGTGGAACAGACCGTCAATGACGCCTGTGCCTGGCTGCTCGGTGGGCTGTACCAGTGCGGCGGCTGCGCCGTCGCCGAAGAGTGCGCATGTCGAGCGGTCGGTGTAATCTATCATCGATGACATCTTCTCGGTGCAGACTATCAATACGTTTTTGTAGATGCCGGAACGTATATACGCCGTGGCGTCTTGCAGTGCTACGATAAACCCGGCACATGCTGCCTGGATGTCGTAGGCATAAGCACCCGTAAGTCCGGTGTGGTATGCAATGATAGATCCTGTCGAGGGGAAGCGATAGTCGGGGTTGGAGGTGGCGCAGATGAGCAGGTCGATGTCTTCGGCTTTGACCGAGGGGTTTTCGGCCAAGAGCTTCTCGACGGCCTTGATGCCCATATATGATGAGCCGGCGCCGTCTTTATGGAGTATTCGGCGCTCTTTGATGCCTACACGTGTGGTGATCCATTCGTCATTGGTGTCGACCATCTTGGACAACATTTCGTTGTCAAGGACGTCGTCCGGGACGTATGATGCCAGGGCTGAAATGCGTGCGTTAAACATAGATCTTTTGTAATAGTAAGTGTGGCTTGTGTTAAGTCTATAGACTACGCTCCCACGGCATCGGCGCGTCGTGTATTCCGCCGATGCTGTGGCAGTGTGATTGCCCTTCCCGAGGCATATCGCTTGTCGGTACGGAGGGCGTTGTGCGTAGCCATTGCCGTGGCTGGAAGTCGTGCTGTCGGGCTATGGGGACGGCCGGGTTTGCTGTCCGACTTTAGCCGACTACCTCTTCCTTAGCGATGGCCTGCTGTCCGCGGTAGTAGCCGCATTCGCATACGGTGTGGTATACGTGCCATGCGCCGCAGTTGGGGCAGAGTGCCAATGTGGGTTCGAGAGCCTTGTCGTGTGTACGGCGTTTGGCTGTGCGAGTCTTGGATTGTTTGCGTTTAGGATGTGCCATTTTATTTTATGTGCTTTGATTGTTTTTGTGTGGATATATATTCTTTTGTTTCCTCGAGGCTTGCGCCTTTTGGGGGAATCAGTCTTGTGTTTTGAAGTTTTTGAGCGCGTCCCACCGCGGGTCGTTGGGCGTCTCGGCATCTTCGATGTCTTCCTGACCTTGAGCCGGGTGGTCCTGCGTATCGATGACGCGGTGACGGCTGAGAATATCGCTCATAGCGCTGTTGCATTGCCCTTCTTCGTGCATGTGCTGTATGGGGATGTCAAGCATCACCGTGTCATAAAGCATATGGGCGATGTCCAAATCGCTGTCGCTGCGCGGCATCTCAATCAGGGTCTCGTCTTCATCGTTGTAGTGGTCCCCGTATTTGGCTGCGGTGTGGTAGTCGGCGTCTATGCTCTCTTGCATATCATCGAGACAGCGGTCGCAGGCTATGGTGACTTCTCCGGTGCAGTGCATGTCTATCTCGTATACCTCTCCGGTGTATTCCACCGTGACTTCGACCTGGATATCGCCGTCACGCACATCCGTGCTTTCCATCTGTTCGAAGAAGTCCTTTGTCAGATGAAAGCTAAATTTGTGTGTGCCTATCACTAAGGGTCTTAGTGGTATTTTATATTCGGCGAGAGTACCCATTATCTTAAGTCGAGTGGGAAAAACTGTGCAAAGTTAGACAAAAACTTCCAAACCGCCAACTTTTTACGCGTACTAAAATGGTATTGTTCGCGTTTTGGCCTTGTGTCGGGCTTTACGGGACGCCGGCGGCGGTTGTTTTTGCGGCTTGTCGGGATTCGTCCGAGGCCGTTCGGTGTTATGATTGGTTCTCGTTTTTGGGGTTATTGCTTCTGTTTTTATTGCCGTTGTTGTGCTTATGCGGCTTTTTGTTACGGCTCTTTGCTCGGTTGTTGTTGTCGTTGGCCGATTTGTCGCGGTACTTGGCCGGTTTGCCGTTGCGGGGGGTGCTCTTGTCCGGTGCGAAACCTTTGCCGCGTCCGTGGCGCTGGTCTATGCGACGTTCGGGATGATACTCGGGTGCTTCGCCGTATTCGGGGTCGACGGGATTCTTGCGTACGGGCTTGCCGAGGAATTTTTCTATTTGGCCGAATCTGTTTTGGTCCATTGTGCTGACCATAGTGATTGCGCGGCCTTGGCTGCCGGCACGTGCGGTACGGCCGATGCGGTGGACGTAGTCTTCGGCCTCGTAGGGCACGTCGTAGTTTATGACCATGGTGATGTCATCGATGTCGATACCGCGAGCTACTATGTCTGTGGCCACGAGGATATCGATGCGTCCGGCGCGAAATCCGAGCATGACCTCGTCTCGTTCTTTCTGGTCAAGGTCGCTATGTATCTGTGCTACATTGAGATGCGCTTGGCGCAATTGGCGTGTGAGGTCTTTGACTTTGAGCTTGGAGGATGCGAAGATGATGACGCGTTTGGCTCCTCCATCTTTGCGCAACAGGTCCAATAGTATGGGCGTTTTTTGGCGTTCGTGGCAGATGTATGCGCTTTGGTCAATGCCATCGGCGGGACGCGATACTGCGATTTTAACTTCGGCGGGGTCGTTGAGAATTTCTTCGGCGAGTTTTTTGATTTTGGGCGGCATTGTAGCGCTGAACATCAGCGTTTGTCGCTCTTTGGGCAGGCAGCGAACAATCTGCATGATGTCGTCATAAAAACCCATATCGAGCATGCGGTCGGCTTCGTCGAGTACGAAGAATGATACGCGGCTGAGGTCTATGGAACCCATTTGCATGTGTGCAAGCAGACGCCCTGGTGTGGCAATGACGACATCGGCGCCGGCACGCATACTGTTTTGTTGGCGGGCAAAAGTCGGACCATCGGTGCCGCCGTAGACGGCTATGGAGCTGACCGGTAGATAGTAAGCCATTCCTTCCATTTGTCGGTCAATCTGTTGGGCCAGTTCGCGAGTGGGCGCCATGACGATGCAGTTGATGGCGTCGGTGGGCGCTGAGTCGGTGTACAGACGGCTGATTATAGGCAGAAGGTATGCAGCGGTTTTGCCGGTGCCGGTCTGCGCTACGGCGATAAGGTCGCGCCCTTGCAATATATAGGGTATGGATTGCTCTTGTATGGGTGTACACTCCTCGAAGTTCATGTCGTAGAGTGCATCAAGGACTTCGTCGCTGAGATCTAATTGCTCAAAGGTCATATTGTACTCTGTTTGTTTTGTCGTTGTGCGAATGCATCGTCTATGCCACGGCTCCGCCGGGCGTCATATTGCGTAAACGTTTGAATTCCAAGACTATCAGTATGACGGTGACGGCGGTGGCAAAGAGGTCGGCGATGGGGAATGAGAGCCATACGCCGTCCAGCTTCCATATTCCGGGCATAATCAGCAGCAGCGGGATAAGGAAGAGAACTTGGCGTGACAGCCCCAGAAATATGGACTTGCCGACGCGGCCGATACTTTGGAAAAAGTTGGTGGATACTATCTGAAATCCCACGAATATAAAGGCCAAAAGGGCAAGGCTGAGTCCGTGCGAGGTGGCGTTGATCAAGTCTGCGTCTGTGGTGAATATGGCGGCGATGGTTCCGGGAATAAAGAAGGCACCGCACCAACCGAGGATGCTGAGTATTGTGGCGGCTGCCAATGTCAGCATATAGGCGCGGCGTAGTCGATTGAGTTTGCCCGCACCGTAATTGTATCCGACAACGGGTTGCATACCTTGGCAGATGCCGATAATAATCATTGTAATCAGTGATGCGTAGGTGGTGAATATGCCGGCGGCGCCTACGGCGTTGTCGCCGCCATAGGTGTACATTGTGTTGTTTATCAGGAAGCTGATGAGCGAGGCGGCGGCATTCACCAGCGATGGTGCGGCGCCGATACCGATGATGCTGATGACCACTGCACGGCGCAGTCGGTAAGTGCCGTGAGTGAAGTGTAGATTGCTTCGTCGATCAAAGAAGTGCCATAGTACAAATATCAGTGTGCCGGCCATGGCCAAGTCCGTGGCCAGTGCGGCACCGCGTATGCCCATGTCGAGGCCGAAGATGAATATAGGCGCGAGTATGGCGTTGGCTACGGCACTGAGTATCATTGTCATCATTGCGCGACGCGGGTATCCTGAGGCGCGTTGGATGTTGTTGAGCGAGAAGCTGAGATTCATCAGCAGCATGCCGGGAAGCAGTACGGACATAAAGTCGTGGGCGTAGGGGAGCGTGCGTTCGCTGGCTCCGAATGCGCGTAGCAGCGGATCCAAGAATATGGCAAAGGCGGTGATGTATATTGTGGCGAATATCAATAGCAGCACCAGCGAATTGCCCAATATGGTTTGGGCGTCGCGTAAGCGCTTGGCTCCGAGCATAATGGATACGCGAGCGGCGGCGCCCGCACCTACCAGCACGCCGAGTGCCGTGGATAGGTTCATCAGCGGGAAGGTGATGGCCAATCCGGAGATGGCGTCCGGGCCTACACCGCGGCCTATGAATATGCGGTCGATGACGTTGTATAGCGATACAACCACCATACCGGCAACGGCGGGCACGCTGTATTGCCAAAGCAGGGCACCTACGGGGCGTGTCGCAAGGCTGTTGAGACCGGTGGCTTTCTTGTCGGTGTCGGCTTGTCCACCGACATTCTTCTTGGTTTGATTGGCATCGTCCGCCTTGCCGATATTGTCGGCTTCGGTGTCGATGACATTGGTCTGTCGATTGTCGGTGTCGGCGTTTTGGCTGCCGTTGGCTATGTCAGGTGCGTTGTCTGAGATATGATCTGTCTCTTGTACTGCGGACATATATGTTGACGCTTCGTGGAACAGGTGTATTATACGACGGACAGCGTTCCCACGATAGGGAGCACTGTCCGCGATAGGTTATGGATAGAGAATTTGCGTCAGGAGGCTCGGCGCTATGTTATTTTCCAGCGCGGATGCGTGCGCGTTCGACGTATTTGTCGATGTTGACGCCAGCCTGCTGTACGTATGCCTGGTAGTCTGTGCGGATGGTGTTGTAGCACTCATATTCCTTGGCGTAGTTCTTTTGCTGGGCGTATACGTTGGCCATCTTGATGAGGATGAATGGCGTGATGGTGGGGTTGCCGTCGGCTGTGCTTACGGCGTTATCGTATTCGCTTAAGGCTTCGTCAAGTTTGTTGAGGTTGGCGTAGCAGTCGCCTTTGAGGCTGTAGACGCCGGCGCCTATGATTTCGCTGCTCACCGAGGTCTTGTCGAGGTATTCGATGGCTTTGGTGTAGTTGGAGTCGTTGTAAGCGCGGATAGCGACCATGAGTTGGGCACGCTCGTTGGCGGCTGTGCTGCCGTCATCGGCAATCTTCTGATACATTGCGGTGCGGATGCTGTCGTTGGTCTCGATGTCGGCCAGGCCGATGGCTTCATTGGCTTTGCTGACGGCATTGGCGTGCAGGAAGTATACTGCTCCGGCAATCACGAGGATGACTAAGATGGCGATGGACGAGAAAATGAAGATTTTCTTGTTGCGTTGCGCACGGGCCTGTTCGCGGGCTTCTTGCTGCGCTTCGGGTGTGGTAAATTCTTTGTTTTCCATTATTTAGTGTATCTTTTTTGCTTTGTTTGATGCAGCGGCTCGGCCTCGGGTGATGTGCCGAAGTCGTTGCTGCCGGAGGCTGCTACGCTTCCGAAGTGCAAAGTTACTGTTTTTTTGCCGAATACGCCAACTTTTTGCGCATCTATTTTTGCACTGCTGTTTTACGTGTCTTTGACTGTGGATCCGGACTGCTTGGGCATGGAGCCGTTCGATATTCTCTGTCATATACGAACCGGATGCTCGTGGCTTATGCAACAGAAAATTACCCTTGGCGCTTTTGGGGCGAACAAGGGTAATCTTGGGGGCTGCCATATGTCCGCTCGCGGACGTATGGTGTTATGGTTTTAGAAGCGGTAGGTGAGGCCTACGGAGATGACGCCTTGGTCGAAGTCGCTTACCAGCTGGTATTTGCCTTCAAAGCCTATGGTGAGGTTGGAGGTGAGGTCGTATTCGAGGCCGCCACCGAAGTTGCCGCCCACGCGTGTCTCGCTGTCTATGCCGTCTACATCAACCATGTAGTGTCCTACGGTGAGACCTACCAGAGGATAGAGATGGAAGTTGTTGGTGATGTTTACCAGATAGTGAACGTTGGCGTTGAAGTCAAACATTGACACTTCATCGTTCTGGAAGAAGTAGTTGAAGGAAGCCTCGCCGCGGAAGCTGTCGGTGAAGAAGTGCTGAGCCTTGATGCCGATACCGATGGACTGGGTCACTTGTGTGTCGTAAAGGATGTTTCCGCCGATGGCATTGGAGCCTTTTTGCGCATAGGCGCATACGCCGAGAAGGGCGCAGAGTGCTGTCAATAATAATTTCTTCATAAGTGGTTTAGTGTAAGATTTGGTTATTGTTTTAGCGTGTATCGTGAGATACGATGGTGCAAAGGTATATTTTTTCTACGACTTCTATGTTATTGAAGATTATTTTTTGGGTTGAAAGTTTCGGGCGTCAGATGCGTGCGGCGCGGTTGCGCAGCAGTGCACCGAACACCGTGATTGCGGCCATGGCTTCGACGACCGGTACGGCACGCGGTACTACGCATGGGTCGTGTCGCCCGTGCACTTCGAGGGTTGCGGCACGATGGTTGGTGTCAACGGTTTGCACCGGGCGTAGTAGTGTGGCTACCGGCTTGAAAGCCACGCGAAAGATTATGGGCTCGCCGTTGGAAATGCCGCCTTGTATACCGCCTGAATTGTTGGCAGCGGCAGCTATGCCACGCGGGTCGTCGGGCGCCGGCATCCAGGGGTCGATGACTTGAGAGCCTTGGCGTGTCGCGCCGTCAAACCCCATTCCGTATTCGAATCCTTTGGCTGCCGGAATGCTCATCATTGCCTGGGCAAGTAATGCTTGCAGTTTTCCGGCAAGTGGGTCGCCTATACCGGCAGGCATCCCGGTGATGACGCATTCGATGATTCCGCCGAGTGTGTCGCCACGGCCTTTGGCTTTGAGTATGGCCGCTTCCATGGCTTCGGCGGCGCTCTGTTCAGGGCATCGCACGGCGTTAGCCTCTATCAATGAGGTTGTTACTGCCATCGGGTCAATATCGGCGTCTATGCCGCCTATGGCGCGGGTGTATGCGCGTATTTCGATGCCTGAGGGCTTCATGGCTTGCATGGCCAGCGCTCCGGCGACGATGCGTGCGGCTGTCTCGCGGGCACTGGCACGACCGCCGCCGCGGTGGTCGCGTATGCCGTATTTGGCTTGGTAAGTGTAGTCGGCATGCCCCGGGCGATAGGTGTTGCGCAGGTTCTCGTAATCGTTGGAATGTTGTGATGTATTGGGTATTATGAATCCTATGGGCGTGCCCAATGTTACGTAGTCGGGCGTGCCCGAAGTGCCGGCGCATACGTTTGCATCGATTATGCCCGAAAGGATTTGCACTTTGTCGGGTTCGTTGCGTGCCGTGGTCAGTGATGATTGACCGGGACGGCGCCTATTCAGTGCAGCCTGAAGATTGTCGAGGTCTATGTGTACTCCTGCGGGCATACCGTCGATGACGCCGCCTAAGGCCGGGCCATGGCTTTCGCCGAAGGATGTAAGGGTATATGTAGTGCCAAAGGTGTTCATGTCATTATTTGATGATGTCGGTGACGGTGGCGCCGGTGACGGATATGAGGTCCGCCGGGGCGATACATAATTGGAGGCCGCGAACGCCGGCGCTCACGTATATCGTATCGAAGTCGCTGACGGTGTCGTGTATCAGCGTAGGCAGCGCCTTCTTCATACCTATGGGCGAGCATCCGCCGCGTATGTATCCCGTAAGAGGTAACAGCTCGCGCACGGCTATGAGATCCACTTTTTTGTCGCCTATGGCGCGGGCGGCTTTCTTGAGGTCTACTTCGGCATCTCCGGGAACGACACATACAAACAGTCCGCAGCGTTCGCCTCGCAGCACAAGGGTCTTGAATACGCGTTGGATGTCTTCGCCGAGACATTCGGCAACGTGTGTGGCCTCGAGGTGCTCTTCGTCTACGGGGTAGGGCACGAGAGTATATCCTATTCCGGCTGCATCGAGCAGTCTCGCGGCATTGGTCTTATTGGATGCTGCGTGTTTTTTGGCCATAGGTCAGTCTTGTTCGGGAGTTTCGCGGATATCGTCTAATATGGTGTCCAGTTCTTGGCTGATGGTAGTCAGACGGCTGCGGCAGTATTTGAGCAGGAAGGCTCCGCGGCGAGTCTTGGCGACCATGGTGTCGATATCGCAGTCCGGGTCTTGCAGCGATGCGATGATGTCTTCGAGCTCGGTGATTGCTTCGACGTATGTTCGGGGTTCGTTGTTGTTATCCATTGGAGGTGCCTTTAGAAGTTATGTATGATTGTAGTTACGTGTGATTGTATTGTCGATCCGTCGGCAAGCCGTGTGGTGATGGTATCGCCTACTGTTACGGCGTCTGCGTCGGTAAGGATGTGCCCGTCCGCTCGGTAAGTCAGCGAGTATCCGCGAGCCAATACTTTTTCGGGCGACAGAGCGTCAAGCAGTGTTGCCTTGGAAGACAGGAGGTTGTCGGCGATATGCAGGCGAGCTTTTATGGCCGGCGGTATGGTCGCGGAGGCGGCATCCAGGGCGTTGCGCCGCGTCGTGATGGTGGCTGTGACGGCGTGTTCGATGGCGGCTGCTGAGTGTAGAAGTGAGCGTGCCGCATCCGAGAGTGTGTCGGCGACATCGCGATATAGCGAAGTGGCGTAGCTGCGCAGCGCACGCCCGGCATCGTCTGCCGCGCGTTGGGCTGTAGTGGGCAATGCGTATGCCGCTTCGGTGTAGCGCGTGCGATTGTCTGCAAGGATTTTTTGTGCCAGCAGGGCTATGGTGTTACCCAGGTCGGCGAAGCGCCGCAAGGCACTTTTGCCTTTGGCTATGAGCCACTCGGCGGCAGCCGTGGGCGTCTTGGTGCTCACTTTGGCTACTTCGTCGAGTATGGTATGGTCGCGTTCGTGGCCTATGCCGACAATCACCGGCAGCGGACAGCGCGCCACGGCAGCGGCGAGGTTGTAGTCGTTGAAGGCATCGAGGTCGCTGGTGCTTCCGCCGCCGCGGATGATGACCACGCAATCCCAGCGTACGCGCTCGGCGATGACGTCTTTGAGGGCCGAGATAATGGTGGTAGATGTATTACGGCCTTGCATTATGGCCGGGAATAGTCCGGTGGTGAAGCGTATGTGTGCTTCGTTGTGCGACAGTTGGTGGCTGAAGTCACCGTATCCGGCTGCGCCGGGGGCACTGATGACGGCAATGCGTTGCGGCATATCGCCCCAAGGTACGCGTTGGTTGAGCTCTATGAGTCCTTCTTGTGTGAGCTTTTGGCGTAGCTCTCGCAGTCGACGCTCGGCATCGCCTATGGTATATGACGGGTCTATGTCGGTGATGGTCAGAGCTATGCCGTGATATGGATGAAATGATACGGAGCCGCGTAGCATAATGCGTATACCCGAACCGAGAGGCGCTCCGGTGGCCACGGCAAATTTGCGCGACACGATGGACCATACATTGCTCCAGATATTGGCCGAAATGCGTGCTACCGTAGTCCCTTGCTCGTCTTTTTGGATCAGTTGCAAGTAGCAATGCGGCCCGGATTGGCGCACGTCTGTGGTTTCGGCCGTTATCCAGACATCGTGGATGCCGGCTGCGGCGTTGACCGCGTCGCGTACCAAGGTGTTGAGTTGGAGCAGTGACAGCGCGTTACGGCTGTCGGCGCTGTCTTGTGCGCAGGTGTTCATTGCCGTGGCGTTGTGCGAGTAAAGCGCATTTTATCTCCGAGCCTGAATGTGAGACTCTTGTGCATCTGTGACAGCGCGGCAGGGGTATCTTCGGGCACGAAGTATCGGTCCATGGTATTTGTAAGCGTAAGGGTGCGTGTCTTATGATCGTACTCGGCGGTGGAGAGTATGAATGGTAGTTGGAGCTGCGCTTGTTCGAGCGTGGCTTTGTCTTTTGTAGCTATCCAATCGGATAGTTTGGGCGTGCTCAGTGGTGCTTTTTTCAGTGGGCGCCATTGTGTGTCGTAGAATGATATGCGACTGTCTTTCTGGGGCAACGGAAGGGTTTCGATGACCATCAGAATGGTGTCTTTGCCTGCCGTGAGTATGTCAAGTGATGTCTCTACCGATGTCGCCGGTGTCAGCTTTATCGACATATCGGAGACGGAAAGGATGCGTGCCACGCCGCCTTGGCGATTGTTGGATGGTGTTGTGAGTCCGGATTGGGCGTAGTCAAGCATATCCAAACGGGTGGTGACGCCGATGGCTTCAAAGGCGGTATCTGCTTCGGCCATACCGAAAAAGTCGGCGGCGGTACGTGCCTGTACGGCCAAAGTTGCGGTGGCGATGATGAATGCTATGGTGTGTCTCAGCATATTGTTGTGAGGATAGATTGTTGGAGGATAGATGGATAGTGGGTTGGAGAATAGGCTGTTGCGAGGATGGATATATGAGGAGGTTGCTGTGAAGAATGTGCCGGGCTTGGTCTGGTGCAGCTCGAAGAATGTATTCGGGCACGGCGGGCTCTTACTTGCGTTTGTGCTTATGTTTTTTCTTGAAGCCGCCTTCGTATGTGTCTTCGCTGTCGTTTTTGTTGTTTTCGGACTCTCTGTCCTTGAAGTTTCCGGGTTTGCCTTTGGCACCACGACTTTTGGACTTGAAGTTGCGGTCGCGGTCATTGCGGTCATCGCGCTTTTTGCGCGCGCTTTTGCGTTTGGAGGCATCGGCATAGTTCTTGTCCGCTTCGGCTACTTCGCTGTACAGTATTTGTCCGAAGAAGTCGGCGCCGCGCAGAGCCTTGACTACTATGGCGGCGTCTTTATCGGCGACATCAAAGAGTGTGTAGTCGGTGAGCAGGTCGATACGGCCTACATTGATGCGCCGGTCGCGTGTGCCGCGGTTGATCATCGTGATTAGGTTGCCGGCGTAGAAGCCCTGGGCTTTGCCGGCGTTGACGTATATTCGCGCCATGCCTTCGTCGGCGGTGCGGCGGTCTTTGTCTGCATCGGAGACGGGGCGTTCGCCGTTGTCGGCAAATGCACGTTCGCGCTGTGGCCGTTCTTTGTCTTTTTTTGAACGTCGACCTTCCTTGGTGTCGGGCACGTCTATGTCGCGCGCATCTTTGTAATAGTCGAGCAAGCGATTGAATTCGAGCGATAAAACTCGCTTCAGCAGGTCTTCGCCGGATAGCCAGGATAGCTTCTTGGATATGCCGGGAAGGTATTTGCAGATTTCGCTGTCGTCTACTTTGACTTTCTCGAGGCGATCGGCGAGGTTATAGAGCTGTTTCTCGATGATATGCTGAGGCGTGGGCACGTTGCAATGCTCGAATTTTTTGCCTATCGAACGTTCGATTTGGCGCAGACGTCCTTGTTCGCGCATATGTATTATGGCTATCGAGATGCCGGTTTTGCCGGCGCGTCCGGTGCGTCCCGAGCGGTGGGTATATACGGCAGTGTCGTCCGGCAGACCGAAATTGATGACGTGTGTCAGGTCGTCTACATCGAGGCCGCGTGCAGCGACATCAGTGGCCACGAGGATGGATATGTGTTCCTCGCGGAATTTTCTCATAACTATGTCGCGCTGTTGCTGCGAGAGGTCGCCGTGCAGCGAGTCGGCGTTGTATCCGTCCGAGATAAGGCGGTCGGCAATTTCTTGCGTTTCAGAACGCGTGCGGCAAAAGACAATGGCGTAAATGTTGGGGCAATCGTCCGCTATGCGTTTCAGCGCCTGATACTTATCCTTTGCGGCGACCATATAGTAGACGTGGCGGACGTTTTCGGCGCCTTGGTTGCGGTGTCCGATGACGACTTCGACGGGGTCGTGCATAAAACGGCGCGCAATCTTGGCTACCTCAGTGGGCATTGTGGCCGAGAATAGTAGCATCTTGCGGTTTTCGGGCACATGGTCGAGAATGTCGTTGATGCTGTCGATAAATCCCATGTTGAGCATTTCGTCAGCTTCGTCGAGCACCACGGTATGGACATCGTCCAGATGTACCACTCCGCGGTCTATAAGGTCAAGCAGTCGTCCAGGAGTGGCTACGATGATTTGGATGCCGCCGGCGCGTAATGCCTTGATTTGGCTTTGGATGCTGCTGCCACCATATACCGGCAATATCTCGATTGAAGGGATATACTTGGCGTAATCGGCCAAATCGGATGCTATCTGGAGGCATAATTCGCGCGTGGGCGCCAGAATTAATGCTTGCGGACGGCGTTTGGCTGTGTCTACGCGCTGTATCAGCGGCAGGCCGAAGGCGGCGGTTTTGCCTGTACCTGTCTGCGCCAGGCCTACAACATCGCGGTCGCTGTCCAGCAGGTAGGGTATCACTTGTTCCTGAATGGGCATAGGACGTTCAAACCCCAACTCGTTGATGCCTTGCAACAGGTCGGCGCGTATGCCTAAGTCTGCAAAGGTTTTGGTCAAGGATATGGTCTCGGGGGTGGTTGATGCCTCGGGGTCGGTTGTGGTCTTTTTGGCGATGTCGTCGTGGTCTTGTTGTACTGTCATTCTCTTGTGTATATGGCTGTGCGGTGGGCGAGAGGCTGCAAATATTGTGCTGCAATGGCTTGTTGTGCCGTGTTATGCCGTGTTGTGTCTGAATGCCTCTGATGTTTGGGCGGCGCATGCAAGTGGGCGTGCGTCTTGTCCGCTCTGTTTTTGCCTTTACGACAAGCGGCCGATGTCTTGTGGCATCGGCCGCTTGTTATGTCGGAATAGATTGGATTCTGTCCGGCCGTGGCCGCGACCAATTCAGTCAGGCGAGTTGTGCCGGATTATTTGTCTTCGGCGGTGAACTCTAGGATATTGTTCTTAATCTTGTTGTTGCCTACGAGGGTGAGCAGCGACAGGCCTGCGGGACGTCCTTGACGGTCAATCAGGTAGATGGGCGCTGCAACCGAGCCCATAAAGGTGTTGGCCGATTCGAGGTAGTTGTAGGGGCGGCCGGCATTTTTGTTGGCGGAGACTACGAAGTAGTAGATGCCGGTGTTGCCTTCTACGGGGCCTACGAGTGTGCCGGGTTTGGCGGCGGCGATAGCGCCTTGGATGGTACCTTCGCCAAAGCCTATGCCGGTTACGAAATCGTCACCGAAAGTGCTTGTGCCGGGCTGGTCTGCCACTTTGACGCCGAGGTTGGCGGCGGCGGCATTGAGCGTCTTGGCATCCTTGGCTTGAGCGGCAAGGATAGCGGCTTTCTTGTCGCGGATTACGAGCGGCTTGAGCGAATCTTTGACATATTGCGAGGTGACGGGCATGTAGTTGTTGTCGAAGACTTCATTGATGGCTACGGCAAGCATATATTCGTTGGAGCCGTTCTGGCGCGCGATCTTGGTGCAGTTGTAGACTTTGGATACATCTCCGTTGTCGGCACCCATAGCCCATTTGACGGTGGACATTGAGCCGGGAGCGAGGTCGCCTATGGGGCTGCTGGCACCGACGATGGCTTTGTATACGGTATATCCGGCCTTCTCGGCGTTTTTGTTGAAGGATTCGGCTGTGCCGTTGGTGGCTACGAAGTTGTGGAAGTTTTGTGTGAGCTCGGTGATAGTGGCTTGCGAGGGCACGATTTCGTAGTCGATTGTGGCAATGTCATATACGGTGACGGGCTCGGAACGCTTGGTGATAAGCATTGCGTAGCTTATGGCCTTGGAAATTTCCTGGCCTTTCTCGTTTGCTGTCTTGACTGTATCCGTGAATACGAATACGTTGTTGACGGCCTGCTGTTCGAGAGCTTTGTACATCTTGTCTGGCAGCGGCATCTGAGGATTGGGTGTAATCAGCGAGGTCTGGAGACCGACGTTGCCTTGGTTGAGACGTGTAATCGAATCAAAGGACGCGGTGTTGAGCAGGCTCATCAGCGAGTCGGCTTGTTCTTTTTTCTCGGGCAGGGGCATAATGCTGAAGGTTACATCGTCCACTCCGGTGGTCTTGTCAAGAACCTTGGCCAGATAGAGTTTGCCGTTCTGGTTGCCGAGATTGCGTACCGTACCTGCGGCCATGGGCACGCTATCATTGGTGAGTATGCGCAGGATGGGGTCTTGGCCGAGTTTGTCGGCGGTGTATTTGGCTGTTGTCTTCTCGAAATTGTTGTGTGCGTTGACGGCGTCAATGCCTTCGGAGGTCAGCAATTCGTTGTACAGGGCGTTGACTTCATTGACGGCGTCTGCCTGATCTTTTGCAGAGGGTGCCAGGTCTACGACGATGTACGAAATCAGACGTTTTTCTTCGTCAAGCTTGAAGGCGCTTTTGCGCTCGTTGTATACTTTCTCGTAGTCGGCGTCGGTGATGGCTTTCTCGGCCTCGGCGTCGGATACGGCGGTGTACTGCTTGGTGACGTAATTGAATGTCGAGGTCACGGAGCGGTCGTTGTAGATGGCGCGAGCGTCAACTTTGCTGGCTGTAAACAGACCATATGCAAGAGACATATATGCGTTGGCTTTTAGGCCTTCGATGATGTCATTTTCGGTTTTGATCCACGCGTTTTTGAATGCTGCAGCCATCTCGGCGTCAAGCTGATACTTGGCGGGGTTGTTCATTGCGTCAAAGAACGTCTTTGCATCGCCGATACCGGCTTGCATAAGACCTTGCGGGTTGATGCCGGCGTTTTGTGCCAATTGGTACAGAACGTAGACGCTTTGCTGACCGTTGCCCAGCATTACGGAAGATAATTCGTTGTCGGTTACGGTAATACCCATGCGGTCGTATTCTTCGTCCAAGAGGCCTTGCATAAGCAGGGTTTGGATGACTTGTTCGCTGCGGTCATCAGGATTGATGCTCTGATTTTGGTCTTTGAGCATATCGTCAAATTCCTGTTGCTTGGCTTGGTAGTCGTTGTACTTGACTGTGGCGCCGTTGGCTGTAGCCACTTTGTCGCCTACGCCGAAGAACGAGCGACCGGAGGTAAAGAAGTCTCCGAGGATAAATGCTAAAAGCGCAACAATGATGATGGTGAATAGCATCACCGATTTGCTTCTGATTTTCTCTAATGTTGCCATTGATATTGGTATAGTTAAGTTTTAATTTTCTAATAATTAGAGTGTTGATTTGATGTCGATATGTGCGCACCGACAGTGCCGGTGTGCAATAAACGCACAAAGTTAGTATTTTTTCGCAAATCGGCAAAACGCCTGACGCACAAAAACGTTGTTTCGATTTCAAAACAACGTTTTTGTGCGCCTTATTTTTTGCCGAAGAGCCAAGAAATGATGCCTCCGCCGATTTTGCGCTCGATGCCGGAGCGCGTGGTGGGTATGCCGGTTTTGCGGGCGATGTTTTGGCGCAGACGTGTGATGCCTAAGGCGCGTTTCCACGAGAATGATAGTCCGGGTATGGGTGTTGATCTTTTTGACATGATGTATGTGCGGTTGAGGTGAATATAAAGTTTCAGCTGAGGTCGTAGTTGGGGCTATGATGCTTTACGACGGATTTCTTTGCGATTTTCGATTTCCTTGCTGTCCTTCATGGGTACGGTTGAGGTGTTGTTGCGCAGGAATACTTGTCCGTCGTCCATGGTCACCAGTCCGGGAAAGGGTTTGACCGTTACGCGAGCGTACGTCTTGTCCGAGCCGTTGCCCGAAGCGTTTTCGAATGTCAGGGAGACGTACTCGGGCATCAATTGTCGTCCTTCGCAGGTCAATCCAAGCATATTGCGCAGGTGGTCTTCGAAGCGCAGCTCAAAGTGGTCGCGTTCGTGACTTTCGTCGTATTCCCTAAACCCGGTATGTCCACTGATGTGCATAAAGTCGCTTTCCAGTCCTATGGGTATACCGCTGTCGTTCACTCCGATATATAGTGTTCCGCCATTGCTGTTGAGCATTCCGTCAATAATTTGCATCACTTCGCGACCTTGGCGCGCATCGTCCGGCTGCATATTGTTGTTGGCCGGGAATGCTATCGAGCTCTTGAATTCGAGCGTGGAATCCTCTTTGCCCAGGGATACGGCGTTAGCCGTTTCGTTGACGGGTACGCGCAGTCCTTCGAGTATGCGGCGCAGAATATCGTGACGTGTCGCGGACATTGACATGCCTTGCAGGAGATTGTATGCGGCTACGAGGTCGCACATGTCCGCCAATCGAGGCGAGGTCTCCGAGGCCTCGTTGCGGCGACTGCCTATCAGTTGCTGCCAGTCGGGGCTGTCAAGCAGCCGAAGGATTCCAACCTGTAGAGCCATATAGCGCACGATACTGTCGCTCGTGGCGCCGGAGTTCGAGGCTTCCGAAATGATACGCATAGCGTCTTCTCCCAAGGTCTTGTTGACTGTGTAACGACATAGGGTTAGCAGCAGTGCAAGGCGTGTCATGGTTGCCGTGTCTTGGCGGCTGTCAACATTGCTGCATAGCGTGAGTGTACGCGCAAAAGCTTGTAAATCATACGCTTCATCGGGAGCACTGTACTTGTTCCATGCTACGATGCCGAGCACTGTGGCAATGCCGGCCACGTCCCTAAAGGTGATAAAAGAACCATCGGCGGATGTTTCGGGCTCGTCGTTTTCGGCGTCCGGTATCGGGTCGGTGTAAGTCCCTACGGATATGTCATCGAGTATAAATCCAAAGCATTCGGTGATGCACTCCTGGGCGTCTTTTTCGCGCTCGAAGTATGCGATATGTGTGCCGTTGATGTACAACGTATGGTTGGCCATATTGCGGTTGACGTTGTCGATGGATATGGTGATGCAATCTCCCTTTGCAAAGTGTGTGCTCTTGGCTCCTTTGACAATTACGGGATATGCTTCCTGGGCTACAGCCTTGCATGTTCCATCGCCGGCTTCGGTGACGATGGCATCCACCGGGTCGCCCATGTCTTTTTCTTCCTGGGCCTTGGCCTTGTCTCGATCCATCACGAATTCACGCATGCTGAAGCGGAAGCTGCCGTCATTGCGTATGCCGGTGATTTTTGCCCTGAACAGCATCGAACTTTTGCCGCCGTCGCAGAGAAATACCGAGGGGTCGGGGTTGATTGGATAGAGGACGATGTCGCTGATGGCGATGACGCCGGAACCGCGGTATCGGTCATCGATAATTTCGCAGGTGTATTGGAAGTCCTCGCTGTCATCGCGTCCGGTGATGCGTATGGTGACGATGTCGTCTACGCCGGGAGTGTATTTGTCCTTTTGTTTGATGGTCGAAGTCGGAGTGGAGACTTTGCCGGAAGTGATGGTGCGTACAATTTCCTGCCAGGCCTTGTGGTGTGTCTCGATGTTGTGATTGATGGACGAGAGGGTCGTGGACGGACGTTCGCCGAGGTATATTTCGTATTCCAATCCGTTGGTTGTCGTCAGTTTGATCGCTCTCTTTGGCGAAGAACTTGCGGCATCGGCGGGATATATTTGTATGCCTTTCGGCGTCAGGATTATGCGATATTTTTCGCCTTCGAATGCTGAGCGTGCTTCGGTGTCTATTGTCTCGGGCTTTTCGGTCAGTCGTACGCGTGCCAGGCGGGTGATGTCGCTGATGTCTGCCCATCCGTATTCAAGTTTTGCATCGTATATGTCTGCGAAGCTCCATATGGCTTTGCGTACAAGCGTATCGTTGGTTTCGCCGATGTATAGCAGCGCGGCGGTGTATAGCAAGCCGCGATAGTATGACCATGAGTCATTACTGTCTTCGATGGTGAGTAGCAATTCAATAGCCAAGGCGCGTAGCAGGTCGGAAACCTTCTTCGCGTTGAAATAGTTGAGGCTGGCGCTTTCGTTGTCGATGAAGATGGCGAGCATGGTGGCGATGCTATGCTTGAATGTGCCCATAAATGCATTATCGCCATGACGGTCGGCGATGAGTGCAAAAATGTCCGGTATGTAGTTGTTGGCCAAGGTGGCATCAAGGGTAAATAGTGTGACTATACGGCGCATTTTTACTTCGGGCTTGTATAGCCATCCGGTGCGGGTAAGGCTGTCGAGCACTTCTTTGACGTATTTTTCGCCTTCGCTGTTGATAATCATACATGCGCAATAATAGTAGTCTTCGCAGTCGCGAGCCAAGTCGCAGAATGTCTGCTGTGCGGCAGCGCGCTTGGACGATTCGATAGTGCCGAGATAGTCTGAGTTTTCGATGACGTTTATTGCCAGGTCGTGTATGCGCTTAAGCCATCGGCGACGTCGATGCAGTATGATAGCATCGTTTGGCATCAAAGCAAGGGCTGAACGTAATGTGGACGCCAGGGTGACCAGCCATTGCGGATCTCGGTTTTCGAGCATTCGGCGTGCAATACTATAGGCGTTGTCCGATAGAATGCGGGTGAGTAATTGTCCGAAGTTGCGAATTTGCGCGGCTTGTGGAAGCGAAACAAGGTCGGCCGTACAAAAAAAATTCTGCCCGGATTTCTTTTCTCGCGACTCATATTTAAGTCGTACGTGAACCCCGTTGATTTTTACGACTTTGCACTTGATGCGCTGAAATCGTGATAATTTTGCTTCGAGCTTGATGTTTTGCAGGGATATGCCGTTAATGTCGTCTTGTAATGTGTAAAGACCTTCGCCGGTGACGCTTATGACACGAAAATCGTAAGTCTGTCCCGGAGTGTATAATTCTGAGTAAATGGCGGCGGAGTCTTGCTCGAAGCCGTTGCGATAGATGCAATGAAGTATCTCCGGTATGCGCTGTTTTTGAAATTCGCGTGGGCGTACACGATACACATGCCCGGTGACCGGATCGGTGATGGTAAATAATAGTTTGCCGGATTCGCGGTTGATGGCGAAGCCGTTTTCTTTGGCATTGAGGGCGAAGTCGTACTTTTTCCCGTTTTCGAATGTTGCCATGATCAATAGATATTATTTGGTGATTAATAATTTAGCAGGTGTCGGGCCTGCGTTGGTTGTTCCGTAGAGAATGCCGCCGTGTTCGAGTACGTCGCGCAAATTGATTGTGCCGTAATACTTTGTCGCAATTTATATGCCCAAAGGCGTGAATGTGTACGAGGTCGTACTCTGAGAAAAGCAACACAGAAAGGCGTCGGAGTGCCTCTCTGTGTTGTAATACCGTTAGCAGCCCAAAGGTAAATGCTGCGAGGGTGTAAATATGTCAAAAATGCTTTGTCGAAGCTCATCGGCCTTCCCGACTTGGTGTCGGCAACTGCGTTGCGACTGCGGACCGGGCGGTCGAGCCCGAATTGAATGTTCAGATGCCGAAGGCTCGGCGCACATCGTCTGTGCGGTCTGTTTTCTCCCAAGTGAAGAGTTCCACTTCGCGTTGGAATTTGGCGCCGTGGTCATCGACGAATGTCTTGGTGACGATGCGCGGAATGCGTCCCATGTGGCCGTAGGATGCTGTTTCGCGATACATGGGCTGACGTAGTTTGAGCGTCTTTTCGATGGCGTGCGGCGTCAAATCAAAGATTTTGGCTACGATGTCGCCGATTTGTGCATCCGAGAATTTGACGTGTGCGGTGCCGTAGGTGTTGACGCATACGCTGACGGGTTTGGCTACACCTATGGCGTATGCCACTTGTACGAGAACGCGGTCGGCCACGCCGGCGGCTACGAGGTTTTTGGCTATGTATCGTGCGGCGTATGCGGCCGAGCGGTCCACTTTGCTGGGGTCTTTGCCGGAGAAGGCTCCGCCGCCGTGCGCGCCGTGGCCGCCGTAGGTGTCGACAATGATTTTGCGGCCGGTAAGACCGGTGTCGCCGTTGGGACCTCCGACAACGAATTTGCCTGTCGGATTGACATATAATGTATAATCTTCGTCCAGGAAGTGACGCAGATGTTCGGGCATAGCCTGACGTACGCGCGGTATAAGGATGTCGCGCACGTCGGCGGCGATGACGGCGCACATCTCGGCATCGGCGGCGGCTTGACGTTCGGCTGCTTGCTCGGGCGTCAAGCCGGTGAGATCGGGGACGATAAACTCGTCGTGCTGTGTCGAAATCACTATGGTGTGTACGCGCACCAACTTGCCGTTTTCGTCGTACTCGACGGTTACCTGACTTTTTGAGTCGGGACGCAGGTATGTCATTTGACGGCCTTCGCGACGTATTTCGGCGAGATTGCGCACCAATGCGTGGCTAAGCGCAAGGCTTAGAGGAATGTATAGCGGTGTCTCGTTGCATGCATAGCCGAACATCATGCCTTGGTCGCCGGCGCCTTGTTCTTCGGGGGCTTGGCGTACAACGCCGCGGTTGATGTCGCGGCTTTGCTCGTGTACGGCCACGAGTACGCCGCAGCTGCCGGCGTCAAATCCTAATTCGGCGCGGTTGTATCCTATTTGATCGATGACATTGCGTGCGGTGCCGGCCAGGTCAATGTATGCCTCGCTGTTGACTTCGCCGGCGATGATGACTTGGCCGGTGGTGACGAGGGTTTCGCAGGCTACTTTGCTGTGAGGGTCTCTGGCCAGGAATTCATCGACGATGGCGTCGGATATTTGATCGGCAACCTTGTCGGGATGCCCTTCGGATACGGATTCGGATGTGAATAATTGCTTCATTACTATGTCAGTTAGATTGTGTATACCTTTAAAGAGCGTTTGTCCTCTGCGCCTTGACGCAAAAAAAAACGTGGACAGCGCGAAAGTCTCCATACGGATGCTCGGGCTGCCCATTCGGGTGCGATGTTAAATGCTATGTGGTATTCCCTTGTGGTGTGCCGTAGTGATCGACACTCCTTTGGGGTTGTTTTTTAGCATTTTTTTTAGTGGTTGCAAGCAGCCAAATTTGTCCACTGTGGAAGACGCTATGCGCCTTTTCGGACTGCAAAGGTACGACACTTTTGGCGAATACGCAAATCTATTTTGCGATGACGTTCTGCTTGTTGCTTAAGTATTTTGTCCTGTTGAGTTTATTCGCAGATTGATAAAGCAATCCGCCGCAAGTATCGGGGGCGATTTTGCGGCGGATTGGAGGGCTATGCGCTGTAAGGCGTTAGTGCTTACGCGTCTTCGTGCATCAGAAGTAGCGGGCCAGTGCGGCGGGTAGGTCGCGGGCGTCGGCTACGCGGAGCACTAAGTCGCCGTTGCGATCGAAAATGAAGCTTATGGGACCGCCGTCGGGGTTGACGTTGTAGGCCAGCAGGATGTCATATCCTTCGGTGGGCGAATTCCATACCGATGTCCAAGGCATATTGGCGGCCGAGCGTCTCCAGTTCATTTCGTCCGGGTCGAAGGATATTTGGTAGATTTTGAGTCCGGCGTCCTTGTATTTGGTGTATACTTCGTTGAGTGCTACGGTGTTGGCCGGCGAGTTTTTGTGGTCGTAGCGCACAAAGTTGAGCACGGTGACGCCTTTGCCGCAGTAGTCGTTGAAGTTGCGCAGTGTGCCGTTGATGTCGTAACGGGCAATAGCGACGTCCGGTTTGGATGCCATTTGGGCTTCCATAGCGCGTCCCGAGGAGGGTAGTGTGCGTCTTGCAGCCAGGTAACGTTGTTCGAGGTCTTTGCCGCGCGGGTCGTTGGGATGCAGACGTTTGTAGTTGTTGGCTGCATTGCCGAGGATGCGCAGGTCGGCACGGTCCGAAAGGTTGAGCAACGGGCGTTTGTCAATAAATTTGCCTACAATATAGTATGACGCAAGGCAGGTGGTGTCCTTATTGACCATCAGCATAAGTTCGGTCTTGAGGGTCTTGTTATTGCGTGCCGCTTCGGTGCCCAGCGAGTCTATGTACTTGTTGATCAATCGGTCAACGGCCGTAAACTCGGAGGCAAGCGGCGAGCCGGACACATCAAATCCGCGGTCAAAGGATTCGGCATCGGCTTTGAGTGTAAGTGTCTGGGTGCCTTGTGCGGGAAAGTATATATATTTGTCGGCCAGGCGTATACGATATATTGTGGGCAGCGAATCGGCTTTTGCTGCTGTGTAGTCAAACGAGCCGTCCTCTCCAATGGCCACAGAGTCGATAAGATACCAGTTGCCGATGGTTGAGCCTTCGATGTACACGGTCTTGCCGGCACCGCCTTCGATGTCGCCTTTGAGTGTCCATCCTTCGTGTCCGGAGGTGCATGCCGCTACTATCAGGGCCGCAGCTGTGATGCTTAGAAATTTTTTCATGGGGGATTTGGAGTGTGGTTGTTAGAGCTTCTCGAATTCGGTAGAGATAGCCTTTGCGATGGCTTCCATCTCTGTGTCGGGAATTGTGGGGTGTTGTTTGAAGAAGTTCATATCAGATTCGGCGTTTATGGGCACCAAATGTATGTGCGTGTGTGGTACTTCGAGGCCCATAACGGCAACGCCTATGCGTTTGCAGGGGATGGCACGGCGCATGGCGATGGCTACGCGACGTGCAAATTTCTGCAGTTCGACGTATTCGTCTTCTTTGAGGTCGAAGATGTAGTCTACTTCTTTCTTAGGGATTACCAGCACGTGGCCGGCGGCTACCGGGTTGATATCCAGGAATGCGAAATGGCGGTCGTCTTCGGCGACTTTGTAGCAGCCTATCTCTCCGGCGGCTATGCGTGAAAATATTGTTGCCATAATTATTGACTGTTTTGGGGATTATATATTCCTTCTGTTTTTAGAACTTTATTCCGTTTCCGGACTTTTCGGTCGCGAGCGAAATCGATCGTAGATGGCTTGTCGGCTATGCTATAAGCCGAAATCGGCGGCGATGATGTGTTTGAAAGTCGCTTAGAAGGTGATGTTGGTGATTTCGAATTTCATCAGGCCGGAGGGTACGCGTATCTCGACGATGTCGCCTAATTTATGGCCTAAGAGTCCTTTGGCTATGGGTGTGGAGGATGCGATTTTCTTTTCTTTGAGGTTGGCTTCGCTGTCGGCCACGATGGTGTATTCCATAGTCATGCCGTTGGCCACGTTCTTGATGGTGACGCGGTTGAGTATCTGGACTTCTTCGCAATTGAGTTGGCTTTCGTCCAAGATGCGTGCATTGGCCACGAGGTCCTTGAGTTGCGATATTTTCATTTCGAGCATGCCTTGGGCTTCCTTGGCCGCATCGTATTCGGCGTTTTCGCTCAAGTCGCCTTTGTCGCGAGCTTCGGCGATGGCACGTGATATTTCGGGACGCTTAACTGATTCGAGATAAGCGATTTCCTCCATTTTTTTCTTATAACCTTCTTTGGTCATGTATGTGATAGCCATAGTTGCTTGTTTTGTGTTTTTAGTTGTTGGATGTTAAGTATATAGAGGCATTTAGCGGTACCGGGGTCGTCATCTGTGTTTTTTCCGTAAAACATAAAAAAGAAAGAATCTCAGCCCCGCGCTAACCGGGCGAAGATCCCTAAGGATGTGTTAGATGTCGTGGACGGCGCCGTATCGGCAGGCCGCATCAATGTCTTGTGTTGCAAAGTTAGCGTTTTTTTTCGATATGGTGCTTACGGTAAGTCCCTAAATGTTGTTAAAATGCAGCATAGCTCTGGCTCTTAAATGTTTATATTTTGAGACTATATGGTACAAGCATCGGCAGTCTGCCTATGACGACCGATGAGTTGATGCAATGAGACGCGTGCGCAAGGCACGTGTACGGAGTTATGGCTTATGGCTTGGTGATGTCTTGAGCCGCGCGGAAGGTGGTGCCTGTCGGGCATATCCACGAGCAGTAGGGGCGGTGGACAAATATGCTGAGAATTAGGAAGAGGGAGGCTATGACGATGACGGCCACGGATGCTGCCGCGGGTACGAATATGGCAAAGGGTTCATAGTCTGTCCATACAAATGCGATGTCGCACCACATTAGCACCATAAGCAATCCCCAAAGGCCGCGGCGTGTCCATGTCAGACTACGTGTAAGTTGAGGCGAAGGACGCCATTTGCGTTTGGTGATGCGACCCATAAGTTCCTGTGCCGAGCCGTAAGGGCACACCCACATACAGTAATGATTGGGGCGTCCGAGCAGTGGCATCACGAAAGCGGCGAAGAGCATCACCAGCGCTACAAGTCCGGCGGGCCATTGTATGCCGTTGGACATTACGTTGACCATCAGCGAAAAGGATATGAATTTGCCGCAAAGCAATCCGAGCCCGGCAACATTGAGCACCAAAATCGTCGTGCGTATTTTACGATTGTTCCTTAGTAGCGGAATAATGGTGGCCGAGACGGCAAGGCACAGCGCTACAATCAGTTGCCATGTCCATGGCGATGATGGTGTCCCGGAATCGGGCGTGGCGTCTTTGTCTTGCGGTTCTTTGGACTGATGTGCTTGCTTGGAGGAGTGTTCGGCCGATATGGCGGACACAGTGGCGGAATCGGCCTTTGACGATGTGGCGGCATCGGAATTGTTCGCGGCTTTTGTTTCTGTCGGCGCCTGTTCGGGCTTATTGACTTCGGCTTTTGCCGGTTTGGCAGTTGTGGCTTTCGTAGATCCGTTGCGGAAGGATGCAAGGGTGTCTTGTGCTTGCTCGAAGGCTTTCTGTATATTGGCTATCAGTGCCTTGGAGGAGTATGTCGCGCCGCTGACTGCATCCGGCATATCGGACGCAAGGGCCTGCCGTACGCTCATACCGACAAATGTGTCGGTGAGCGCGGCACGTGTCACGCGTTTGAAGAATCCCGGAGTTTCGTCGTTGGGCAGTGCGGTGATGGAGGTGATGCGTCCTTTGGCGCTTACTTCCATTTGGATAGGTACCGGGCCGCCGAAGCCGCGGATGTCTTTGCCTGTTTCGGTGGTATTGATTGTGAAAGGGTGGGGGCGTCTTTCGTCCGTGCTCTCCACGTTCGTTGTCTGTGCGCGGTCTGTATTTACGGCCTCGGACATTGATGCTTTGTCCGGTGATGGCTTGTGTGTCGTGGCCGAAGTGGCATCGGCTTTTGCCGTGGTGGTGTAAGTCGGTGTTGTGCCGTGTGTTCCGCTCTCGGGTTTGTCGTTTTCGTGTAGTGGTTTTGTGCTTGAAGCTTTGGCGATGGATGCCGATGTTTTGGCTATTTCGTTCGGTCGGCCTAAGGCTGTTGCAAGTCCGGCGCGGACATTGGCGATTATGGCGTTGGAGGTATATGTGGCGCCGCTGACGGCATCTGCGTCCGGGGCGGCGAGAATTTGACCGGCATCACGACCTATCCATTGTTCAAGAAGGCCGCCGTCAAGGACGTGCTGCAGGAACTTGGGACTCTCGGTGTTGTCCAAAACGGCTATTGATGCTACTTTGCCCGAGGGGTTGAGACGTATTTCCAGTGGAACCGGGCCGTTGTACCCGCGTATATCGAGGCCTAATTGCGCAGTGTTGACGAGGATGCTGCCGTCCTTGAGGCGTTCGACGCCGGCGATGCTGTCGGTGTTGTTTTCGTTCAGACGATGACCGAAATGCATTCCATTACGATGTATGGCGATGGCGGTCATCATTACGAAAACTATAGCAAGGGAGATTATTCCTTTTATACGTTTATTTATGGGCCGTTGTTCGCCTGTCTTGCTTTTGCTCATAGTGTTGTCTTTCTTTATGTTTAGAACATCTGTGTGTGTGCCACGAATTTAATGCCGTGGCGTTTCTTATGCCATATTGTGAGGGCTATGGCCAAAACGATGCCGGTCACGCGTGCAATGTTCGACACCAAGCCTCCGGCGGCGGCTTCTGTACCCTCCATTGTGAAAACTACCCATGCGGCGTTCATCAGCATGTGTAGTCCGACCGGAACCCATAAATTGAAGTCCCATTCGGCATACATCCAGCTGAAGTATACGGCGCCAAGGAATGTCACGCCGAAAGCCGCAAGGGATGATGCCGCATCGTGCCCCTGGTATAGGTGCATAGCCCCGAAGCATAGCGCCGGCAATATGACGGACCAAAAGAATCCTATTTTTGCGTATCGGAACAGCAGCCCGAACATAATAGCTCTGAACATAAATTCTTCGACGAATCCCGAAAGGATGCTTTTTCTCGCGACCAAGGAGAATGTCGTGTCGGTGTTTATTCGACCGAAGATAATGAACGCCAAGTATATGGGGATGACACACAAAATAGCAATGCCGAATCCTTTGGCTATGTTGCCGTTCAGCCCGAGAAAGGAAAATACGTTCCTTGGCTTTATGGCTATGGCCGTAAGAACGATTCCCGCAATGACAACGAACAAGTCGCGGGCAAGTCTCTCGGGTAGAGGTGATTTCAGCCCTATTGCCTCGGCGACAGCATGCATATTGCTCCATAAGAGTAGAAGGATGATGCTTGCGATGATGCTGTATGCGATTTTTGACGCTCTTGATGAAAAGTTGAACATTGTCAATGGCAGGTTTTTGACGACAAAAATAGTGAAAATATCGTTAGCGGGACATACCTATTTATGGGAAAAAGCCCGGTGCAACGTGGATTGCGACTATGGTTGTTGTCGTAGATATGCGAGGCGGACACATCCGAGAGTCGGATGTGTCCGCCATTGGCCGCAAATGCGGCGTGTCAGGTATGTGCTTCTAAACCTATATTAGTTGGCTTTGAAGATTACGATGCGGTTCCAGTCGTTCTGACCCTTGCCGGTGTAAACCTGTTCGTCGCTACCGAAGGACTTGGTGCTCAGACGGTCGGAAGCGATGCCGTATTCATTGACGAGCATATCGCAAACGGCCTGTGCACGTTTTTCGGACAGCTTCTTGTTGAAGTCGGCCGAGCCGGTTTTCTTGTCAGCATAGCCGGCGATGACAATCTTCTGCTCGGGGTTGGCTTTGAGCCATTCGGCGATGTTGTATACATTGACTTCTTCGGCGGGAGTGATGACGGCGGAGCCGATTTTGAAGCGTACGGAAGCCAGCAGGGGAGCGGCTGTAGCAACGGGTTGCTGTTCTTTAACTTCGGGGCAGGGGAGTTGGGCTTGAGCGGCTGCGAGGTCGGCTGCGGTAGCGGCAAGAGCGGAACGCAGGTCGTTGACTTGGCCGTTGAGGCTGTTGATGTAGTCGGTGTAGTCGCAGGGGTTGAAGGTGCGGAATTGGCTACCGCCGAGGTTAAAGGTCAGACCGCCGATAGCGGAGATGTTGACGTCGACGGGTTGGCCGTAGGCGCAACCGTTGAAGTTGTCGCCGTAGAACTGTGCGCGACCTTCGAAGAAGAGGTCAACATATTTGCACAGACGGAAGCGCAGTTGCAAACCGGCGCTGACGGGAAGTGTCCAGCTTTCGTCTTTGATGGCGCCCCATTTGTTGTAGATATTGGAAGCGGGAGCCTTGATGTCCCATACGTATGTACCGCCGAGACCTACGAAGGGTACGATGGAGAATACGCGGTTGGGGTTGACGCCGCCGAGGCTGTTGAACATATCCCACATAAAGTCAAGGTTGGCGTTCACGTTTTTGGCCTTGGAGATTTCGCCGTTGTCCCAACGCATTGCGCCGCCCAGGAAGCTGAGACGCCATCCGATATAGGGCGAGAACCATTTGCCGAAACCGAGGTTGTATACTGCTGTGAGTTTGTGCTTTGCATCGGTCTGGGGCAGGTAGTTTTCTACGAACGGGCTTTGGATGCCTGCACCTACCTGGATAAACCAGTTGTCACGTGATGTGCTGTAGTAGTGTGTCTTGCAGGGTTGGTCCAGAGATACTGCTACTTCCTGTGCTTCTTGTGCGGATGTGGGCACTGCACAGAATGTTGCGCCGACTAATGCGGCTACTAATGCAATCTTTTTCATAAAAAGTAGAATTAGTGGTTTGTATTTAGTGTATTTGTATATAGTCTTGTTATATGTTTTGCAGTTGTGGTTGCTCTTGTCTGCTGACGGTTGTGCGGATGCATTTGTGGCTCCAAACCTTAGTCTTTATTGCTCTCGGCTTCGGTTTCGTGAATAATCGGTTTGGCACTGTGTATGTACAACGTTGTACCTGCCCGTTTTGTTCGAATCTTCTGTCGAGTGTGGTGTGGTGTTAAACAGTTCTTTTTGTGCATCTGTCGTCTGCGGTGAATACTATGTCAATCTTTTTTACCATCTTGTGGTCCGGCGTAGTGTCACTCGAGCGTTGTATTATGTGTGGCTTGGATGCTGCATTTGTTTTAAATTATGTAATACAATCTCGTGTGAGGTCTCTGCGTCGGTTCTTTGAGGTTGCGATTCGACGTCTGGTAGGCCTCTGCCTGATGTTATATCGAAATCTTCGGCAAAAGTATAACTTATCGGCGTCTCTGCCAAATTTTTTTGTTAAAAAATGCGTTGCCCCCATCGTTGTAGTACCATAGAAGTGACATTTTGAATTTTTGGCGGCGTAAAACGGCCGCTTCTTGCTCGGGGCGGATAGTGTCGTAGTGTTTCATTTAGTGTGTCTGAGGCGAGTTTGGGGCTTTCGAGCTTAGATTATATATAATATATACAAAGACGCCCGACCGCTGAAAGGTCGGGCGTCTTCTGTTATGTAGGGATGATGTTATGCGTTCTTGGCGATAGCCTGTGTGCCGCTGATTTTGTTGTGTTTGCGACGGCTGTCGGTGATATAAGCCACGGGAGCGGCAACGAATATGGTGGCCAGTGTACCGATGATGACGCCGAAGCCCATTGCGAATACGAAGCTGCGAATGCTGTCACCACCGAGGATGAAGATGCAGATGAGTACAAGCAGTGTGGATGCGGAGGTCATGATTGTACGAGCCAAGGTGGAGTTGATCGAGTGGTTGATGGTGTCGAAGAAATTCCACTTGGGATACAGTCCGAGGTTTTCGCGCACGCGGTCAAATACCACCACGGTATCGTTGATTTGGTAGCCGATTACTGTCAGAATTGCGGCTATGAAGCTTTGGTCAATCTCCATTGCGAAGGGGAATACGCCCCAGAAGATGGAGTAGAAGCCGATGATACTGAAGGCGGTGAATGCTACGGCTGCGAGTGCACCGAGCGAGAATGCTACGTTGCGGAAGCGCAGGAGGATGTAAAGGAACATCGCTATCAATGCGAGAGTTACGGCTATGTATGCCTCGGTGCGCATATCGTCAGCCACTGTAGGACCTACTTTCTGTGAGGAAACAATGCCTTGCGATGCATCGTATGTCGAGAATTCTTTGTCGGTCATACCCGAGCGGAGGTAGGGCTTGAGGACTTTGAAGAGTTTACCGGTAATCTCTTCATCGGTACCTTTGGCGTCGGAGTCTATCTTGTAGTTGGTGGATATACGTACCTGATTGGAGCTTTCGATTGTGATGACCGATACGGTCGAGCCATCGAATTCGGGTGCGAGTTTCTCCTGAAGCTCGGTGGTGCTTACGGGTTTCTCGAACTTGACGATATAGTTGCGACCGCCGGAGAAGTCGATGCCTTGGTTGAGGCCACGGAGGCACAGCGAGGCAACAAATACTGCGATGATGGCGATGGCGGCACCGAAGGCGGCTTTACGTTTGCCCATGAAGTTGATTTTGGTGTCATGGAACAGCTTGCGCGACAGGCCGGTGGTAAAGGTCATATTGTTCATCGCTTTGGTCTTGGAAACCCAAAGGAAGAATACTCGGCTGAGGTATACTGCCGTGAAGAACGAGCAGATAAGGCCGATGATGAGGGTGGTGGCGAAGCCCTTGATGGGACCGGTACCGAAGTACAGCAGGATGACACCGGTGATGATGGATGTCAAGTTGCCATCGAAGATTGCGCTGAAGGCGTTGGAGTAGCCGTCGGCGATGGCGGTGCGGCTGTTTTTGCCGGCGCGAAGTTCTTCTTTGGCACGTTCAAAGATGAGCACGTTGGCATCAACGGCCATACCGAGTGATAGCACGATACCGGCGATACCGGAGAGTGTCAGTACTGCTTGGAAGGAGGCAAGGATGCCGAGGGTGAAGAAGAGGTTGAATATCAAGCAAAGGTTGGCGATGATACCGGGGATGAAGCCGTAGAATGCAATCATGAAAATCATGAGGCATACGAGGGCGACAACGAAGGACATCATACCGTCTTGAATGGCTTGCTTACCCAGCGACGGGCCGATGACCATATCGGAGATGATGTTGACTTTGGCTTTCATCTTACCGGCTTTGAGGACGTTGGCAAGGTCCTTGGCTTCTTCGACGGTGAAGTTGCCGGTGATGGAGGAGCGCCCGCCGTCGATGGCAGTGTTGACTGTGGGCGCGGAGTATACTTGACCGTCAAGGACGATGGCTATGGATTTGCCGATGTTGGCTCCGGTGATGCGCGACCATTCGCGAGCTCCTTCGGAGTTCATAGTCATAGATACTTCTTGACCACGGAAGCTCTGTGCATCAAAGTCTGCGGAGGCGTCTTTGACTACTTCGCCGTCCAATGCGGGGCCGCCGTTCTGTGTCTTAAGTGCGTACAGAGCGTAGCCGATTTTAACTTCTTCAATCTTGTCTCCGTTCTTTACTTGCTGTACTTCGGGTTTTACGCCCCAGCCGAATTTGAGATCGTTGGGGAGCTTGTTGGCGTAGCGTGCAAGTATGGCATCGATGGTTTTAACGTCTTTGTCGGTGGGAGCGTAAGCCAGGATGGGGCTGTTGGGGTTGATCATACCCTGGCTTGAAGCGAGTACTTGAGCCAATGTTGCGGCGTCTTCGATGCTGTCTTTGATGGCGGCTTGAGCAACGGCGTTGATGTCGGCTGCCACTTCGCTCGCGGGATATGTGAGGTAGAACTCAAGGTTGGCCGAGCGCTGGAGCAGTTCGCGTACGCGTTCGTGGTCTTTGACGCCGGGGAGCTCGAGCAGGATTTGACCGTCCTTGCCTTCAAGTACTTGGATGTTGGGCGATACGACACCGAATTGGTCGATACGTTTGCGGAGTGTTTGTGTGGCCGAGGTGTTGACCATGTCTCGGATTTCGGCGCGGAGTTGAGCGCGGGCCACATCGGGCTTGTTCTCTTTGACTACCGGGCTGAAGAGTACTGTCAGGTCGGCATTGGGGCATACTTTGGCGTATTCTTCGAGGAAGTGTTGGAGGTAGTCGGCGTTGGGTTCTTTCTCCATAAATGCCGAGGTAGCCGTAAGGGCTTTCTCGAAGTTGGAGTCGTTTTTGACGGTAGCCAGCTGACGCATCATGTCGGGCATATCAACCTGAAGCGTTACGTTCATACCGCCTTTGAGGTCGAGACCGAGGTTGACACCCCATTTGCGAACTTCGTCGAGTGTGTAGCCTAAGTAGACTTTTTCTTGACCGATGCTGTCCATGTAGTGTTTGTAAGCATCGTTGTAGGCTTGGTCTTGGTTGTCCTTGCCTTGGGACTGGGCGTGCGCATATTCCGTCGCTGCGGTCTCGTAATTGGAGTTTACGATCGTAAACGACAGATAGAACGCGCATACCAGGATGAGCAGCACCGCAATCACCGAAGATAGGAGCGCGGCCAATTTTCCTTTGTTCTGCATGTTTAGAATTATGTTAGTTTTTGGATTAATTATTTTCTACATAAAATTTCAGTCTGCAAATATACGACAAAATCTTGTAAGTGCCATCGGGTGGGGCGAAAATTGTGCGTTCGAGCGTGTGTTTGTGCGTTTTGAGGCATCTAAACGGGTCGGGCATCAGCTTTTGAACACGTCTTTGATGGCACCTATGGAAGATAGTACGCCGGTGGCTTCGTATGGGATGTAGACGGTCTTGGTGTCTTTGCCGTTGGTCATCGAGCGCAGTGTTTCTATGTATTTGACCGCGAGCATGTATGTGGCGGGGTCTGTTTGTGTGGTGCTGATGGCTTGAGCGACGCATCGTATTGCTTCGGCTTCGCCTTGTGCTTGGAGAATTTTGGCCTGTGATTCGCCTTCGGCGCGAAGTATCTCGGCGCGTTTGACGGCTTCGGCGGCGTTGATGCGTGATTCGCGTTCGCCTTCGGAGCGGAGTATCAGCGATTTCTTTTCGCCTTCGGCGTTGAGGATTTCGGCGCGGCGGTTACGTTCGGCTTGCATTTGTTTCTCCATGGCTTCGCGCACGCTTTCCGGAGGTGTGATGTCTTGCAGTTCGACGCGGTTGACTTTGACGCCCCATTTATTGGTGGCTTCGTCGAGTATTGCTTGCAGGCGGCTGTTGATGGTATCGCGGCTTGTAAGTGTCTCATCCAATTCGAGTTCGCCTATGACGTTACGCAGCGATGTTTGGGTGAGTTTTTCGATAGCGTTGGGCAGGTTGTCGATTTCGTATACTGATTTTTTTGGGTCGACAATCTGGAAGTATAGCAGGGCGTTGATTTCGGTGGTGACGTTGTCCTTGGTGATGACTTGCTGTGATG
This sequence comes from uncultured Muribaculaceae bacterium, assembly GCA_934590135.1. Classification (GTDB taxonomy): domain Bacteria; phylum Bacteroidota; class Bacteroidia; order Bacteroidales; family Muribaculaceae; genus CAG-873. The sequence continues at coordinate 58,371 of CAKTOT010000003.1, forward strand.
GGAAGTCGTAGACTTGTTCGCGTAGGTCGATGGAGCTGGTGGCTTTCATTCGGACTATGGTACGGCCGCCGTAGGCGCTTTCGACGCCGCGGGTGTATATTACCTTGGGTTTGTCTATAAAGGGCCAGATGATATTGAGGCCCGGAGGAAGGACGCTGTGGAAGCGGCCGAGGCGTTCGATGACGCGTGTTTCGGACTGTGGCACGACTTTTACGCCGGCGAGTACTACGATGATTGCGATAAGAATGGCAAGTGCCAAAAAGATGATTGATTCCATATTCTGTTTTTTTGAGATGTTTAAGGGTATGGTATGTATATGTGTTGTTGTGGTCTGCTTTTGTTTTTCTCGTCGGGGACGTTATTCGGCGGCGATATCGGCGCATCGGACGGTGAGAATGATGCTGTCATAGCGAATGACGCATACCGCTGTACCTGTTTCTATGGGGCTTCCGTCTTCGGATACGGCTTGCCAGCTGTCGCCGTCTATGCGTACTCTTCCGGGGTCATCCGTTCCGCCTATGCGCTCGGTTACGATGCATGTTCGGCCTATCAGGGCGTCCATATTGCTTGGTTCGGGGCGGTGATGCCGCAGCAGGCCGTAGTGCTGTAGCAGCGGCTTTCCGGCCACAAATGTGGCTATGGTGCCTATGGCGGCCAGCAGCAATTGCATTCGCAGCCCGCCGTCACAGATGGCGCCGACCATTGCGGCCAGGCATCCGCCTACAAGGCATAGCGCGGCATAGGCCGTGGTCAGTAGTTCGATGATTACGAGTATGGCTGCGGCTATGAGCCACATCAGCCATGCGGATAGTATCGGTTCCATATCTGTGTGTATTAGCGTTTATTTGGGGGCGTGTGTAAGCGAGTTTGGTGTGCGGAACTATGAACTATAGCTTTGGGCATCTGAATTATTATGTTCGCGTATCTGAATTATGGCGTCCGGCATCTATGATATTCGGATCTTGCTCGTGGTGTTGCGCCCGATTGCGGTCAGAATTGATAAGATACTCCGAGTGTTCCGCCCAGACGTGCCGACACTACGCCGGGAATAATATAATAGCGACGGCACAGGATGTTGGTAAGCATTATATGTGCGCTGAGTCGCTCGTTGAATTGCCATGTGGCCGAGGCGCTTATGTCGTTGATATTTCCGAGGTTGATTATATCTTTATGGTAGAGGAATCCCAGACCCAGGAGTGATGCGCTGCCCACCTCGTAGGCGCGACGTTTGGTGCGCAGGTTCCAGTCTACGGAGAGTGTCAGAGGTTCGAGCGGTCGCAGTGTTATGCCGACATTAGTCTGCCAGCGTGCGCGGTCGCGCCATAGATAGTATCCGCCGTCACCGCCGTCCTCCGATTGGGTGGCTCCTTCGATGGATGCGTGTGCCGAGAACCATTTCAGGGCTTCCCAAGCCAGTGCGGCGCGGTAGTGTATTCCGGATACTTTGGTCATTTCGTAGAAGTTGGCGCTGTTGGCCAAGGCCGGCATCAGCCATTCTTTGGCATTGGCTCCGCCGATTTCAAGGGCAATGGAGAAGCCGCTGAACGGCCCCATATTTATGCCTGCATCCAGGGTGAAGGGGATTGAGGACATGTCATATCCGTATGCGCCGGACATATAGGGTGTGTAGGCGTATAGGTCTTCGAGGGTGTTGAGTACTTTTCCGCCGCCGACGCGTCCCCAGAGGGCTATGCGTGAGGAAATTTGCCAGTTAAGGCGTATATCCGGAGAGGCTTGGAATTTTTTGGAGAATCCGCCGTGGCTGAGGTCGAGCCGCAGGCCGAATATTCCGGTGAACGATCCGCTGCGCAATTCGGCCGAGGGTGTGAAGGTGTATAGGGCGTTGGTGTGGTAGTCGTAGTGTGCGTAGCCGAAGAGTGCATTGTCCGAGACTTCATCGTCTGCTGCATAGGCATATAAGCCTCCGGCGGCGGGGCTGTGATGCTGCCAGGTGGCGGCTGCACGCAGACGGAAGGTCCACTTGCCTGTAGTGGCGGCTACATTGCCGTGGATGTCGTATAGTGCTTCGGTCATCGGGTTGTTGGGCAGAAGTACGCCTGTAGAAGCTCCGGTATTGTATACGTCCTTGGTGAATCCGAAGTATCGAACCGATGCGCCGGCATCGGCGGCTAAGGCCCCGCGGTGTGACCAGTCGGCGGTGAAATATGCGCGGTTGGCGTTTTGCTTGAAAGTGTTTGCGGAACCGGACGCATATTCGGGCATTTGTGTGCTTGAGAAGGTGTATCCGACGGATGCAGCAAGCGTATTTCGGCGGTCGAGACGGTGGAGTGCATCGGCGCCTATGCGTAATTCTTGGTGCGAGTAGTCCGTTTGGGCGCGTTGTCCGTCGTAGTCATCACGGTAGCCGTGGTATTTATTGGCCAGATAGCTGACGAAGGCGCTGACGCGGCTGTCTCGTGTATTGATAAAGGTGTAACCCAGAGATGCGGCGGCGTTGGCTGCCGGCAGGTATCCGAGATTGGCATATCCGCGGAACGGGCTGACGTACAATGTGTCGCCCCAAGCTGCAGGTTCGAGCATAGTCAGGGAGGCATCTAGTCGTGCCAGAGCCGAGTAAGGCGCTGCCGATAGCCGTGGAGTGGTCACCTTGGGGGTGAGTGCCACCGGTGAGACGCCCGAGGGGCGCACGACTTGGCGATATTCGGGCTCGATTTGGCGCTCGACAACAATTTGGGTGGACATATTCTGAGCCGTGGCGGCGATGACGCTGACGGCGGCGACCGTCAGGGCGGCGTGGCGCGGCTGTATGTGCTGTAAGAGGGTCATATATAATATATAATGTATGGACGTATATTGGGTTTGGACGTACGGTATCGGTTTCGGGCCGTACCGGGTCGGTATCGTTAGCTGCTTTACTTGCTTCCGAGGCGTGAGTCTATAGCGTCAAAAATGTCGGCTTCGTCACCGGTATAGTTGGAGCGTACGGCGCGTAAGTATTCATCGGCTTCGAAGACTTTGCCTTTGGCGCGCATGGCGTCACTCAGGACGATAAATCCGCGTGCCAGCCAGTACTGGTGGGGCGTGCCCGAAGCGGTGAATGCTTCGGCTGTGGCGAGGGCTTCATCGTTCATTTGATGGTCGAGGTAGTTTTGTGCCAGATATACGGCGGCTTTGGCTCCGTAGATATCGGAGGCGTCTTTGGCCAGTTTGGACCACATCTGTCGTGCGTCTTCGTCATTGCCGGCAAGGTGTTCGGCCAAGCCCAAGGAGAATGCCGCTTCGGTTTTGTCTTGTGCACCGAGCGTCGAGGACGATAGTACGGACTGGGCGGCATCACGCAGTGCGGCAGCATCGCCTTGGTCGCGTGCTATGCGCATCAGTCCCATACGGGCGGCGTTGGCATTTTGGGGCGTGGAAGCTCGTTGGCTCAGCTTGACCCAAGCATCGCGGGCATTGCCTTGGCGTCCTTGCGCATAGTCGTATGCAGCCACGATGGCCAGGGCGTCCTCGGCTGCTTCGGCATCGGGATATTCGGTGACGATGGCTGATGCGTATTTGTAGGCATCATCGGTGGCTTGGCGTTCCGAAGCCTCGTCCATTAGGTAGGCAAGTGCGCGGTGGCGGTTCTGGCCTTTGGGGTAGTTCTTGAGGTAGCGGCGCATGGCTGTAATTCCACGTCCGTCAAGGTATTGTTCTTCGGCTGCTTCGAATGACAGTCGGTCCGATTCGGCTGCTTCGAGTCGTGGCGCGTTGTCTATTCCGGCGATGAATTGCTCGTAGCGCTCCATTTCGCCGGCGTCGGCGGCATAGCGTTTGAGCACTTCGGCGGCCTGGTGTGCCTCGGTGCTTGTGGGATATTCGCGTATCAGGCGTGCGTAAGTCTTGGAGGCTTCGTCTTTTCGGTCTGCATCGGCATAAATATTGGCCAGATATAGCAGAGCTTGGCGGCCTTGCTGAGTGGCCGGATACTTGGATGTGAGTTCGTCGAGCGTGCGTTCGGCGTTTTCGTTGTCATTGCTGAGCTGGTATGCTTCGGCGGTCTCGAGTAATGCCTCGGGCATCAGTGAAGATGACGGGAAGTCTTTGCGCAAACGTTGCAGCAGGCGCAGGCGTTCGGCTTGGTCGGAGTTGTATGATGCGATGACGGCTTGCTGGAACAGTGGGTAATCGCCGGCGCGAGGAGCCATTTCAAAAGCGTGGGCGTATGCCTTGCGTGCTTGTTCCCAATGTTTTTGGTAGTAATGGGCGTCGCCCAGACGTGTGTATGCGTCGGCCACGATGTGTTTGGGCATATTGTTATGGCTTTCGATGGCGTTGCGGAAAGCGTTGGCTGCCAATCCGTAGTGTTTCAGGCCCAGCTCGGCATATCCGAGGTCGTAGTAGGCCAGACGGGCGTTGGCGTCGTTGCCGGAGGCGTCTTGGAGGTAGGCCTTGAGGTTTTCGGCGGCGTTTGCGTGCTGATTGTCAAGTAGGTATGCTTCGCCTAAGGCCATAAGTGTCTCGTGGGCCACCTTGCTGTCGTAGCCGGCAAGTTCCTTGGCTTGTTCGAGGCGTGCGATGGCGTCTCCGAGCCGTTTGGCGCCGAGGTCTCGTAATCCCAAGGCATAGAGAACTTGCTGCTTGGCGGCGAGTATTTCGGGCGAGGGATTGGTTGTGCGGTTGATCGAAGCAATGGCTGCATCGTAGTTGTGGTCGGTGACGTATCCGGCGATGATGTATCGGCGGACGATGTCACTATGGGTGCTTTCGGGGAATACCTCGAGGTATTCCTCAAAGGTTTTGACTGACGAGCCAAAAGGTACGCTGCCGCCGCGCGACAGTGCCACAGCGTAGTTGTAATAGGCGTTTTCGCGGGCTGAGTTATCGAAGGTCATGCGCGCGGCGTGGTCAAACGCCATTATGGCTGCGTCTGTATCGTTTTGTTTCAGTAGCGCCTGTCCGATGTACAGATAGGCATTTTGTCCCATGGCCGAGGGGCTGTCGCACACGCGGCGTAGGGTTTGTACTGCTTCGGCGTAGTCGCCGCTATTGTACTCGCTGACGCCGAGAATGTACAGCGATGTGGGTTGAGGCTCGGCGGTGGCATTGACGTATGCGCGTACGTAGGGTACGGCTTCGTCAAAGCGGTCGAGGTGGTAAAGGCTTTCGCCGGCAATACGGTTGGCCTCGGCGGTGAATTCGGTGGGAGTGGTGGTGTTGCGACCCAGCATACGACGTGCTTCTTCGAGCGAGCGGCTGTAGTCTTCGCGCACGAAGAATATTTGCGCCATGTAGTATGGCGTCATATCGCCGGGGGCTACGGTTGTATTGGCCTGTGCAAAGAGATCGAGCGCCGTGTCGTATTGGCGACGTGCATAGGCGATGTATGCGAGGTAGAATGTTGCGGCATCGCGATATTCGGGCTTGTCGCGCAGGGACATCATCAGAGTCTGTGCACTGTCGTAGTCGGCCAGCTTGAGGTAGCAGTATGCGGTACGATAGTCGTACTCGTCTTGCCTCTCGGGGGTGAGTGCGGACGCATCAACGCGGCGGTAAAGTTCGAGGGCCTTGGCATAATTGTGCTCGAATTCGATGTCGGCTATGCACATCATCACGTCTTGGCGCATCAGTGAGGCGGGATATGTATCAAGAAATTGCTCGAAACGAGCGCGTGCGCGACTGTCGCCGAGACGATGCAGACACATGGCTTCGAGCCATGCGGCTTGTTCTGTAATATTAGCATCAATCGAAGTCGGCGCGGCTTCCATGGACCGCCGTGTCTCGTCAAGTGCTGCATTATAACTGCCTGCATCGTAGAGTGCGCGTGCTCGATTGAGGGCTGCGGCTGTCGTCGGGATGGTCGTACTTGCACCTACACCCTGACGCGGAGCATCGGCATAATCGGGAACCGGGGCGGCTGCTTGGGCGGCGAAATTTATCGCCGCTAAAGCTGTCATTAATACTATCTTATTCATCGTTTGTGAAGTGTCGTATAAGTGTTTCGGCCGATATCACAATGCTGCGGCCATATTTGTTGCAAATTTAGTTATTTATCTCCGAATCCTCAAATCATACGCGCACATAATGCGCGCACGCGTTGCTATAAGGACGTCAATAGGCTGCGAATATCATTCTCCGAATGGTTTATAGTGTCATACACAGCGAGCGGCTGTACGGCGGAATGTACGGGATCGTGTATGCTAATACTCGGGAACGTGTGCGCCTAAACAAGGACAGCCGGGGAGCAAAGCGCTTGCTTCCCGGCTGTTTAGGGCTTGTTTTGTCTTTAGACGTATATGCGGTAATGCTTAGACGTTGAAGCGGAAGTGCATGATGTCGCCGTCTTGCACGACATATTCTTTGCCCTCGACGCCCATTTTTCCGGCGTCGCGCACGGGACCTTCGCCGCCGAGGGTGACGTAGTCGTCGTACTTGATGACTTCGGCGCGGATAAAGCCTTTTTCGAAATCGGTGTGAATGATGCCGGCGGCTTGCGGAGCCTTGGTGCCGCGACGGAAGGTCCAGGCACGTACTTCGTCCGGACCTGCGGTAAAGTATGTCTGCAAGTCAAGCAAGGCATAGGCGGCGCGTATCAGGCGTGCCACGCCGGATTCTTCGAGTCCTATCTCGGCGAGGAATTCCTTGCGTTCTTCGTAGGTGTCCAATTCGGCAATTTCGCTCTCGGTCTGTGCGGCCACGACCATCAGGGAGGCATCCTCATCGGCTATGGCTTGGCGTACGGCTTCGACATAGGCGTTGCCGGTGGCGGCGCTGGCATCGTCGACGTTACATACATACAATACGGGTTTGGCGGTGAGCAGGAACAGTTCGCGGCTGTAGCGAATTTCGTCGGGCGTGTCCAGCTTGACCGAGCGTGCCGGACGTCCGGCATCCAACGCCTCCTTGTAGCGTCGCAGCACCTCGTATTGCATCTTGGCGGTTTTGTCACCGCCGGTTTGTGCTGCTTTTTGGGTCTTGGATATTCGGGCCTCAATGGTTTCGAGATCCTTGAGCTGGAGCTCGTAGTCAATGATTTCTTTGTCGCGTACGGGGTCGACGCTGCCGTCTACGTGGGTGACGTTATCGTCGTCGAAGCAGCGCAAGACGTGTAATATGGCGTCTGTTTCGCGGATGTTGGCGAGGAATTTGTTGCCGAGACCTTCGCCGCGACTGGCGCCTTTGACCAGACCGGCGATGTCTACGATTTCGACGGTGGCGGGTACTACCGAGCGTGGATTACACATTTCCACCAGGCGTGTCAGACGTTCGTCCGGAACGGTGATGACGCCCACGTTGGGCTCGATGGTGCAGAAAGGAAAGTTGGCTGACTGGGCCTTGGTGTTGCTCAGACAGTTGAAAAGTGTGGACTTGCCGACATTGGGCAGTCCCACGATACCGCATTTTAGTGCCATATAATGTTGTGTATTAGATGCCTATATGGACGGAGTGTCTCGGTGATAGGCATGGGCTGTTCTGTCTATTTTTTCGGAATGCAAAGGTACAAACATTCTGCCGTAATTGCAATTCGAAAGACAACGAGCTGTTATTTCAGTCTCATAGTCAGATTTTTGTCCGTTTGACTTCACTATCTGTCCCTTTTCCATTTTCATCGCTTATTGATTTCTTATATATTCCTGCTTACGGAGATACCAGTGTTCGTACTCTATCGGATAAAACTTTACGGCTTTTTTATAATCCTTGTAGAGGGAATCTTTGTCAATCCCATATTGATTTATCAGATGCGGGAAACGCACCATCTGAAACGGGCTGTTAAATAACTTGTACGGGCCGGTATATATATACGGAATAAAGCCGTCTATATAGCTGTATGGTATGCTGATATGCCTGCCCAAATCAGTAATAGCATTCGAAGAGCTATTCGTGTAATCTATCGGTTTGATGAATATGCCTATAGTATCTTCTCCTATAATGCAGCATAATCTGTTGCGCCATTGTGTGGTATGCCCTTTTTCATACTCTCTTGGAACAATTCTTCCGAAGGGCTTTCCCGAGTACATATTATTAGTATCCGATAGAAACTCGTTGGAAAACAACTCTGAGTCTGTAAGCGGCCTTTGATTATTATCAACAAAATATTCATGATTATCTTCAAGCAATATCAATGTGTCTCCACTCATTGCCCAAATGTTTTCATAAACATAGTTAGTATCATCAACCGATGACCGTTTACATATGTACGAGCTGTCGTCTCTAAGGACTAAAAGCCCTACTGTTGTAACACATCCGATCCCATTAAAAACGTACGAGTATAAATTAAAGGCCGCATAGCCTGTCGAACGAATAATCGAATCCAGTTTCGCCTTTCCGAGCATCGGCATTTTCTCAATATTTGATGCGCCGAATATAGACAATATCGGCAATAAAAAAGCGAGGGATAGTATTCTATACTTTTTTCTCATACATATGATAAGTTATGGTCTGAAAATCTTTCCGTTGCGGGTTCTAACGACTCGGTTGAACGTTTTAGCTTTTTCGTTTATATAGGGATATTTGGAGGGCGTAATGTTACCTATACTTCTTTGTCTTAGTCCAATCTTCCCATATTGTGGATTGCCAAGTATTTCTTGATTGCCGGTATGCCGTCCCGAAAATAGCTCTTCTCGGTCATATGCGGCACGTTCGTCTGTTATGTCGTAATATATCGCACCTCTTGATTTCATCAGTATTCCGCCACAACTTACCGCTAAGTCCAAATCTCCATTAAGAAATTGATTGCCATGCTTAAATTCATGCGCAGTATCGCCCAAACGCAAATTTTTTATGTCATTTGATTCATTCTCCTGAAACATATATGATGGATATGCAAATGTAACTGCATCATTATCCATATTATAATAT
>CAKTOT010000004.1 GCA_934590135.1 uncultured Muribaculaceae bacterium
TCTTTCGCAAGGCAGACCGTTTTTGCTTTTGCGTTGCAAAGTTACTGCTCTTTTCGTTTCCCACCAAATTTTTTGCGGAAAAAAACTAAAAAATTTTTCGTCGCTTTATTTGTGTGTGGTTATTATCCTGTGTATAAGAGTGTTGGCCGTAAAGTGGCTGCGGCGCTTATTGCGACTGTCGCAAGGATGGCTACGGCAATAAGTATCCAAGATACCTCTTTTCGCTGTTCCCAGCATATCCATGCACACACGGCGGTGGCGGCAGTATACGCCGGAAAGGCCCACATAAGCGGGCGTAGTGGGCTGTCTGCGGCTGTCGAAAGTACCGATATGGGTCCGACGATGCCGGTCAGGGCTACACATACGCATATTAGCGTCAGCCACCGCGGCCGCGGTTGTCGTGTGGGCTCGTTCATTTTTTATGCTTTTTATTTTGTTTTTTACTTTCGAGGTATGCAGCTACGGTGGCTTCGATGCCGCGGTCCAGCGAGAATTGGGGATTGAACCCGAAGTCGCGTTGTGCGGGTGTGATATCGCAAGTCCAGTTGCGCTGGCGCATAATTTTGAACTTGTCGCGGTTGAGTGTGGAGGCTTTGCCGCGTGCCACACCTATTTTTTCGGCCACGATACTGGCGGCATACACCGCCCACATCGGCAAGCATACGGGGATGACGGCGCGACGATGCAGGTGTCGAGCCACTATCTGGCGGAATTCTTTCTGCGAGTACGAGCGGTCTTCGCTGATGATGTATTTGTGGTGCAAGACCTTTTGATCCGGCGCGGCTATGGCATCGAACATGGCTTGTACCAGGTCGTCTACGTATATGAAGGTGAGCATCTGACGCTTGTATCCTACGGCAAAGTCCCAATGGGCGTCTATGCTTTTGATCATCATCAGGTAGTCTTTTTCGTGTGGTCCGTAGACGCCGGTGGGGCGGAATACTATCCAGGGTACATCGTGGTGGGTGTCCAAGTAGGTTTCACTCTTGATTTTGGAAACGCCGTAGCGGGTGTTGGGCTGTGGAATGGAGTTGCTATCCAAGGGCTTGCCGGATTCTTCTTCGGCGGGGCCGAGGGCGCTGAGCGAGCTCATATACAGCAGTTTGTCCGGCAGTCGACCATCGCGCCGCAGGATCTCCACAAAGTCGGTAAAGTACTGATAGTTGATGCGATTGAAGTCCATGAAGTTGGCGCACTTGGTGGCGCCGAGGTTCCAAATGATGTATTGCCAACGTCCGCCGGGTGCTTGGGCGGTGAGTGTGGCGGCCACTGACTCGGGATTGTCGTAATCGAGGACGACAAAATGTAGGCGCTGATCATCAAGGTAGCGGCGCGAGGTGGAGGCTCGCACGCCCACCCAGGTGTCATAGCCCAATTCGAGGGCGCGTCGGGCGATAAATCCGCCGATGAATCCGCCGGCTCCTACTATAAGCAATGTCTTGGCTTGTGTTGCGTTGTCTTGTTGCGTCATTGTGTCGTGTGTGCGTGAATGCGTGAGCGTTTCTTTTTTTTGTGAGGAGTAAATGTGTGAGGAGAGGGTGTTGTACGAAAGTGTATGTGCCTGTCTATGAATGGCGTACTGCGTCAAAGGCTTTGAGGTATGTGTCCATAGTCTGCCGGGCGAATGTTTCGGCATTGAAGCGTCGTACGTACCGCAGTCCGCTGTCGGAAAGAGATTGGCGCCATCTGCTGTCGCCACATATTCGCGTCATAGCATCGGCCATAGCCTCATTGTCGTCCGGGTCGATGTACACTGCTCCGGGGCCGCCGGCTTCTTGGAGGCAGCTGCCGGTGGCGGCTACCACCGGAGTGCCGCAGCTCAGCGCCTCTACTATGGGTAGTCCGAAGCCTTCGTAGCGCGAGGGATAGGCGGCGCATGTGGCGGCGCTGTACAGTGCCGGGAGGTCGGCAAAGGGGACGTTCTCAAGTATGTGTAGGCGGCCTTGTAGGCCATGAGCGGCGGCATAGCGGTCGATGTCGCGGGCATAGGGTGTGCGGCGACCGACGAGTACCAAGTGGATGTCGTTGTCCAGTCCGCCCAGCGCTTGCATGGTTAGCAGTTGGTTTTTGCGTGCCTGGATGGTGCCGACGCCTATGATGTAGCGCTCGGGCAGGTTGTAGCGGCGACGGATGTCTATGCGAGCGTACTCGCCGGCGGGCACAAAGGAGGCATCGACGCCTTGGTATATGATGTCTATTTTGGCCGGGTCGATGCCGTAGTCTTTGACCAAGTCGTCGCGTGTGCAGCGGCTGATGGCAATGATTCGCGTGGCATTGAGCGCGCTATGTCGGTATTTGTAGTCATAGATGGCGCGATCCGTGATTTTGTAGTCTTTGGGACAGCGCCGCCATATCAAGTCGTGTATGGTCACCACGGAGGCCAACGACGGAATACGGCGAATGTTCAGCGGAAGCTCGTTGGACAGGCCGTGGTAGATGTCTACGCCCATATCGGCCAGTTGGTCGGTGATGTCGAAGGTGCGCCATAGAGCTCCGAAGCGCCTATCGATGGCTTTGACGGGCTCGACAAGGCTGACGTTGGGACGCTCGAGGACCGAGGCAAGGCGCGTGGCATTGCCCCCGGGAGACATCACTGCATATTCGTGGTCGGGGTAGGCAGCGGACAACGCTTCGATGGCGTAGCGGCTGTAGTTGCCCAACCCCGTGGAATTGCGTACGGCACGTTTGCCGTCAAAGGCTATCTGTAGTTTTTCCATACCCAAAGGTACGCTTTTTTTTGAAAATAACGCTTGTCTGACAGCGACATTGCACCTCCCAGTGCCACTTTTCCGCTATCGAAAATAATCCTCCTGGTTGGGCGGAGTGTCCGGCTCAATAGTGGAAGGATGACCCGCCGAGAAATTCGCGTAGCAGCGACGTGGGCGGTAGTGTGCGGTTGTCGATTTGGGGAAAGTAGCTTAGGAATTTGCGCAGACGGTATGCCTGAGCATATTCGGGAAGGTCACAGGATACTTCGCCGAGTATCTCGCAGGCGTACTGGCGGATGACGCCGAGTTCGAAGAGTAATGACGAGTTGAAGGTGGCGTCGGCGTTTTCCTGATAGGGGAATATCCATTTTTCTTCGCCGCGACGTACGCTGGGCCATCGGCGTATGGTCTCGGCGGCACCGATATTGCGATATTTGTAATCGCGCACTATGCGACGCAGTAGGCGGTTGTCGGTGGTGGGCACCCAGTTGTGGTCATCTATGGTCAAGGTGGTCAGCGCCGAGACGTAGATGCGGAATTTGTCGCTCTCGGCCACGGACGGTGTCAGCTCGGGATTGAGGCCGTGGATACCCTCGATGAGAATGACGCTATCGTCGCTCAGGGAAATTTTGTCGCCCTTGTATTTGCGTGTTCCGGTGGTAAAGTCGTAGGTGGGGAGGTTGACTTCTTTGCCGTCAAGCAGGTCTTGTAGGTCGCGGTTGAAGGTGGCCAGGTCCAGGGCGTACAATGACTCGTAGTCGTATTCGCCGTCGGCATCGCGCGGCGTATGCTCGCGGTCTACAAAGTAGTTGTCGAGCGAGATCATCACCGGGCGCAACAGGTTGGTCATCAGTTGTATGGCTAGACGTTTGGTCGTCGTGGTCTTGCCCGAGGACGAGGGCCCGGCTATGAGTATGATGCGCGCGCCGCCTTGATGGTGACGACGTGTGATCTCATCGGCTATGGCGCCTATGTATTTTTGGTGGAGGGCTTCGGCGACGTTGATAAGGTCGCGCGTGCGGCCTTCGGCGGCTACGCGGTTCAGCTCGCCGACATTGCTTACGCCGAGTATGCGGTTGAAGTCGAGATAGTCGGTAAAGGCCTTGAACATCTTGTCCTGCACTATGGGTTCGGGCGTCTGCGTAGGGTTGGCCGGGTCGAGGGAGCGCAGCAGCATCCCGTCTTTGTACGCGGTGAGCGCAAATACGCCTATATGGCCGGTCGAGGGTGCCAGACATCCGTAATAGCTATCGGCTATATCGCCGAGGGTGTAGTACTTGGTGTAAAGGTCGTGGATGGTGGACAGCAATCGGACTTTGTCGTCAAGTCCTTGTGCTTTGAATATTTCGATGGCTTGTGCGGTGGGCACTTCGTGCAGCACAAATGGTATGTCGGCTTGGTGGAGCCTGTGCATCTCGGCCTCGATGGCGCGTACGGTCTCTTCGGTGATGTCTATGCCTATGACCCGGCAGAAGTACCCGTGCGAGATGCTGTGCATCATCTTGAGCTTGGCCCCGGGGTACAGCCGGCGTATGGTGCAGTACAACATCATACACAGCGAGCGCACGTAGGCACGTCGGCCCGAGTCATGTGTGGGAGGCAGCATCTCGATGGTCTTGGGATTGTATACGCGGTAGCATAGCGATTCGGTCTTGTTGTTGACGCGTACGCATATCGGGTCAAAGCCTATGGTGTCTCGCATTTTCGAGGCTAATTGGCCCAGTGTCGAGCCTTGGGCTACGGAGATGTCCGTGCCGGTATTGTTGCAGTGCAGGATGACTGTAGGTGTTGTCATGTGTCTTATTTTGAGAATTTGAAGAGTTTTTTGAGCATACGATGACGGTGCTTGCCGCACAGATACTTATGAAGTTGTGCCACAGCCTCGGACGCTGTTGTCTCGGGGTCGATGCCGGCGGCAAGTGCGTAGCGGCGAGCGAGGTCGGCAGTGGCTTCGGCGCTCTCGATGTCTATGCGGCTGAAGTTGTCCATAAGTCGTTTGCGGCTTTGGACGCCGAAGTTCATTCGGTTGATATCTATGAGGTAAAAACGCCGTCTGCCGTCTTCGGTGCGGTATAGAATATTGCCCGGCGAGAAGTCTTTGTGGTACACTCCGGCACGATGCAGACGTACCATATATTTTGCCAATTCGTCCAGCACCGGGGACATGGCCGAGGCGTCGCGCAGATGCCAAAGGCGCAGGTCTTCGGCTCCGTCTATTTGACGGCAGATGTAGTAGCTGTGTGTCAGGCGCATTCCGCAATGCACCTCGATGTAGGCCACCGGGTCGGGGGTGTCAAAGCCCATGGATATGAGGCGTCGGGCGTTTTCGTACGAGCGTCGAGCTTTGCTGCGTCGCAGGTGTGTATATATCAGCGAATTGATGGCTGACGGTGTGTGAAAATCCTTGATACATAGACATGTGCCGTCTTTGCAGGTGTATGCGTAGACGGAGTTGCGTGCATGGTATATTTCGTTCGCTTCGGCCGGAACACCATCGGCAGCTATTGCCTGTATCAGCGGTGTCATTCGGCTGTATTGCGGTGATATTATTATCTTGACTTTCATCGTATAGTGTCTTCGCCGTAGGTTATTTGTTGAAGTAGTTTGAGCTGATTATCAGGTCGCTGATGGTGTACATGCGACGCTGGTGTTCGAGGATGGCTTTGTCGATGCCGGAGATGTCGCCTACGAATTTGCCTTGTGCGTTGATAGTAAAGGGCAATTTCTCGGGGTCGAGGATGCTTTGGCCGATGCCGCGCCATCCGTAGTCGTATAGGCCGAGCAAATCGAGCAGGGTGGGGTACATATCTATCTGCCCCATGGTGGGTTCGTAACGCCCGGCCACGGGGCTGTTGAGTACCACCAGCGGGACGTATTGCTCGGGCGAGAGCCAGGAGGCTACGGCAGGGTTCTTGACAAAGGTCGCGCGGTCGACTCCTATGCCTTCGTGGTCGCCGGTGATGACGATGGTGGTGTTGTCATATTGTCCGGAGGCCTTGAGTCGGCGTACAAAGTCGCCGATGGCGCGATCGGTGTAATTGGCCACTTCCATATAGTGACGCAGCCGTTCGGGTATGGCGTTGCTGAACCGGACTTTCTTGAGTTCGTCGGGTATGACAAATGGCGTATGACCCGAGTAGGTGACGCATTGCAGCATCGTGTGGCCGTGCGGCGGCCACATTGACGGGTCTGAAATCTTGTCGGCGCTTTGTCGCAGGAACGAGCTGTCGCCCAGGCGTCCGCGCGGCCCGGTCTTGACGTCGAGCACAAAGTTGGGCTTGTCGTAAATCTCGTATCCAAAGTCTTGTGCTACAATGGCTACGTTCCAGACGGTGCGCTTGTCTACGGTGAAGGACATCACGCGTGCATCGTTGCCGTATTTTTGCTTCCACGCCTTGTCGAGGCTGCAGTAGACGTTGTGCGGAAAGCGGTATGAATAGGCCCCGTATTCGACTGGCAGCAGTCCGGTGTGGAGTATCAGTTGCGCGTCAATGCTGCGTGCGCCTTTGACTTGCGACAACACATGGGGCGCATATAGTGTGGTGCTGTCTCGCAATAGGGCGTTGATATTCGGTGTCAATTCCTGCCCTTCAACGTCGGTCTCGAATACCCAGCTTTCGAGGCTTTCGCACAGGATGATGATGACGTTGTCTTTGGGCTGTAGCCGCTCGGGAGTGTACTTGGCGCCCGGGCGCGTGGCTATCCATCGGTCGATTTCGGCCCGCAATTGAGGCGTCAATTCGACGGTGCCACGCATCCATTCGTAGGCCATTGCTCCGGGTATGGTGTATACGGCGGCGCCGCAGGTGCTGTAGTCGTACATTAGTTTGTCGTAGGCTTTTTTGTATCCGCCCTGACACATTACGTATATCAGGACTATGGCCATAGGCGCGGCCAGCATCCACAAGGATATTCGACGGCAAAGGCGCTTAGCGCTGTCGCTCAGCGCCTTACGTAGGTTTGTACGGCATAATATCACCATAGCGATGAGTGTCGACAGCGGGAATACAATGTCAGACAAGCGCAGCGATTCCCAGACGCTGTCGGTGAAGTCGGCAAGATTGCTTACAAGGAGGTAGCTGCCCGCCGGTATTATGGTGAAATAGGTGCGGAAGTACATCAGATTGGCGATAAGCAGCAGGTCTACAATGATGTAGACGGCTACTATATACCATCGTCTGCGTATACGGAACAACGGCAACGCCAGCAGCGTCGCCAGAGCTAATTTGGTGAGATACCCTATGGGAAATTGAAAGCCTGAAAAGGTGCTGCCCAGAGCCCATACAAAATCAAAAAACAGGAATTTGAAGTATAGTATGGCTATGACCGTGGCCATGACACTGCGTCCGCTTAACGGTTGCGGCGTCATGGCTTTAATTAGGGTCTTGGTGATTTCGTGTATGCGAGACATCTTGATTTCTTGTTGTCTTTTTTTTATTGTCACTTGTCCTATGCGAATGTGTCTTCGGGCTTCATCTGCGTGTTTTCGTTTATTTGAGGCGTACCTATCTGTCGTCTCTGAGATGTGCCGATGTGGTTCGGGCATTACTATTGCCGTCGTGTTGTGCTTTTGCCATTATGCCGTGCTCTTGTCATCGGGTGCTTCTGCCGTCTGCGATGTTGTTGTAGCCTGGCGGATTGTCTTCGTCGGATGGTGCTGCGGTCAATATTGCCGTCTGGATTTCTCGGCTATTTTGTGAAACAGTGTGTCGAAATATTCTACATAATCGGCCATAGCGTAGTTGTCGTCAATATTGCGCAATGCGGCGACGGACATCCGCGCATGTGTCTCGGGGTTGAGCGCTATGTCTTTGATGGCTTGTGCCATAGACTGTGCATCGCCCGGCGGTACAAGTATTCCGCTGGGGTCGTCGCCGGTGATGATGAGGTCTCGTGCGCCGGGAATATCGCTCACTACGCAGGGTATGCCGCAGGCTTGGGCTTCGCGAATCACGCGCGGTGAGGCGTCGCGTAGTGACGGCAGTGCGAAGACGTCTGCACTGGGCAGGTAGTGCATTGCATCGGGACGATTTCCGGTGAATGTCACTATGTCTTTACGTGCCGATTGGATGTCGTCGGACCCGGCTTCGCCGACAACGGTCAGTGAGATTTTCAGCCCTTCGTCGGCCAGTATTTCGGCGGCTTTGAGCAGTACTGGCAACCCTTTGTGGGGCCGTCCTTTGGTGACTCCGATGTATATTATTTTGATTTGGTCGTTATCGTTGCCTATGGTAACGGGATGCGCCATAGCATTTTGTACCCATTGACGCATAAAGGGCTTGGGCCGTCCGCTCAGTCGCTCGGACGGAATGTATTCTGCCAAGTATTGGCGTATGTCATCTGTCTCGCATACGATATGTGTCACACGCTTGTTGAGCAAGGCCATACGATATGTTGGGTCGAAGGGGTGCACATGTGCCTGTGTGCCTCGGTATCCGACTATGGCCGGCGCGTGACGCAGGCATCGTGTGGCCTGTATGGCTGTAGACAATGCCGATGTACTCACTGCAAAGATTATATCGGGATGCAGCGCTTTGATGATGCGACGTAGTTCGAGTATTGCCTTGAATGTGAATTTGGATCTGATGACGGGCATTGCCACGCGTTTCATCGAGTCTACCGGGAGCACCGCTTCGTCCGGCGCGGCTATCGTTACTTCTGCTTTGTCGCTGTCGTTTAGCACTTTGAATGTCTGGTATAATACCAAATCGCAGTCGTGCGACAGCAGTAAAATCTTTGGCTTTTGGATTTTTGTCATTTTGTCGTCTCGGCGATTAATTTGAGGAATTGTTCCACGTGAAACAATTGACTGCGTGTGTCTTGGCTTGTTTGGCGGGCGGCCTGACCGGCGGCGCGGAGTGTGCCGGGTTCGGCGATGATTGCTGCCAGGTTGTCGCGTAGTTCGGATGTGTCAACTGCTTCATATACAGGTATTCCGCAACGCATATAGCCTATCTGTTCGGCGGTGACGTAGGGCTTTTCGGCGATGATGGCGTGTGCTTTTTCAAGCTCTTGTCGGATGTCGAATTTGTTTCCTCGCCAGATGTATGTGTGTGCTTTGTCGGAGCGCGTGTCTCGCACTATGGGCATGATATGGCGCGCCTTGCCTGTGCCGCAAATGGTGAATTGCATGGAGGCTTCGGGCATTTGTCGGACGGCGTCAACGGCGTTGCGCAGTAGCGTGTGATCGGTTATCTCCCCAATCCATAGGAGGTTGAGCGATGTACTTCCATCGTATTCGGCGGCTATGATGGCGGGCGTGTATTCGGCGTCAAAAGATGTGATCGGTAGTATCGCACTTTTCTCGGGCGACACGCCGAGGCGCGCATATTGTTCTTTTTGGAGCGTGTCTTCAAATATCCATAGCGCGGTTTTGTCTAATACTTCGTCCGGAATATTACGCGGTGTGTCTTCGCAACGCAAAGGTTGATAGATGATTGCGTAGCGTGCGTTGGATTCCTTGGCAATGATCTCGGCCGAAATTGCGGCTATGGCTTGGCGGTTGGTGTGTACGACGACGGCGTCATAGCGGCTTTTTTTGAGTATTCCGGCCAGTTGCATGGATATGACAAAACTGGGCGCGGCTGTCTCAAGGGGTGTAATCGTATTGTCGGTAGCGTTGACGGCCGCATGAAGTCTTTTTCGCGCTTGGCCGTAATGTCGCGGTGCCAAAATGTCGGCTATTAACATAATCCGTTTTCACGTAGGGTTTTACGTGCGATTTTCCATGCCATATATGTGCCGTAGGCGCGTCCTTGTGCTATCATTGCGCCGGTGCGCCCGTCCATCCATCCGCCTTTTTCAATATAGTATTTGAAGTATGTGGCGATGGCTGTTATATGGGGACGCAAGGGGCTGATACTGTTGTATCGTGCGGCGAGTGCGGCGGCACGTAAACGCGCCTGGGACAACTCTTTAAGTAGCATTTGCGAGTAGTTGACGGCTCGGAAATGCAGCAGTGTTCCTTCAAGTTTGTGAGGACGTAATGACTCGGGAAATGTGACTTGCTCGCGCACGTCTCGGAGGTTCCATTGGGCATAACGCTTGTTGAATAGGCGTATCATTCCGCTCCGTTTGAGTCCGGTGTGGCGGACTTTATGCCCGAAGTAGTATTCCATAATCTTGAATGCGTACACGCGGTGGGTCAATCCTTCTTTTTTGAGTTTTATGATGGATTGGCGTAATTCGTCGTCTAATACTTCATCGGCATCTATGGCCAAAATGTAGGTGTACTTGCACAGTGAGGCTGCATACTGTCGTTGTATTCCGTAGCCTGTGAAACGTCGTTGGTATACTTGGCATCCGGCTTTGCGGCAGATGTCCGGCGTACCATCGGTACTCCCGGAGTCTACAACTATAATTTCGTCGGCAATGCCTTCAAGAGATTTAAGACATCGCTTGATGATGGTGGCTTCGTTGTTTGTTATTATGGTTGCCGAAATATGGGTGCTGGGCTTTTGCTCGGCTTCGTCTTGGGGAATGATGGTGCGCTCGTCCATAGGTCTGTTTTTTTCTGTATACAAAGATAACACTATCGCCTAATTTACACACTTTCGTTTAACATTGTTTAACTTCAAATCGCGTTTTTCCTGTCCGCCCGTGCGTGAACTCGCGATTTTTGCGCCGGATTTTCGACTTAATTTTGGATTTATTACCGGTTATTTGCTGTTTTATAGGATGTTAGACTTTTTTCTGCGGGTTTCGCTTCGGATGTCATTTAGAGTGTGATTTGTTCGCTTTTAGCCTAATTATTGGTCATTTGTTCCTATTTGTGTTTTCGCCTAAATTTTTACCCGTGTATTCGGCGTTTATTTGTAACTTTGTAGGTTAATTGCAAAATTGTTTGCCAAGATGACTGCTACTTTTCAATGGATGACGCAGAATGTCTCAATGCCAAACTTCGATCGTGCCAAGGTCGAAGCTTGGCTCGTTGAGGTGGCCAAAGCTCACGGTCGCATCGCTCGCGATTTGTCTTACATCTTTTGTGACGATGTCCGAATTATCGAAGTCAATAGGGAGTTTCTCCAACATGACTATTACACGGACATCATCACCTTTGATTATAGTCTCGGACGAGTAATCTCCGGCGATATGTTTATTTCGTTGGACACAGTGGCATCAAATGCCGCCGGCATCGGCGCCGAATATTCGCAGGAGTTGTTGCGTGTCATCGTACACGGGGTGCTGCATTTGTGCGGTATCAACGACAAAGGTCCCGGCGAACGCGAGATTATGGAACGTCACGAAAACGATGCCCTGGCTCTCTACGCGTCTATGCCTGACATCGGGACGACGTAGTATGCAGTCGGCCGGTTCATTTTGTATTATTGACGTAACCGAGTATTACTTTATATTGCTTAATTGATTAGATTTCACGCTATTAGAATTGATAATTCTGTCCTTACGCTATGAAGTTCGAATATGATGTCATCGTTGTGGGCGCGGGACACGCCGGATGCGAGGCGGCTATGGCTGCTTCGCGCTTGGGGTGTAGCACGTTGCTTGTAACTATGGATATGGACAAGGTTGCACAAATGAGTTGCAATCCGGCTGTCGGCGGTATCGCCAAAGGACAGATTGTTAGGGAAATAGACGCTTTGGGCGGAATGATGGGCATCATTACCGACCGCACGGCTATACAGTTCAGAATGCTCAATTTAAGCAAAGGACCGGCAGTCTGGAGCCCACGCTCACAGAGCGATCGTATGCGCTTCAGTGCCCTGTGGCGCAAGACTTTAGAGAATGCTCCGAACCTGGATATGTGGCAGGATGCGGTAGACCGTATCATCCTTCGTGATGGTCGAGCTGCCGGTGTACATACCCTAAATGGCGCAACATTTACGGCGCGTGCTGTGGTGCTGACCAACGGAACATTTCTCAATGGTCTGATGCATATCGGTCGAACGATGTTGCCAGGCGGTCGTACGGGTGAACCGTCCAGTCACGGCATTACGGAGCAGTTGCGCGACCTCGGATTTGTCTGCGGACGTATGAAGACCGGAACACCGGTGCGCATCGACGGCCGTAGTGTACATTTCGAATTGGCTACTCCGCAATACGGCGATGATGATTTCCATAAATTTTCGTTCCTCCCCTCTGTCCATAGGGAGTTGCGCCAATGTCCGTGTTTTACGGTAAATACCAATACTCGTACGCATGAGATTTTGCGCGAAGGTCTACCGGACTCGCCTCTGTTCAACGGACAAATCCAAAGCATCGGCCCGCGCTATTGCCCCAGCATCGAAACCAAGATTGTAACCTTCGCCGATAAGGATTCGCATCAGCTTTTCTTGGAGCCGGAAGGGGAGGACACTCAGGAATATTACCTCAACGGGTTCAGCTCTTCGCTACCCATAGATATACAAATACGCGCCATGCAGACTATCCCGGCGCTGCATGACGTGCAAATTTACCGTCCGGGATATGCCATAGAGTATGACTATTTTGACCCGACACAGTTGCGTCATACCCTCGAAACACGTCTTATTCGAGGACTGTATTTTGCCGGCCAAATCAATGGCACCACCGGATACGAGGAGGCAGCCGGACAGGGCCTTGTGGCAGGAACCAACGCGGCTCTTGCCGTACTGGGTCGTGAACCGCTGGTGCTTTCGCGCGACCAAGCATATATAGGTGTGCTCATTGATGACCTTATCACCAAAGGCGTGGATGAGCCGTATCGAATGTTCACCTCGCGAGCCGAACATCGCATACTCCTGCGTCAAGATGATGCAGATATGCGTCTGACCCCGCTTGCTTTCGACCTCGGCCTCGCCGATCAGATGCGTATGCAGGCGCTCGTGCAGAAGCGTGACGCTCGCGACGGACTTGTCGAACTGGCTCGCACCCTTACCGTAAGGGCGGGGGAGGTGGAGGCTCTGCTCGCTTCCGTCGGCTCGGCTCCTTTGCGTCAGAGCGTTCGGCTTGTCGATTTGGTGCTGAGGCCTCACTTGACAATCCCGATGCTTGCGCAGCATATTCCGACATTGGCCGAGTATATCGGAGCACTCCCGCAAGATAGGCGCGACGAGATTGTTGAGGCCGCCGAAGTACTGCTCAAGTACGAAGGGTATGTCAAGCGCGAGCAAATCAATGTAGACAAACTTCGCCGTCTTGAGGATATTCGTATCGCCGAAGATTATGACTACTCAGGCGTCAATGCACTGTCTACCGAGGCTCGTCAAAAGCTACAAAAACATCGTCCCTCGACCATAGGTCAAGCGTCTCGCATCCCGGGAGTCAGTCCGAGTGATATCAATGTTTTGTTGCTCTTGCTGGGTCGATAAGCCGTTTCACCTGCCGTGTGTCACACGACTCTAAAATATGCAAAGACAAAGAATTAAGTACAAATTGTTTCACGTGGAACAAATTCCCGAGTGTGCTCGCCTGAGTGGTAGTCGTTCGGGATTATAATTGATAAAGGCAATAGCCTCGGCCAATATTTAGCCGGTATTTAGACAACAACATATTCTATATATTCACTCCATAATTCGTAAAAATGGAATATATCAAATCAAAAATTCGTGACGTCAAGGATTTCCCCACAAAGGGTGTACTCTTCAAGGACCTCACCACTGTATTCAAAGACCCTCGTGCCCTCCATGTCATCGGATGGGATCTTTCTCAACTGTATCGCGACAAGGGTATCACTAAGGTCGTGGGCATAGAGAGCCGCGGATTTATCGGCGGCAGCATCCTGGCTTTTGAACTTGGAGCAGGATTTGTGCCGGCACGTAAGCCGGGCAAACTTCCCGCTGACACTGTACGTGCCGAGTATAAAAAGGAGTATGGCACTGACGTCATCGAAATGCACCGTGATGCCATAGGTCCGGACGATATCGTCGTATTGCATGATGATGTGCTCGCCACCGGTGGTACAATGGCCGCCGCTTACGAACTGGTGAAAAGTATGAACCCTAAAAAAGTTTATATCAATTTCATCATCGAACTGAGCGCTCTCAACGGCCGCGCGGCTTTGCCTGCTGATGCCGAGGTGACTTCGCTGATCGTTTATTGATCTGACTGCGACATTGATGGGGTGAGCATGTTTCGCCTTGTCGAGGTCGTTTGCGTCCTCGGCGGCGTCGAAAGTCGCCTCGCATCTGAGTGGAAGACTCCCTGCTGTTTTTTTTCGCGGGGAGTCTTCACCCGTATAATATTTTTTAGAAAGGGTTGAACTTTGTTTTTGCTTTGTTTTTGCGTGAGGCAGAGTTCTTGTTTACTTGTATTTCTTACTTGTATTTTTTTACTTGTGTTTTTTAGGGATTGTTTGACCCCGTATCGCTACTGATTTATGGCTATGCACGAAAAGTCTCCCGAATTGAAGGAGAAAATTTCTTTTTTGCCGGATACCCCGGGCGTATACACGTATTATGACGCCAAGGGTAAGGTGATATATGTCGGCAAGGCCAAGAACTTGAAGCGGCGTGTGTCTTCGTATTTCAATCGTACACACGAGTCATTACGCACCAATATGCTTGTGGATTCCATCGCTGATATGTCGTATATCGTGGTACCTACCGAGCAGGATGCACTCAATCTCGAAAATTCGATGATTAAGGAGTACAAGCCTAAGTATAATGTCTTGCTCAAGGACGATAAGTCATACCCATGGATTGTCGTCACCAATGAACTGTATCCGCGCGTTTATTTGACGCGTCAATATGTCCGTAACGGCAGCAAGTACTTCGGCCCGTACACCAACGGCGCTATGGCCAAGGCCGTGCTCGGCCTATTGGGCGAGATGTTTCCCATACGCACATGCCGTATCCCCATCACCGAAGCATCGGTAAAGCGCGGCAAGGCGCGCGTATGCCTCAAGTATCATATACATAAATGTCGCGGATGCTGTGTCGGCAAGATTTCACCCGAGGAATATAATAAATACATCGACCACATCAAGCAGATATTGCGCGGCGAGACACACGAGCTGATGGTGCACCTGCGTGACGAGATGCAGCACCTTGCTTCGGAGTTGCGCTTTGAGGAAGCACAGGAGCTTAAGGTGCAATACGATCTCATTGCCCAATATCGCAGCCGTAGCGTGATTATATCGCAGATAATCAACGAGATAGATGTCTTTGGCGTTGATGACGAGGATGATAATGTGTATATAAATTATATGCACGTCAGTCGCGGTGCGGTAGTACGCTCGGTCACATTGCGTTACCGTCGTAATATGGACGAGGGGGTGGGGCAGTTGTTGGCGTATGCCATGGACGAGATAGCCTCGGCCTTCGGGGTGGTATATGATGAAGTTTTGGTGCCCGAGTTGCCGGACGTTGAAATGCCGTCCGTGACTTTCACCGTCCCACAGCGTGGCGATCGTGCCAAGCTTTTGGATGTATCGCGCCGCAATGCACGTCAGGCTCGCATCGATGACCTCAAGCACCTGGCCAAACACAACCCCGAGGAACGCGTAATGCGCACGCTCGAGCAAATCAAGTCGGACTTCCGGCTTAACGTGTTGCCACATCATATCGAGTGCTTTGACAACTCTAATATCCAGGGCTCCAATCCCGTGGCATCTTGTGTTGTGTTTCGCGACGCGCGCCCGTGCAAGCGCGACTATCGTCATTTCAAGATTAAGACCGTTGTAGGGGCCAACGACTTTGCTTCGATGAAGGAGGTGCTTACACGCCGGTATACGCGGCTTATGGAGGAGGGAAATGATTTGCCGCAACTCATTGTCGTTGATGGCGGTAAGGGTCAACTCAGCTCGGCCGTGGAGGCTCTGGACGAGATGGGTCTGCGCGGGCGCATAGCCGTGGTGGGCATTGCCAAACGCTTGGAGGAGATATACTTCCCCGGCGATAGTGTCCCCTTGTATATTGACAAGTCCAGCGAGTCGTTGCGTGTTGTCCAACACCTGCGTGACGAAGCACACCGCTTCGGCATTACGTTTCATCGCGACTTGCGCAGCAAGGGGCAGACCGTCAGTGTATTAGATGAAATACGAGGCGTCGGTCCAGCGACGCGTGATGCCTTATTGAAGCACTTTCGCAGTGTGGCGGCCATACGACGTGCGGCGCCCGAAGACCTCGCCGCCGTCATCGGGCCGGCTAAAGCGGCACTGGTACACAGCGCTTTATGCACGGATGCCGATGCGGCTGATGCCGGCGACAAGCTCGGATTCCCGGCACCTGAGTTATAGTAAACCGGCCAAATGCAGGAAAAAACCTAAAGCCTCGGCCACGTGTCTCGGTCACGAGTCCAAGGTCATAAGCACGGACGGCCGAAAAACGACCCGGTCAATCGCGACAGCCGTTGCGAAAAATTTGCTAACTTTGCAACCCGTACGCGCCGACAACCGGACACCACACATACATCGGTAAGCCACGGCAGCACCTTCAGTCCGGCGCTTGTGGTCACGTAAAGACAATGGCGCTTGTGACCTCGTAAAGACAATTAAGAAATAAGTAAAAACAATGATACGAAACATACTCTTTGACCTCGGCGGAGTCATTATGGACATCGACAAAAACCATTGTGTCAAAGCATTTCAAGACATGGGCTTTGCCGCAATAGGGGAGTTCTTGGGTGATTACGCCCAAAAAGGCGCCTTTGCCGACCTTGAATCCGGTCGTATAGACGCCGCCGAATTTCGCCGAATTATTCGTCCGCATTTGCCGGAGGGCACAACCGATTTGGCCATAGACCGGGCCTTCTGCGAGTTCCTCATCGGCATTCCGGTGCGACGACTGGAGGCTTTGCGCGAATTGCGTCGTCAGGGACTGGGGGTATATATGCTCTCCAACACCAATCCGATAATGTGGAACAGTAAAATCGGCGAGGAGTTCGGTAAAGAAGGCCTGCGTCGTGAAGATTATTTCGATGGGATGGTGACATCCTTCGAAGCTCGATCGATGAAGCCCTCTCCCGAGATTTTCAATTACGCTGCCGAGCAGCTGGGTATCGTCCCGGCCGAGACCTTGTTCTTGGACGATGGCGAGGCTAATGTCCGCGCTGCCGAGGCTCTGGGCTGGCATGCCGCGCTTGTACGCCCCGGAGTTGAGTTCGATGCCCTGTTGCGCGATTTGGGTGTCTGCAAATAAGCCTTACGAGTGCCCGTTTCGACGCAAATACCCGAATCAAGATACGACAAAATTCGGTCACACTTATTCCGATGATAGCGATTAAGGACAAGGACACGCAGACTAAGGGAAATATACGGCGGATAGCCACCATAGGGATGTTTGACGGCGTCCATCGGGGGCACGCCCTGCTTTTGGGCGAATTGTGTCGCCGCGCTGCCGCCGCATCGTTGGCGCCTATGGTGTTTTCCTTTGCCGACCATCCTTTGCGGCAGATAGACCCCGACAGATGCCCTCCGCTACTGACAGACATTGCAGCTAAAGAAATGCTGCTGCGCTCGCTGCTACCGGTAGATGCGGAAATACATATCATCGATTTTGACGCAAAGATGCGTGCTATGAGTGCCGCCGACTTCATCGCAATGCTTCGCGATGATTACGGCGTGTGTGCCATTGTGCGCGGCCATGACCATACCTTCGGCCATGACCGACCCTCGGCCGACGCCCTCGAGCGCATTGCCGTTGCTGCGGGCGTGCAGATGTACACGGCGCCGGTGCTGCTTGACGAAATCACCGGCCGCGCCGTGTGTTCCTCCGCGATACGAAGCGCCATCATCTGCGACGGCGATATGGAAGCGGCCGCGCGTATGCTCGGCCGACCATATACGCTCATCGGCACCGTGGGGACTGGGCGGCGCATAGGACGTACCATAGGGTTCCCAACGGCCAATATTCGGACCGACGCACGGATGGCCATTCCGCGCAGTGGTGTGTATGCCGCCACCGTAGACATCGACGGACATCGTCACGGCGCTATGCTCAACATCGGGACGGCGCCTACGATCAATTCTGCCGACTCGGAGGTGCGTCTCGAAGCACATGTTTTCGACTTCAATGCAGACATCTACGGCGCCACGCTGTCTGTCGAGCCGGTACGCTATTTGCGTGCCGAGCGCCGCTTTGCCGGCATTTCGGCACTATCGGCCCAATTATGCGCCGATGCCGATACCGCCAAGGCCGTCCTCGCTGCGCAGCGCTAAGCATGTCCCCCCAAAAAACCATTAAGGTCCTTAAACCCATTATAGCCCTTACCTCCCCCTTAACCCACATAAAGCTCTAATACTCCTTCCTAAAATCGTTTATTGCGACTTTAAGAGAAAATGCGTAATTTTGCAGAGTTATGCGCATAGACATCATTACCGTACTTCCCGAGATGCTGGAGTCGCCCTTAGGCTGCTCCATAGTCCGTCGAGCCTGCGACAAAGGTTTGGCGGAAATACACGTTCACAACCTCCGCGACTATACCACCAACCGTTACCGCAAGGTCGATGACTATCCATTTGGCGGTGAGGCCGGTATGGTGATACAGATAGAACCGGTAGACCGTGCTATCAGCGCCTTACGCGCCGAGCGCGATTATGACGAAGTGATTTTCACCGCGCCCGACGGCGAAGTATTCAACCAAAAGACCGCCAACGAGCTGTCTATGCTCAACAATATCATCATCCTTTGCGGACATTACAAAGGCATAGACTATCGCATACGCGAGCACTTGATTACGCGCGAAATTTCGGTGGGCGATTACGTGCTCACCGGCGGCGAATTGCCTGCCGCCATCATCACCGATGCTATCGTGCGTCTCATCCCCGGCGCTATGGGCGATGAGCAGAGCGCACTCTCCGATTCGTTTCAAGACAATCTCCTCGAAGGCCCGATATACACCCGTCCGGCCGAGTACAAGGGCTGGCGCGTCCCCGATGTGCTGCTCAGCGGTCATGCCGCGCGTATCGACGAATGGCGTCATCAGCAGGCTGTGGAGCGTACGCATCGCCTCCGCCCCGACTTGCTCAAGTGACACCGTTTGCGCATAGAGCCCCGTAGGATAAATACAACGATTGGGAATATCCGCGGTAAACCGAATTACATATTACACTATATCACAACGCATAATATACACAACAAACAGATATACAATGGATAATGAG
The DNA here is from genome assembly GCA_934590135.1 of uncultured Muribaculaceae bacterium. Classification (GTDB taxonomy): domain Bacteria; phylum Bacteroidota; class Bacteroidia; order Bacteroidales; family Muribaculaceae; genus CAG-873. The sequence goes on from CAKTOT010000004.1 coordinate 18,727, forward strand.
AACAAACCCCTTGACCGCATCAGCTACGCATTAGGACTGAGCATGGGCAACAATTTCCGCGCCTCCGGCATACAAAAAATCAATGTCGAAGACTTCGCCGACGGCGTTGCCGCCGTATTCGAAGGCCGCAAGCCTCGTATGACTTACGACGAAGCCAAGGCCGAGATTCAAGCCTTCTTCACCGAAATGGAGAAGAAACAGCAAGAGCAGGCAGCCGCTATGGCTACCGTCAACGCCGAAGCCGGTGCTAAATTCCTCGATGAAAACGGCAAGCGCGTAGAGGTACACACCACCGCCTCCGGACTGCAATACGAGGTACTTACCGAAGGTACCGGAGCAGTACCTACTGCCAATGACCAAGTCGAAGTACATTATACCGGCAAACTTATAGACGGCACCGTCTTTGACTCCAGTGTCGACCGCGGTCAGCCCGCTACTTTCGGCGTCACACAAGTTATTCCCGGATGGGTCGAGGCTTTGCAGATGATGAAGGCCGGATCGAAATGGCGTCTGTTCATACCCTCGCAACTGGCCTACGGCCCTCAGGGTGCCGGCGGTGTCATCGGTCCCAATCAGACACTGATCTTTGACGTGGAACTGCTCCGCGTCTTGGGCAAGTAATTGAAAAAAAGCGCGGAAGCGCTTCGTGCGAGCCTGCCCTTCGACAGAGTGTCATACGCTTTGGCGTGGGATAGGCATTTAGGTGCGACACTGCACTGATGTGCACGTCTTCGTCAAACAGTATGTACGACGATAGTTCGGCATATTCTCGGACGGCAGTTATGCGTCTTCTCGGGCGGGCGACTCGGAGCCTTTTCGCACGGCGGTGGTTCGGTGTCTTTTCGACCGACTAATCGCATAAGTATCAGAAAGATTGACGCATAGTTATATACAGGTTAATAGACTGACAAACAACCATATATAGGCGTAATGACAACCATCGGAACATCCGGCACCGCGATTGCGGATGTCATTATCATCGAGCCCAAACCCATAGGTGATGCTCGCGGCTACTTTGCCGAGACATACCGAGGAGACATCTTCGATGCCGCCGTAGGTCGGCACATCCGCTTTGTGCAGGAAAATCAAAGTAAATCGCGTCGCGGTGTTGTCCGCGGGCTTCATTTCCAGCGCGGAGCGGCCGCTCAAGGCAAGCTGGTGCGCGTCGTCAGCGGTATCGTCCTCGATGTGGCCGTAGATATCAGGCTCGGCAGTCCCACCTTCGGCCGCTACGTGGCCGTAGAGCTCTCCGAAGACAATATGCGCCAATTGTGGGTGCCGCGCGGCTTTGCCCATGGTTTTGCGGTGTTGTCCGAGCAGGCTGTGTTTCAGTACAAGTGTGACCGCTATTACCATCCCGAAGCCGAAGCGGCCATCGCCTGGGACGACCCCGACATAGGCATCGATTGGCGCATAGACGCCACCGATGTGCTCCTGAGCGACAAAGACAAACATCATCCGCGCCTGTGTCAAGTTCCGGAAGATGTTTTATTCGATTACCATCAAGACCTTTACGCAATATGACTGAAACGATAATGGTTACGGGCGGCGCCGGATTTATCGGCAGCCATGTCGTGCGACGGCTGGTGAACAAGTATCCCGGCACGCGCATACTCAACGTTGACGCTCTCACCTATGCCGGCAATCCGGCCAATGTTGCCGACGTCTCCAACCGGCCCAATTATGCTTTCGAGCACGCCGATATATGCGATTTTGCTCGGATGAGCTCCATTATGGAGCAGTATGAAGTGGGTGGCATCATACACCTCGCCGCCGAGAGTCATGTCGACCGCTCCATTGCCGACCCCTTTGTGTTTGCGCGCACCAACGTTATGGGGACACTGTCGCTGCTTGAAGCTGCGCATCGTTACTGGTCCTCCCTGCCCGGAGGATTGGCAGGCCATCGCTTCTATCACATAAGCACCGACGAAGTCTACGGAGCATTGGAAGTCACGCGGCCCGACGGCCCGGCACCCTTTGGCGACGAATTCTTCACCGAGACGACGCCCTATAATCCACATTCGCCGTACTCGGCCTCCAAGGCATCCTCCGACCACTTTGTCCGTGCCTATCACGACACCTACGGTATGGATACCATAGTCACCAATTGCTCCAACAACTACGGCCCGAATCAGTATCCGGAGAAGCTTATTCCGCTTTTTGTCAAGAATATAGTCGAACAGCGACCTCTGCCCGTATACGGCCGAGGCCTCAACGTGCGCGACTGGCTCTACGTCGAGGACCACGCCCGTGCCATCGACCTGATATTCCACCGCGGCGCTTCCGGCTCCACCTACAACATCGGCGGAAACAACGAATGGCGCAACATCGACCTGGTGCACCTCATTGTTCGCCTCACCGACAGTCTATTAGGGCGTCCCGAAGGCGCTTCCATGCCGTTGATAACCTACGTCACCGACCGCCTCGGCCATGATAGCCGCTACGCCATAGACGCCACGCGCCTTCGTGACGAGCTGGGCTGGCAGCCGCAAATGCCATTCGATGAGGGACTTCGTCTCACCATCCGCTCCTACCTCGACAAACTGAAATAGCTGGGTCCGGGGCACGCTGTGTCTCGCCGTGTCTCGCTTTTGACGGTTCGCGAAGCCGTGCGTATGTGCACTATTCGGATTGTTGCGCACCTCAGACGCCTGGCTGGAAAAGCGCTTGTCGTAAGCCGCACCTGTAAGGTGGTTTGTGCATATCGGCGAAAAATAATACCTTTGCACATTGATATATATAGATTTGGTATATATACCGAACTTTAAAAAGCACATATAGACAATGTAAGAAAGACTTACATAGACATCGTAAGAAATTGACATGGGAAATAATATAGATACTCCGGAGAATGTTCGTCCGGAAGCACAAAGCGAACACGACGACCGGCAACCCGCAGCAAATCAAGGGCAACAATCGGGTGGACAGTCGCAAGCAGATCGTCCTCAATCCACGAAGCACGAGCAACCGCCGCGCAACTTCAAGGAAGACTTCGTACGTCGATGCCGCGACAACAAGACCACGCGGTGGGTGCGCTTCGGCATCGTCACTGTCATCTACATTCTTTGGACAATTTGGATGTCCAATGCATGGCTGCTGTTGGCGCTGCCGTTGCTATTCGACATATATATCACCGGATACATACCCTTTACATGGTGGAAGCGTTCCAAGAACAAAGCCGTACGCAACGTAATGTCGTGGGTGGACGCCATCGTCTATGCACTCATTTTGGTGTACTTCATCTTCAACTTCATCGGACAGAATTATCAGATACCATCCTCCTCGCTCGAGCGCACCCTGCTCACCGGCGACTACCTATGGGTCAATAAGGTCGTTTATGGTCCGCGCGTGCCTATGACGCCGGTGCATTTTCCGCTGGTACACAGCACCTTCCCGGCTTTTATGGGCGGCGGCAAGAGCTATATGGACTCGCCCTCGCTGTCTTATCATCGTCTGCCCGGATTGCGCAATGTCGAGCAGGGTGATATCGTAGTATTCAACTATCCGGCCGGGGACACTGTCACCACATTCACCGAGGAAAGTGGCGAAAGCTACTATTCGCTGATTGAGCGCTTCGGCCGCGATGAAGTCTACAACAATCCCCGGAAATACGGCAAGGTTATATACCGTCCCGTTGACCGCCGCACCAACTACGTCAAGCGCTGCGTGGGTCTTCCCGGTCAGCGACTACGCATCGTTGACGATGTGATATACACCGATGGCAAGCCAATGGCAACGCCCGAAAATGCCCAGTTCCGCTACCTGGTGGCTGTCACTTCGCCCATCACAAAAGACGAAGCCGATGACCTGGATATCAGCTATGCAGACATCCAGCAGGTGAATCGCGATACCGAGATGTACTTCCCTCTGCTGTCGATGATTCCCGGTGCTCCTGATACCGATGTGCTTCAGATTGTCCCGCTGACTAAGGCGGCATGTGAGGCGCTTTCTACCAGAGACGGCGTCCATGGAATGGTCAAATTCAATGATTTGGGACTGGATATGGACATGAACCTCTTCCCCGCCGGAGTGTCACGCGGGTGGACGCTCTCCAATTACGGCGGCAGCCGCGGTCTTCTTATTCCCAAGAAGGGTATGACCATAAAGCTGACCCCCGATGTATGGCCCATATACGAGCGCGTCATACGCAATTACGAGGGACATTTCGACAGCTATGTTCGTGATGGTAAAGTATACGTAGACGGACGTCCGGCCACGACGTATACTTTCGCTATGGACTACTACTTTATGATGGGTGACAATCGCGATTTGTCTCTTGACAGCCGCTTCTGGGGCTTTGTGCCCGAAGATCACATCGTTGGTACCCCGATGTTTGTCATCGTATCCATTGACCCCGAGCGGAGCATTTTCAGCGGCGGCATCCGTTGGAACCGTTTGTTCAAGGACGCCAACCCCGACAAATAAATGTCGGTCATACGTCCTACAAGCGAACGATAACCAAGCTCTCGGTCAACGCCTCACAATTTACAACTCACAACTCATAACACACAAATCATATCGTCTGTATATCTATGGATGTAAATACAATGCGTCACAACCGCCGCGGTCGAGTGGCTTTATTGCCCCCGGTATTTCTTCCGCCGGCATCCTATTATGCGCTGATGAGCTTGTACGAGGCTGCGGTCATAGATGTTGATATGCCGTATGACAAGCGTATGAAGAGTGTCCATCGCACCACCATCTGCGACACGCACGGGCCGCTACTGCTGACCGTGCCCGTCAAGCGTCCGCACAACGTCCCGGACGTACGCTGGTGCAACATAGGGGTCAGCGCGCACGGCAAATGGTGGGACGTCCATCGTGTAGCCCTCGAAAGCGCCTACGGACGTACGCCTTACTTCGAGCATCTCTTTCCGCGCTTCGCCCATTTCTTTGCGCCGCGTCATTCCGACGAGACTGCCATCGAACCTGTCACCGACCTCGATACGGGCCTCGGAACAGTCGTGCGCAGCATCTTGGGTATAGATACTGCTGTGAGTGTGCCGTTTGCCGCCGGCTCGCCGCTCAATCCCCCGGATGATATTGTCGATGACTGGCGTGCCTTTGATTTCTCCGATACGGAGATGGATGCAGGTCCTTATCCTCAGATACGACAAGCGCAATTCGGGTACATTCCGGCCCTCAGTGTCATCGACCTCATCTTCAATTGCGGACCCGAAACCGGCGCCGCGGTCATCGCCTCCGGCGCACGCCGTTTTATCGAAACTTACGGATTATAAACGAATTATGAACAAGACCATTACTATAAAATCAACGGACGACCTCGAACGTGCCGCCCTCGAATTTGTCTCGCTGATGGGGGACAATACCGTCTTTGCTTTCTATGGCGCTATGGGTGCCGGCAAAACCACCTTTATCACGGCGTTATGTCGTGCTCTTGGCGTGAGCGATGATGCTATGGGTTCGCCCTCTTTTGCCATCGTCAACGAGTATCGCAGCGATACTACCGCCGAGCTGATATATCACTTTGATATGTATCGTCTCAAGAATCTTGACGAGGCCTTCGATATAGGCATCGAAGACTATCTGTATTGCGGCGCCGTATGTCTCATCGAATGGCCCGAGCGCATCGAGGATATCTTGCCCGATGACACAGTAACGGTGCGCATAACCGTCAATGACGATGACAGTCGGACACTTGCTATCGAAAGCCGCGACTGAGACGTTCGCCGTTGTCTGAAATCCTTGAGGGACTCAGCGCGACAGTGCGCATCGAGAACCTCAAATGTGCCCCGAATTTCTTTCGAAATAGTGATTTGCCATCATGAACGATAAGCCCGAAATGGTGTGGCTCGAAACCATAGACTCGACCAGTGCCCAACTGCATAGGCTTGAAGTGCGGCGTGACCTGCCGCACGGATACGCCGTAGCCGCATACGAGCAGACCGACGGTCGCGGCCAGCGTGGCAATCACTGGCACGTTAGGGCCGGCGCCAATGCCACTGTATCAGTGTATTTACGGCCTACGGCCATCAGCGCCGCCTTGCAATTTGACCTATCGCGAATGGTGGCTCTTGCAGTCTGCGAAGTCCTTGACGGCTACTTGCCCGAGGATTTGCACCGACGTCTGCGCCTCAAATGGCCCAATGACATATATTTCGACAATGACAAGTTGGGCGGAATACTTATAGAAAACAGCCTTTACGGCAACCGCTTGGGTACTTCCATCGTCGGCATCGGCGTCAACGTACGCCAACGTCAATGGGAGGGTGGGGCGCCCAATGCCACATCCTTGGCCCTTATACGCGGGTGTGCCGACCGAGACCTTCCTGAGCCACGCGAAGTCTGCTGCGCCCTTGCCGCCGCGTGTGCTGCCGCTTCGTCGGGCGATTATGATGCCGAGGCTCTGCGTGCCCGCTATATGGCGCGCCTTTGGCGCGGAGACGGGCGAATGTATCGTTGGCTACCGGGGCCGCTGCCCTCCGTTTATTGCGAACAGCCGGCCGGCGCGTTGCCCTTCGAAGCAGCCATTGACGGCGTGGCCGATGACGGTCATCTATTGCTACGCACCTCGACCGCCACACTGCCTCCTTTTGCCTTTAAAGAAGTCACGCCTTTGCTGTAGTTTTTGGGGATATAATGGAAGCAATGGGAATTATGGCGCTTCCTTCTACATACGGCGTATGACCTCCAGCGAATGTAGCGAGTCCATAGACGCGATGTGTTCGCCGTAGTATTCAAGTATTACATCGAGGATGCGATTTCGCTGTTGGCCATTGAGACGCAATCGTCCGAGATTGGAGGCGTTTATCCGTCCCAGAATATACACCATACGAGCTTCGTCCGCCCCCACGTACCGGCTGTGTCCTGGGGCGCTGTCGCGGAATACAGCGCCGTGCAAATCGAATATGCGCCCGCGTCGCCATCCGGACAAGTCGGGGCCGACGCCCATGGTAGCGGCCACGTTGTACAAAAACCATATATGGAAATTGGCCGTCACTGTTGCGTCGCCTCGCTCAAGCACCGGCAGTGTGCTCTCCAACAGTCGCCACAACGCCTTATCCGGTCCGGCATCCCGCAATGCGATATATAACACCTCGGCGAGAAACATTGCTACAGTGGCTTTTACCGGATTGGTGGCCACGGCAACCATCTGCCGACCTATGGGTGTGATGTCGCGCATACGCACAGGCGCGTCCGACCCGGCCTGCTGCGGACGTATGACGCCTGAAAACAAGGACAGCGGCATCGTAGCGGCGCGGCGTTGCCGAGCGGCGGCCGAGGCTCCCGTGCCCGTTAGTATGGCAATGCGTCCTGCCTCCGCGCTCCACGCGGTCAGTATCGAGGTGCTGTCGCTGTGGCGTATGGTGCGCAGCGCTATGGCGTGAATGGTCTGGTCCATCGCGATTTTGGAGTGTTTAAGACACCTCGAAATCGGTTGCGAGGTGCTTTTCGAACGTGAAATTACTAAAAAATACTTAAAAAACAGCTGTTCATGCTAAAAATTTTTGCGTAGTACATTTGAAAGCACTAACTTTGCAGTCGCAATTGCGCAAAACGCAACATCCGGCCCATTCGTCTATCGGTTAGGACGCAAGATTTTCATTCTTGAAAGAGCAGTTCGATTCTGCTATGGGCTACCAAAATTAAAGAAAAAACATCCGACAAAACTAAGATTTAGAAAAATGGCAAACCATAAATCGTCGAAAAAAAGAATACGCCAGACTCTGAGCCGTCGTGCCCACAACCGCTACTATGCAAAGACCGCGCGCAATGCCGTACGCGATTTGCGCAAGATGAAAGACAAAGCGGCAGCAGAAGCACGTCTGAAAGAGGTTGTAGCAATGCTTGATCGCCTCGCTTCGAAGCGTCGCATCTCCAAAAACAAAGCCTCCAACCTCAAGAGCAAGCTCAGCCGCTACGTCAACGGCCTGGCAGCCTAAGGATGGCACTGCGTGACTGTCGCCCCTCGGGGTGCGGTCATATACATACAGCGGCCCATTCGTCTATCGGTTAGGACGCAAGATTTTCATTCTTGAAAGAGCAGTTCGATTCTGCTATGGGCTACCTTGGCATACGGGATGTCTTCACAGACATCCCGTGTGCCTTTGCTGTTTATGTGGCGTGCCTTTGTTGTTTAGTGGTAACGCCTTTGACGGGTCGGGGAGGCGCTTTTGCATACTACGAGAAGAATATGATAGGGAATAAGATGTGACTAACGAGTGAACCCGCCACGCCGCGGCACTGCGACAACTGCACGAGTATATAGGCCTATGCAAGTCCCGAATGGTACGGCATAAGCAGATTAGATCGATGAAAATGCCGATGGTAATATAAGAATAGTCATTGCTGACGGTATCGGCTAAGGGCGGTTGAGGTTATCGGCGGCGGCATTGCGAAGGAGTAGGTGAAAAACGGCTGATAATTCGCCGGGCAATGCTGCGGAGAATCCGGTGGAAGATACTGCGAAAGACATTGCGAACAATTCCGCGAAAAATCCCGCGAAAATTTTGGCGGAGGCATGGTGCGATTTGCCTGAAAAATGCGTAATTTTACACTCCCGAAATTCGGCTCAAAAGCCGTGGGGGCAGTTTATGCATCAGGACAAGACCAAAGACCAATCAAACAGCAATATAGAAGCTCCGGCATACCACGTTCCGGCGTTACTGCGACAGAGCGTGGACGCCCTTGACGTGCGTCCCGACGGAGTATATGTCGATGTGACGCTCGGCGGCGGAGGACATACGCGCGAAATTTTGCGGCGTCTCGGGCCCGAAGGACGACTTTACTCCTTTGACCGCGACATTGATGCTATGGCCACGGCGCCTATGGAAGACAGCCGTTTTACAATGATTCTCGGCAACTTCCGCTACCTTTTGTGTCATCTTCAGTATCAGGGTCTGGCCATAGACGCGCCCGAAGGCTGCGTCGACGGTATCCTTGCCGATCTCGGCGTCAGCTTCCATCATTTCGATGATGCAGAGCGCGGATTTACTTTTAGAGACGATGATGCGCCCTTAGATATGCGTATGACACGTACGGCGCCGGTCTCGGCGGCCGATATTCTCAACACTTACGAGCAAGATGCTCTGGCAGATATACTGCGTCTCTACGGCGAAGTCAATCGCCCAGGCGCCGTGGCTTCGGCTATCATTCGCGCCCGTGGCGTTGCTCCGCTGCGGACCAGCGGCGAGTTGATGCGTGCCGTCACTCCGCTGCTTAATCCGGCGCGTGCTCGCAAGGAACTCGCCCAAATATACCAAGCCTTGCGCATCGTAGTCAATGACGAGATGTCGGCCTTGCGGCATCTGCTTATCGACTCTTTGCGCGTGTTGCGTCCCGGCGGCCGACTGGCGGTCATCACCTATCACAGCCTCGAAGACCGCTTGGTCAAAAACTTTATGCGCGCCGGCAATTTTGAGGGCAAGATTGACAAAGATATTTACGGCAATGTTCGGGCGCCACTGCGCCCGGTGACCTCAAAGGCCATAGCTCCCGATGCAGAGGAAGTGGCTCGCAATCCGCGCAGCCGCAGTGCACATCTGCGCGCGGCGTCTTACACCCCAATGAAAATCAATAAGATATGAGTAAACGCTCCAAGAAATCCATTGCAGACAAGCCCAAGGTCAAGTGGACACACCGCTTTATTTGGGGATCGATGGTTTCCAGCGACTTCCTCAGCCGCAATAAGATCAAGATATTCATCGGATTGTTCTTGATACTGATGTTTATCGCCACCAAGTACGAGTGTCAGGTACGCATGGAAAACATTCGCAAGCTGTCCAACGAACTTGAAGTGGCTAAGACCGAGAGCATCCGTCAGCATATGGTATACATGAGCCGTACGCGCGAAAGCGCTATGACTTCTAAAGCCGACAGCGTATGCCCGGGACTGAGTATACAAGAAAAACCGCCGTACACACTTCCGGCCTCCGACCTCAAAGTGCAATAACGATGCCACGCTGATACAACTCCGACAAGAACCATAAGCCCCAAAGAACATATAAGCCCAAGACCGAAGCATTGAACCGCAAGCAGAGACATTTTGTCACAATCGTAAACCTCAAACCTCAAAATCATAGATAGAATGGCAAATAAGAATACGCCTGAAGAAAGCATGTTCTCGCGCCGCACCCGAATTATGGCGCGGTATGGACTTGTGGCTGTCGGCATAGTGCTTTTTGCGCTTTGGTCCGGATGGAGGCTGACGTGTACCACCGTCATTGATGCGGACAAATGGAACGACAAGGCCAATAGAGAATTGCAGCGTGTTGACACAATCCAACCCATACGCGGAGACATCTTGGCATGCGACGGCAGCATTCTGGCCACCAACGTCATCACATACGACGTGGCTATAGACTTCAAAGCTTCGCGATTTATGACCCGGGATATGCGCAAAGATATGAAAGCCTTGTGCGATACTATGGCAATGTTCTTTCCGCAGAAAAACGCGCAGCAGTGGCGCGACAAATTCGAGAGTCAGTTGAATCGCGATAAGACAAAACGTAGTTCCTACTTTGTATTTCTGCGAGATATTACATACGAACAATGCGAACAACTACGCAAATTTCCATTCTTTCGTCGCAGCGACAATCCGAACTTCAACGGTCTGGTAATCAATAGTCGCAACAAGCGCGAGTATCCCTACGGCGATATGGCCAAGCGCAGCATCGGGCGTGTCAATCAACATCCCAACGGCCAAATACGCGGCTATTCGGGCCTCGAATACGCGCTTGACAGCCTGCTCTACGGTATTCCCGGCGTGAGCAAGAAAGTGCCGTTGACGCATAAAATCACCAATTGGGTGGACGTTAATGCCGTGAGCGGGCGCACGCTTATCACCACAATAGACATCACCTTGCAAGATATCGTCGAAACCGCGCTGAGTGATATGCTGGAAAAGAAACGGGCAAGATGGGGAACGGTGATACTGATGGAGGTCGCCACCGGCGACATCAAAGCCATCTCCAATCTGGACCGTGACACGGTGACCGGCCGTATTGTCGAATCTATGAATCGTGCCATGCGCGGCATCGAACCCGGATCTGTTCTCAAGACCATATCCATGATTGTAGCGCTTGAAGACGGGTATATAGACAATCTCGATGCCGTGTATCCTACAAAGACGTGGCGATTCGGTAATTACGAATTTAATGCACATCCCGATAAATGTTGCGCACGCGATGTACTTCGATACAGCGCTAATATCGGTATCGCCAAGTTGGTGGCGCCGCATTTTGCCGATAATCCCAATGGATACCGCGAGCGTCTGCGTCGTCTGGGTTTCCTTGACAAACTCAATACCGGTATTGCCGGCGAGACCCCTCCGTTTTTTCCCAAGTTAGACATCAAGGCCGGTGGATTGGTTACGCTGGTAGAGCAAACATTCGGATACGGAGCGCTCGTTCCGCCGATATACACCTGCGCCATGTACAACGCCATAGCCAATGAAGGCCGCTTTGTGCGGCCGCGCATCATTCGCGGATACCGTACGGCATCCGGCGACAGCATACTCGCGCCCACTTATGTACGCGACAAAATTTGCAGCGGCCAAAATGCGCACATAATCTTGGATATGCTCAGACGTGTGGTTTCGATGGAGCACGGCACGGCATACGCCTACTTGCATGACAGCGAGGTGCCCATAGCCGGTAAGACCGGTACGTCACATATAGCCAAAGAGAGACGTCCCGGGCAGACAGATTTTAAGCCCGGGTATAAAGAACGGCGATGGAGGAACTTCTCGTTCTGTGGCATCTTTCCGGCAGACAAACCGCGATACACATGTATGGTCGTAATCAGCGAGCCGTCCGTCGCCGTGTCGGCTGCGTCCTCCAGTGGTATGATTGTACGCGATATTGCCGCCAAGATGAACGCCCGCGGAATGTTGGGTAATAAGCCCGATTACCATACCGATGACCCCGTCAAGGACAAGACCGTCACACCCACGGTATACAGTGTGGAGCAGAATAGAATATCGATGTTGCGTCAGACCCTCGGGACAAATCAAGTGAAGACCTACAAGTCCGCCGGCAAAGTCTCACGCGGTACGATCCCCGATGTGCGTGGTATGGGTATACGCCAGGCCGTACATGCCATCGAGGCCGCCGGATACCATGTGAGTGTGCGCGGCAACGGACTTGTGGTGGCGCAGTCACCCGTTGCCGGAACGCGCATACGCGCCGGCGCGACCGTCGAACTGACGATGCAATGACGAGATGCCGAGTGCGCCCGTGCAAAGCAATGACGTACCACGCGCCGCATTTCATACTGCTCTGCATCCGGCAGCAAGACATACAGACGTACATATAGTACCGAACATACAGATAATCCGGACGTACCATACATACAACCGAAATATAAAACGTATACAAATATAGCAGATGAAAAAACTTGGAAGGCTGCTCACAGCCATCATCACGGAAGAAATACTGGATGCCGACGGCGCCTCTCGCGACATCGTCATCGAGGGCCTTACCGCCGATTCGCGTGCCGTAGTGCCGGGCGGAATGTTTGTGGCCGTGCGCGGCACCGCCGTTGACGGACACGACTATATACCCAAGGCGCTGGAAGCCGGCGCCGTAGCCGTCGTATGCGAGACCATTCCAGCCGACCATCCCGGCGATGTAGCCTGGATACGAGTGGCCGATACCTCTGTGGCCCTCGGGATGCTTGCTTCGGCATGGTTTGACGACCCTTCGCGCCATCTGACGCTGGTGGGCGTCACCGGGACCAACGGCAAGACGACCATAGCCACGCTGCTGTGGGAAGCCGCCCATGCGCTCGGTCACCGCGCCGGGCTGCTGTCTACGGTGTGCAACTATGTAGACAACGAGCGTATACCGTCGACGCACACCACGCCCGACCCTATGGAAACCAACGGACTATTGCGACGTATGGTGGACGCCGGGTGCACCTTCGCAGCCATGGAGGTGTCAAGCCATGGTATGGCACAAAATCGAACAGCCGGGCTGCATTTTGCCGGCGGCATCTTCACCAATATCACGCGCGACCATCTGGACTACCACAAGACCTTCCGCGATTATCTACATGCCAAGAAGCGTTTCTTTGACCTGCTGCCCAAGACGGCATGGGCGCTTACCAATATAGACGACCCCAACGGCACGGTGATGACGCAGAACACTATGGCTGCGGTGAAGACCTACTCGCTGACGCGTACGGCGGCGGATTTCACCGCCCGCATCATCGAGTGTCACCTCGGAAGTACCGACATGGTCATAGCCCCCGGCGTGACCTCCGATATCACCACACGTTTCACGGGACGTTTCAACGCCTACAACCTGCTGGCGGTATATGCCGCCCTGACCCTGCTGGGCACGCCTTACGGCGAAGCGGCGCGTGTCATCTCCGCCCTTGTTCCCGTAGCCGGACGCTTCGAGACCTTCCATGATGCCACCGGCAAGGTAACCGTCATCGTCGACTACGCTCATACGCCCGACGCCATCACCAATGTCCTCGAGGCCGTGCGAGCCGTCGAGCCTAATGCGCATATTACTACCGTATTCGGCGCCGGAGGCAATCGCGACCACGGCAAGCGACCCCTTATGGGCGCAGCGGCCGCCGCAGCTTCCGACAGCATCGTCATCACTTCGGACAATCCACGCGACGAAGACCCCAAAGTCATAGCCGATGCCATAGCCGCCGGCGTGCCGGCCGATTCGCCGTGCGAGGTCACCACCATCTTGGATCGCGCCGAGGCCATAAACGAGGCTGTGGCCAAAGCCATGCCCGGCGATGTCATTGTAGTTGCCGGCAAGGGACACGAAGACTATCAGGTGCTTGCCGGCGGACGTCGCATACATCTGGACGACCGCGAAATTGTACGTGCCGCTCTCGCCGCCAAGAACTGAGGGCACGAGGATATTATCGAGAGGCGTCGCCGGCCTTATACGATGCTTAGGACGGCAGTGAATGCATCTCGAACCACGGCCATATAAGACCACCGACCGCGGGCATACTCCGCTCGTGCAGCCGACTTCGAAAATTAAGATTATTCACCTACTAATATAAATACTATCGGTGTTTTACTACCTTTTCAATTATCTTGAACAATACAATGTCCCGGGCGCACGCCTGTTTGACTACGTGACATTCCGCACGGGTGTGGCGTTTGTGCTGGCAATGCTTATCGCCATCATTATCGGTCGCCGTATTATCAACAGATTGCAGAAAATGCAAGTCGGCGAAATCATACGCAACCTCGGACTTGAAGGTCAGATGAAGAAAACCGGCACCCCGACTATGGGCGGTGTTATCATCATTATTTCCATCGTCATACCATGCCTGTTAGTGAGCAAAATCTCCAATATATATATGTTGCTGATGATAGGTGCAACGTTGTGGCTGGGCACTATCGGCTTCTTGGACGACTACAAGAAGCTGCGCAAGCACAACAAAGAAGGTATGAAAGGCAAGTATAAAATCGTAGGACAGGTGGTCATAGGACTTATCGTGGCTGCGGTGATGTACGCCAATCCTACGATGACTGCCGTGCCTGAGCAGTCCCCGGCCGAAACGGTGTCCGCCATAGCCACCGATGACAACCGTCGCAGCGTTCAGGAGCAGGAATTGCGCCAAAATATACAGACGGTTACAAGTCAGGACGAACACAAAGCGCCGGTGACCACGATACCCTTTGTCAAAGATCACAACTTTGACTACGCGTGGGTTACTTCATGGATGGGCGATGGAGCCGAAGCCGGCGGCTGGGTGCTTTTTGTACTGGTCACGATATTTTTTGTGGCAGCTACCAGCAACGGCGCCAACCTCACCGACGGCCTTGACGGCTTGGCCACCGGAACATCGGCCATCATAGGCGTGGCCCTTGCCATTATGGCGTATCTCGGAGCAAGTATCGTGTATGCTCCCTATTTGGATATTATGTATATACCGGCCAGTGAGGAACTTGTTGTGTATATGGGTGCGTTCATCGGCGCTCTCGTAGGTTTCCTATGGTACAACGCCTATCCGGCACAAGTATTTATGGGCGATACGGGCAGCCTCACCATAGGCGGAATTATCGCCGTATTTGCGATATTGATACACAAGGAATTGCTGTTGCCGCTATTGTGCGCCATATTCTATGTAGAGGACCTTTCGGTGATCTTGCAGGTGGCGTATTTCAAGATTTCGCACGGACGCCGCATCTTCAAGATGACACCCTTGCATCACCACTTCCAAAAGCCGGGCAACAGCGGCATTGACGCACTCATACAACGCCCGCTTGCCGCTATTCCCGAAAGCAAAATCGTAGCCCGATTCTGGATTATAGGCATCATCTTGGCCGTATGTACCTTTGTGACGCTTAAGATACGCTAAGATTGGCGCGTCAGGTAATAATAAAATGCTAAATATCATAATATGAGTACAATCATGGGACAAACCATATATCAAGGCAAGGCTATACGCCGCGTCAGCATCCTCGGCGCCGGCGAGAGCGGCGTCGGAACAGCCATACTCTGCAAAAAGTATGGCATCGAAACATTCTTGAGTGACCACGGCACCATCGCCGCCAAACATGCGGCCGAATTGGACGCCATAGGCACGCCCTACGAGCAAGGCCGGCACAGCATCGAACGCATACTGGCGGCCGACATTATCGTCAAAAGCCCCGGCATACCCAACGATGCGCCCATAATCAAAGACGCTGTCGCCAAGGATATCCCCGTGGTCAGCGAAATCGAATTTGCCTACCTCTTTTTGCCCGCCGGCACTCGTCTTGTCGCCATAACCGGCAGCAACGGCAAGACCACCACCACGATGCTGACCACGCATCTGCTGCGTTGCTGCGGTCACGATGCCGCCGCCTGCGGCAATATAGGCGTAAGTCTGGCGCGACTTGTCGCTGACGAACCGCACGCCGTGTATGTCATCGAGTTGTCATCGTTCCAGTTGGATAATATGTACACCTTCCACCCCGATGTGGCAATGCTGCTCAATATCACGCCCGACCATCTCGATCGCTACGATCATAAAATGGAAAACTATATCGCAGCCAAGTTGCGAGTCTTCCAAAACCTCGAGCCATCGGATTTGGCCGTCTATTGGGCGGACGATCCCATAGTGGCTCCGCGCATCGGAGGCTTGGGCATACGCGCCCGATTATGCTCCTTCGCCGATGGACATGATGCCACCATCGAGGCCTGTGACGGGGTGATACGCGATGGCATAGACGGTATGACCGTGCCGGTGGCCGGTATCGCCACACGCGGCACGCACAATCTGCTCAACTCAATGGCTGCCATAGCCGCGTGCGCCAAGATAGGCGCACGAGCCGAGGCTGTGGCCGAGGGTCTACGTACCTTTGCACCCGTCGAACACCGCCTGGAAGATGTTGCCACTATCGACGGCGTGCATTATGTCAACGACTCCAAAGCCACCAATGTCAACTCAACATACTATGCACTGATAGCTATGACCACCCCCACGGTGCTCATACTCGGCGGCAAGGACAAAGGCAATGATTACAGCGAAATACTGCCGCTGGTCAAGGAAAAAGTGCACAACATCGTGGCTATGGGCCTGCACAACGAGAAAATCGTAGACTACTTCACCGCCAACGGTATCCCCGTGGCCGATACGCACAGTCTCGATGACGCCATCGCCGCCTGCCGCGCCGTAGCACGCCCCGGCGATACAGTGTTGCTGTCGCCGTGCTGCGCCAGCTTCGATCTGTTTACCTCCTACGAAGACCGCGGCCGCCGCTTCAAGGCCGCCGTACACGCCCTTGCTCCGGCACGGTAACTTGTGGTAAAATGGCGTACAGAAAATTTTACGTGGTATTCAAGGGTAAAGCCCCCGGATTGTATGACTCCTGGGAAGAGTGTAAGGCTCAAATCGAAGGATTTCCGGGAGCCGTCTACCGCGCTTTTCAGGATCAGGACGAAGCTACCGAGGCATTCCGCCGCCATGACAGCGGTGAAGATATGGCCATATACAAGGCTATGCGGCGACGTGATGCCGCGGTGGTCAATTACGAAGCCTTCCCCGAGATACGTCTCGATGCCATAGCCGTGGATGCTTCGTGTCCCGGCAACCCCGGTCCGGTGGAGTACCGCGGCGTACGGGTCGGTACCGGAGAGCAGTTGTTTCGGGTCGGTCCGTTGCAAGGCGGTACCAATAATATCGGCGAGTACTTGGCACTGGTGCACGTTTCGGCTATGCTTATGAAGGGGGGAGATACGACTACTCCGATTTACAGCGACTCGCGCACGGCCATAGGATGGTTTATGCGCGGCGCTTCCAATACCAAAATTCGCCCCTCGGCAGCTAATGAAGCGTTACGCCAAATTCTGGCTCGTGCCGATGCGTGGCGGCGCGTCAATCGTGT
The DNA here is from genome assembly GCA_934590135.1 of uncultured Muribaculaceae bacterium. Lineage (GTDB taxonomy): Bacteria > Bacteroidota > Bacteroidia > Bacteroidales > Muribaculaceae > CAG-873. Next base: position 36,041 of record CAKTOT010000004.1, read on the forward strand.
TATTCCCAATCCGATATTCAAGTGGGATACAGACCGTTGGGGCGAGATTCCTGCTGATTTCGGTCGTAAATGAGCCACGTTTTGACATTATAGTATCTACCGAGTTATTTAGCAAAAAGCGGGCGAGGCGCATCAGTCCCGCCATTCGCTTAACCATAGAAACAGACAACATACAAAATGTCACCCAAAGTCAAAGGATACATCTGCGGCGTTGCCGCGGCAATATGCTACGGAACCAACCCACTGGGAGCGCTACCGCTCAAAAGTATGGGCGTGGACGTCGGCACCACAATCTTCTGGCGCTTTACATTGGCGGTACTGCTACTGTTGCCCGTGCTGATATGGCGCGGCGTGTCGCTTCGAGTCACGCGCCGACAATTGGCCGTGGTTGCACCCTTGGGCATAATGTTCGGCCTATCATCTTTGACGCTTTACGAATCATTCCATTATATGGATGCCGGTGTAGCCTGCACCATACTGTTTGTATATCCGATAATGGTTGCCGTCATTATGGGAGGTCTGTTTCACGAACACATCGGCATGCCGACGATGCTGTCTATCTGTTTGGCACTCTGTGGTATATTTCTGCTTAACGACCCCTTTGGCAGTGGTGCATCACTCTCGGGTACGGGAGTGACGCTGGTGCTGGTGTCTTCGCTGACCTACGCCGTGTACATGGTGGCCGTCAATCGCGTGCATCTCAAAATGAACTCTTTGCAGTTGACGTTCTATGTCATGTGCTTCTGTGCGCTCACTGCGGCAGCCGGTGCTTTTGCCGGAGGCCACCTGCCGCGTATCGATATGACACTCGAAATGTGGGGCTGGGAATTGATGTTGGCTGTATTGCCTACGTTCCTCAGCATTTTGTTTATTAATGTCGCACTCGTGCTCATAGGCTCCACGCCTACGGCTATTCTCGGCGCTTTGGAACCGCTCACCGCCGTAATCATCGGTATCGTCGTCTTTGGCGAGGCACTCACCTTTAGCCTTGCATCGGGCATCCTCCTCGTCCTTGCTGCCGTCATCCTTGTCATTCTTGCCAAGAGCCGCCGTCCTTCTCGCTGACTTGTCGAGTGCTTCGAGAGAGAATCTCATCGCCGATTCAATCTCGAAGGGCGGACGTAAGTTGTACTACTGTCTCAAATAATCGGGACTCGAGATAGACTTTGTTCTCTCCATCGGCGGCGCATGTGTGATATTTGAATGCAAATCAATGATGGGGAATGCATTTTTAACTGTGATTAGTGCGCTTGTGCCAAAAAATTGCCGTACCTTTATCGGCAAAAAGCCGGACTATGGTCACAAGGCGTTCAAATACATCGATGCATAGCGGGCGACAACGCTTGCGATAGCCGACAGACATGCTATACTGAGACTGCTTGCGACAGCCGACAACGCTTACTTATAGCCGATAAACGCAACTTATATAGCCGAAAAGCTCATATAGCCTTATGAATAAAAGACTGAGAATATTACTGATAGGGGCGACTCTGATGCCGGGACTATCATATGCCCAATGTCCGCACTGCACGGCCACTGATACAGTCGTGTCAACCGTGCTCAGCACCCCCGAGACACCATGCTGCACAGCCGAGACGCAAAGCCCGGTCGGAGACAGCATCATAGTGGGCGCCGCCCGCACCGAGGCGTATCTGCCGCTGTTGCGAGGCAAGCGCGTGGCACTGTTCTCCAATCATACCGGTATGGTTGGCGACCGTCATACCCTGGATATTATGCTCGAAGGCGGAGTGAACGTCACCACGATATTTTCGCCCGAGCATGGATTTCGCGGCAACGCCGATGCCGGCGAACATGTCAGCAGCAGCGTTGATCCGGTGACGGGCATACCCATAGCATCGATGTACGACGGCAAACGTCGCGGCATAGCACCTGAGGTTCTGGCCGGATTCGATGTGATAGTATGTGATATTCAGGATGTCGGGCTGCGCTATTACACATATTATGTCACGATGATACGGCTGATGGAACAAGCAGCCGCCAATGACAAAGATTTTGTGGTGCTTGACCGGCCCAATCCCAATGGAATGTACGTAGACGGTCCGATACTGGATATGAAATACGCCAGTGGGGTGGGGCGTCTGCCCATTCCCGTGGTTCATGGTATGACCCTCGGAGAATTGGCTCAAATGGCCAATGGCGAGGGCTGGCTTGCGGACAGTGTCAAATGCCGCCTTACAGTGGTGCCGTGCGCCGGGTACACCCACGCCACGCGCTACCGTCTGCCCGTGGCCCCGTCACCCAACCTGCGCACTATGACCGCCGTATACCTCTATCCGGCTATGTGCTACTTTGAGGCTACGCCGGTATCGCTGGGACGTGGAACCGACAAGCCCTTTATGGTCTATGGTCATCCCGATATGAAAGGCCGCGACTACGAGTTTACGCCGCGCAGTGTTCCCGGAGCCAAAAATCCGCCGCTTCTCAACCGTCTATGCCATGGTGTGGACCTCAGCGGCATCAGCGACGACGAGGCCATAGCCGGAGGCGTCAATTTGGCTTATCTTATAGATGCTTACCGAGACCTCGGCATCGGCGATAAATTTTTCACCGGCTTCTTCGAGAAACTTATAGGGCGCGGCGACATTCGCACCATGATAGAGCAGGGGATGGATGCCGCCACCATCGCCGCCACGTGGGCCGATGACGTGCGTGCCTTCAAGGAACTTCGCCGGCCATATCTGCTGTATGCCGAATAAGACACCATGCGGCACTATATCGCCCACTGTATGGCGTACGACATAAGTCGCAAATAACGACGCTCCGACATACGCGGCTCCTACGTGACTAAATACCCAACGATAACATAATCAAAAACATAACATCACAGTGACACCGACAATAGTCATTATCACCATCGCAGCATACTTTGCACTGCTGATGGTCATCAGCTGGTTTGCTTCGCGCGGCAGCAACAACTCGACATTTTTCAATGGCAATCGTCAAGCGCCATGGGGCTTGGTGGCATTTGCCATGATAGGGGCCGCCATCAGCGGCGTCACCTTCATCAGCGTCCCCGGTATGGTGGCCGCCAAGGGTTACTCCTACCTGCAAATGGTACTCGGATTTATTGTAGGGTACTTTGCCATAGCCTTTGTGCTGGTGCCGATGTTCTATAGGCGCAACCTTATCAGTATCTACGGCTACCTTGAAGACCGCTTCGGCAAGTCCACATACCACACCGGTGCATGGTTTTTCTTTGTCAGCAAGATGTTGGGAGCGGCCGTACGCTTCTATGTCGTATGCGTGGTGCTCCAGTCCATGGTCTTCGGTCCGTTGGGCATCCCCTTCGCCATTACGGTGGTAGTCAGCATTCTGTTGATATGGATATACACTGTTCAAGGCGGGGTCAAGACTCTGATTTGGACCGATGCGCTCAAGAGTTTCTGTCTTGTAGCTTCGGTGGGACTGTGCATATACTTCATCGCCGCCAACCTCGGACTGAATTTCGGCGAAGCTTTCAGCGCCGTCACCTCGCATCCGTCGTTCAAGATGTTCTATTTTGACGATCCCTTGGCCGGCACCTACTTCTGGAAACAATTTTTGGCCGGTATATTTATGGCTATAGCTCTCAACGGCCTCGATCAGGATATGATGCAACGCAACTTGGCCTGCCGTGACAGCCGTCAGAGCCAGAAGAATATGATTGTAAGCGGCATCACGCAATTCTTTGTCATCGCCCTGTTTCTTATTCTCGGCACCATGCTGCTGATATATATGGACAGCAAGGGCATAGCCCATCCCGCCAAGCCGGACGACACCTTTGCCGCCGTTGTCGACAGCCCCGGGATGCCGATAATTGTGGGTATACTTTTTATAGTCGGGCTGGTATCCGCCGCCTATTCCGCCGCCGGTTCGGCATTGACTTCGCTGACGACATCTTTCACCGTGGACATCCTGGGCGCCAATCGCCACATGGACGATCGTCGCTTGGGTGTCACTCGTCGTCTGGTGCATCTGGGTATGTCCGTGGCTATGGGCTTGGTCATCATTGCCTTCTACTACCTGAGCAATCAGGATGCCATCAGCGCCGTATACACCTTGGCTTCATACACCTACGGGCCTATCCTCGGACTCTTTGTTTTTGGTATGGTCTGCAAGCGTCCGGTGTGTGACTGTCTTGTTCCGGTAGTGTGCATCCTTGCCCCCGCGCTGTCGTGGGTGACCCAATGGGCGCTCAAGGAATACTGCGATTATACCACCAGCTTCGAGTTGCTGCTTATGAATGCGGCCTTCACCGTTTTGGGCCTTGCGCTGCTGCTCAAGCCGCGCAAGCAGGCTTGATACAACTAATGCCTGTGTCAATTAGACACACTGCATATTAGATGCCCTGATAAAAACGCAAAACTATGGCACGCAATCTCCTAAGCAAGTATTTCTGGATTATTGACACCATACGCCGGCGGCGACGCATCTCGCGCCGCGAGTTGACCGAGTTGTGGCTTAAAAGCGATGTCTCGGAAGGCCGCGCCCTTACGCGTCGCACATTCTACAACTATCGCGAAGCCATACTTGAAATCTTCGGGCTCAATATCGAGTGCGACAACTCGACTTTCGAGTACTATATCACCGAAGAAGACGCACACACCCGCGAAGTGACCGACTGGATGCTCAATAGTGCCGCCGTCAACGATATTATCGCCACGGGACGCAGCGTGGCATCGCGCATTTGTCTTGAAGATGTTCCCAGTGCACGCACTTATCTGGGGGTAATCATCGAGGCCTTGCGCCAAGACCGTGTCCTCGTGTTCGATTACAACAACTTCACGCGCAGCCGCCCCGACCGCGAAGTTACGCTCGAACCATACTTTGTGCGTATATTTCATCAGCGCTGGTATGTCATAGGCCGCAATGTGCGCGAAAACCGCGTCAAGACTTACGCCCTGGACCGTATGGACCAAGTGCATTTGTCCTCCAAGACCTTCACCTTGCCCGGAGATGTCAATGCAGATGACTATTTCCGCGACAGTTTCGGGCTGGTGGTGACACGAGCCGCCGCCAAGACTATCACGCTGCGCGTCGATCACGTACAAGCCAAGTACTTGCGAGCACTGCCGCTGCATGCTTCGCAGGAGGAATTCGTGCACGACGGCTTCTCGCTGTTCCGTTACCGCATGCGCATCACCGATGACCTTGTCGAGGAACTGATGTCCAAGGCCGACCGCATTACCGTAGTCTCGCCTCCCGAGTTGCGCGTGATGCTCATTGACCGCCTGCGCCGCGCCCTCGCCCCCTATGACGATGATAAACAAGAATAAATGGTTTATTTACTTAATATATAATTGATTATGGAACAAAACGAACAAATGCGTCTTGCGTCGCTTTCGAACGCCACGATGCTCAGCGCCATCGGCGTCACACTTATGTACGGCCTCAGTATATTGCTGGCACTTCTTGCGCCAAATTCGCCGGCTGTGGCGGTTGTGTCGCTTGTCGGTCTTATCCTCTGGCTGGTAGGTATGTACAACACCACTACAACACTTAAGGGTTATAATGGTGCTGTTGCCGCGTCTTTCGAGCAACTCTTTAAGGCTCAGCTCAGTATTGCGATTGCCGCCGTGGCATACGTAGTACTGATAATCCTGATACCCCAGGTATTAGGATACAGCGGTTACAAAACATCCATAGTCATAATCAAACTGCTGACTATCGCATTGTTTGTTTGTACAATCACGTACGTGGCAAGGAGCAATGACGAGTGCCGTAAGCTCAAACTCCGCGGCCTCAAATCTATGGCCAGCGTGTCCGTAGCGTTCACAATTCAGATTGTCATTCTCGCAGTGTGTGCACTGGTAGCGCTCCTCGCACTATTCCGCACAGAGGACTTCTTCTCCTTCCTGTTCCGCAACGGATTTGGCGGCGTTGCCGTACTGACCATCTTGATAGGTCTTGCAGCACTTGTTGCAGCCGTATTTATGATTATCGGCTGGTGGAATGTGCGTGGCGAACTGGCTCAATTGCCTGCCGGTGAAGAATAATACAGAAGACTGAATGCCTGCCGATACGCAGACATATACGCCCATTGCGCCGTCGATGCGAGAGTGCATCGACGGCCGCTATGTGCGCCTTGATGTAGTGCGTGCTTTCGCCATAATAATGATTGTGGCGTTGCACACCGTGCACGAGTATATGGACGAGAGTGTCTACCAAGCCGTACACCCGTATATATGCACGCCGGTACTATTCTTTATGACCTCCGGCGCGTTGATATTCCCCGTACGCAGCGGCCGAGCCTTTGTGAAAAGGCGTCTGTGCGCACTTTTGCCCGCTTTTGCCTTCTGGACGGTGGCGTATCTGCTGATGGATTACTACCTTACGCCGCATCAAGATGTCAGCATCGGTCATAGGCTATTGTACTGCCTATACACGCCGACATGGGGTACCGGTTGGTTTGTCTTGGCTTTGATCGGGCTATACATCTTTGCGCCCTTCTTGTCTCCATGGCTTGCTACGGCACGCCGCCGCAATGTCGAGTATTTTCTGTTGCTGTGGCTCGCCGCCGGGACGCTGCCGTGGGCTTCGGCACAGACGGCGATATTGGAAGACGGAGGCGGTATATTCACCGGATTTTACGGTTGTATGGGTTATATGGTTGCCGGATATTACCTTACACGTTGGCCGGTGTCCACGCGGTCGCGTCAATGGCAGTGGTGCTATTGGACGTTGGCATTCGTGGCAGCGGTTCCGCTGACGCTCAAGATGGGCGCCGTGGCTATGCGCTGGGGATACTATGACGCCGTGACAGCTGTTGCCGGATTCAACGGTATAGTTATCCAAACCACTCTGTTTGCATTGCTGACGGCTCTGCCGGCGCCGCGAGGCGTCTTTGCTCGACTATGTATCAGTCTGAGCCGTTGCTCCTACGGCATATATTTGGTGCATATTGCCATACTGCACTACGGTCTGCGCCTTGCCGGTATAGACTTTGGCGTACTCGTCAACGGCCTATTGACCCTGATGGCGTCCTATCTGTTGACCCTGGGGTGGCGAGCTTTCAAGGCCCGACTGCGAAAGCGCCTGTCCGTCGGATAACCACGAGCGAGATATTTGGCGAAAAAATAGCTTGACTTTGGCGAAAAAAGACATACAGTCGCCGAGCGAGCCGAAAAAATGCGTAATTTTACAATCCGAAACACAGCGTACGAGCCAGAGGTCTCGGACGTCGGCATACGCTACCGCGCCGTCGAAGCACGTGAAGCGTTCGCCACCTGTCGGGAGTCCGCCGTGCGGGCGACCGGCACGAATGTGTATCCTCGGAATGTGATATAGACACAAAGTACAGATAGACACATACTTATCCAAATGGCAACCAAAGATACAGACACTCGGGCACGCGCCATGCACTATGACGATGACGGCATACCCGACCCCGTACGCAAACCCAAGAGTGACAGTGCCGCCGCCGACATCGAGGCGGTACGGCCGAGGCCGCGCAGCGACCGATATATTTGGGGTATATATATCATACTGTGTCTGATTTCGGTCGTCGAACTTTTCAGCGCATCGTCGCGCGAAATCGTCAACGGCAATGTGCTGTATCCGCTGGGACGCCACGTTGTGCTACTCTTCGGCGGATTTCTGGTGATGCTGTTGTTGCAGCGTATACATTACAATTGGGTCTACAAATGGACGCCGGTGATAGTTTTCTTGGCTGTCGCGGCTGCGGTATACACCATGTTTTTCGGCAACGTCACCCATGGTGCGCGTCGCTCGTTCACGCTCTTGTTTTTTACGGTACAGCCATCGGAGATACTCAAGATGACTGCGGCGCTGCTGATAGCACGCGTGCTGGCCGTGTCACAGATCAACGGAGGGCGCGATATCTCCAATAAGGGCATCATATTGGTTTCGGCGGGGGTGCTTTTCTTTAGTATGTTGCTGATTAAGCAGGGGCTCACCAATACCATACTGCTGATGGCCATAAGCCTGTCTATGATGCTTATCGGCGGGGTCAGCTGGCGCAAATGGTTAATTGTCTTCGGCGTGTACGCTCTGCTCGGCGGAGGATATATGATCGTCAAGATGTTTGCCGAGCCGAGTTCCAGTAAGGAGGACCGCATTGAGAATGTCGCCGGCGGCATAGAAACCGACCGCTCGAACGTGCGCAAAAGCCGCATACTCAACTTTATGCGCTCCGACAAATTCAATGATCCCATCACCGTCGACAATCAACAAGAACAATATTCCTACATTGCACAGGCCAACGGCGGCGTTTTAGGCGTAGGCCCCGGGCGCTCCCGCGAGGCGGCACGTCTGCCCTTGGCCTTCTCTGACTACATATACGCCATAGTCGTCGAGGACACCGGATTGGTGGGCGGACTGGTAGTGATGCTGCTGTATCTGTTTCTGCTATTCCGAGCCGGACATTTAGCCTCAAAATGCACCAAGGCTTATCCTGCACTACTGGTGATAGGTATGTCCGTGTTTATTGCCTGTCAGGCACTTGTGCATATAGGCATAGTCGTGGGCACGTTGCCGGTGAGCGGGCAGCCATTGCCGCTAATATCAAAGGGCGGATCATCGGTAATCATCACTTCGGTGGCGCTGGGTATTATGCTCAGTGTCAGCCGTCATGCCACACGTCGCGGAGCGCGTGAGGAAATGCGTAACCGTATCACCACAATCGAAGACAAGGGATTTGCCGACAATCCAACGGTACTATAAGCCCGTAAGTAAAAGATTGAAGGCATCATACACATGAATTAAGCAAGCCGATATGAAAACATCCAATACCACCGCCAATGACGGCAAAAAAAGCCGAGAACAGCTGCACCGCGTCATCATCAGCGGCGGCGGCACCGGCGGACATATCTTTCCGGCATTATCCATAGCCGACGAAATACATCGACGCAACCCCGAGGCCGAGATACGCTTTGTGGGTGCCAACGGACGTATGGAGATGGAACGTGTCCCGGCAGCCGGCTACCCCATCGAGGGGCTGACCATTGCCGGCCTTGATCGTCGTCGCCTATGGCGCAACTTTCGCGTTCTGTGGCTGGCTTGGAAGGCCACACGCCGTTGCCGCGCCTTGGTGCGCAACTTCCGCCCCGATGTGGCCATAGGTGTCGGCGGATACGCCAGCGGGCCACTGCTCAAGGCCGCCCAGCGAGCCGGCGTGCCCACGGTGCTGCAAGAACAGAACTCGTATGCCGGCGTCACCAATAAACTGTTGGGAAAGCGTGCCCGTGCCATCTGCGTCGCATACGAGGGTATGGAACGCTTCTTCCCCGGCGACCGCGTCATACTTACGGGTAACCCTGTGCGTGCCGCCTTGCGCGACTGCACACTTACACCCTCGCAGGCACGTCAGGATCTCGGCTTCGACCCCGCGCGCCCGCTGGTGCTCGTTGTAGGCGGCAGTCTCGGCGCGCGCACCATCAATCAAGCCCTTGCCGGCGGTGCTGCAAGCGCCATAGCCGCCACCGGCGCCCAAGTACTTTGGCAGACCGGCAAGGCTTACGCCCCGGATGCCGGAGTCGCCCTCCCCGAAGGCGTACAAGCCACGACATTCATCGCCGATATGGCCACGGCATACCGCGCCGCCGATGTGGTGGTGTCGCGTGCCGGCGCTTCCACTATCAGCGAATTACAGCTGTTGGGCAAGGCCGCGGTGCTCGTGCCCTCGCCCAATGTCGCCGAAAATCATCAGTATCACAATGCTATGGCTCTGGTGAAGCGCGATGCGGCCGTACTTGTGACCGATGCGGATGCCATGCGCGACCTCGGCAAAGCGGTGCTCGACCTTTTGGCCGATGAAAAACGACGTGAAACCCTGGCGGCAAACGCCGCCGCCATGGGACGTCCCGAGGCTACGGCAACCATCGTTGATATTATCGAAAATACTGTACAACAATCACATACGCTATGACACAAACTCGCACACTCAAGGACTATGACAATATATACTTTGTAGGTGCCGGCGGCATAGGCATGGCCGCGTTAGTACGCTACTGCCTACATGCAGACAAAAACGTAGCCGGCTATGACCGTACGCCTACCGTGTTGACACACAACCTGATAGACGAAGGTGCCGATATCACGTTCGAGGACGATGCCGATGCTATCGGTGAGGCCTTCCGCAATCCTGCGGACACACTGGTGGTGTATACCCCCGCAGTGCCCGAGACCAATTCGATACTCTCGTACTTCCGCAACGGAGGCTTCGAAGTGGTGAAGCGTGCCGTATTGCTGGGCAAAATCACTCACGGAATGCGAGCCCTGTGTTTTGCCGGAACGCACGGCAAGACCACGACCTCCTCTATGGCTGCATACATCCTTGATCGTGCACCCATAGGCTGCAACGCCTTCCTCGGCGGTATTCTGCGCAATGTAGGCAGCAACCTCATACTCAACGGCTCCAGCGATCTTTGCGTTGTCGAAGCCGATGAATACGACCGCAGCTTCCATCAACTGACGCCTTATGTCGCCGTCATCACCGCCACCGACCCCGACCACCTGGACATCTACGGCACCGAAGAGGCATACCTCGAGAGTTTCGCACATTTCACCGAGCTGATACGAGAGGACGGCGCACTGCTGCTGCACACCGGACTTAAGGTGATGCCGCGTCCCGCCGCCGGAGTGCGCCGCTACACCTATAGCCGCGATGAGGGTGACTTCCATGCAGCCAATATACGCCGCGGCAACGGCGAAATAGTCTTTGATATTGTCCATCCGTTCGGCGACCCAATACGCGATATTTCGCTCGGCGTGCCCGTCGAAATCAATATCGAGAATGCCGTGGCCGCCGTCGGCGCGTGTCTCATCGCGCTCGGTGATGACCAAATGCTGCTGCCGCACGAAGCTATACGTAGCGCCTTGGCCCGCTTCCAGGGAGCCGAACGACGATTCCAATTCCATCTTAAAGAGCCTATGCCCGGCGGACATGTCATCATCGACGACTATGCGCACCATCCCGACGAGTTGCGCCAAAGCATCATGTCCGTCAAGGCGCTCTATCCCGGGTGCAAACTTACCGTGGCCTTCCAGCCTCACCTATACACCCGCACGCGTGACTTTGCCGATGAATTTGCCAAGGCCCTTGACCTTGCAGACGGCGGCGTCATACTCCTGGATATCTACCCTGCACGCGAACAGCCCATACCCGGAGTGACATCGAAATTGATTTTCGACAAACTTTGTACCGACAAAAAAGTGCTAATTCCGAAAGAAAAGTTGGTAGATACCATAAAACATTGTAACTTTGAAATCTTATTGACGGCCGGCGCCGGCGACATCACCAATTATGTGGATGATATCGTCAAAGAAACCGTAGCCGCGTACGGCCGTAAACAGGGTTGACGGTCCATTAATCTGTTAATGATGAAGAAGATACATGCCGAACGTCGCACGATCGTGCGCTGCCTGCTCTCCGTAGTAATGGCGGTGTACCTGTGCGTTGTAGTGCCTATAGCTCGGTCGGCACGCTCCCATCAACCCGTAGGGATGCCGATTATTGAGCTTGAAGACACCCTCGGTGTGCGCTTCATCACCGCCTCGGATGTCAGGGATATCATTGCGACCGTGTATCCGGGATTGGACACCATGCAGCGCGGACATGTCAGCGCATACAAATTGCTGGAAGCATTGTCCGCCAACAACCGCATCGAGAAAGCCTCGGTCAATCTTTTGGCCGACGGCCATTTGCGCATACACATAGTGCCTATGGTGCCGGTGGCTCGCGTCTTCCCGGAAGATAATTCGCCGTCGTATTACGTCAATGCCGCGGGCAAACGACTGCCCGCCGACCCGCAGCATTGCGTGGACGTTCCCGTGCTATGCGGCAATTTTGCCGACTCGGCAAGTGTGCGACGTCTGCTCCCGATGTTGGCAACGATACATGCAGATGCCGCCGCCGATGCCCTCGTGGCCAGTGTCAGCCTTGATAGCCGCTCCGGCGACATTATAGTCCATCCCAATGTTGTGGGACACGTCATCAATATGGGCGATACCACAATAGTGGCCAATAAATTGGCGCGAGTGCGCTCGTTTTACCATAACGTGATGCCGGTCAAAGGCTGGAACTATTACGATACCGTCAGCGTCAAATGGAACGGCCGCGTAGTGGCCACTCGCCGCACCAAGAAACTGCCGCAGAGCGTGCTGGATATGTACAAGGACAGTCTGTCGGTATATGATGCCCAAGACTATGTGGACGAAAATGTCACTATGCCCCCTATGATAACCGATGCCGATAAGAAGCCCGACGGCAAAGAATCCAAAGACTCTTCTCAAACTACATCAAACAAACACCAATGACAGACAAAAATATCATCATCGTACTCGAAATAGGCTCTTCGGCCCTGCGTGCCGCCGCAGCCGAAATTACAGACAACACGATAAGCGTCATCGACGCCGTGACCGAGCCGCTGGACCAGTGTGTGCGCATAGGCCGCATACAAAATGTAGAGGATGTAACCAACGCCGTACGTCGCAGCCTTGACGCCCTGGAAGCATGCAATGCCTTGGACAAACATAAAATCCAAGCCGTGTATGTCGCCGTGGGCGGCCGCTCGCTGCAAGCATCCTATTCCGATGCCTCGCTCACGTTCCCGGACGAGGAGGAAATCTCGCAAGAAGTGCTCGAGAGACTCGCCGATGAGGCCTGCAAGCACATTCCCGACAATCGTGAGATTTTGGATATTCTCCCGCGTAAGTTCACGGTCAATGGTATGGCCACCAAGCGACCGCGCGGAAATCTGGCCAAGAACGTTACCGCACAGTATTCCATAATACACTGCAATATGCGCAATTTGCGTAATGTCGAGACCGTCATCAACGAGCGTCTTTGTCTGGACTTGAAATACATCGTGCGGCCTTTGGCCGAAGCCGACATGGCGCTTAGCGAACGCGAAATCAAGGGCGGGTGTATGCTTGTCGACCTCGGTGCGGAAACCACCACGGTATCCATATACAAGGATGGAGCGTTGCAATATCTGGCAACTATACCGCTTGGCAGCGAGGCCATTACTTATGACCTCGCATCAGCGTTGTCCGTCAACGAAGCACAGGCACGCGACATCAAGGAACGTATGGCCGATGTCACCGCCGAGAAGCAGGAAGATGCCCGTATCAACACCATCAACAGTACGGTGCGTGAGCGCGCTATGCAAATCATTGCCAATGTCCTGAAGCAAATCGAATTTGCCGGAATTGAAAGCAGCGATCTTGTCGGAGGCATTATCCTTACCGGCGGCGGCAGCCTTCAGCGCCATCTTGTCGAGTGCCTCGAAAAATACGCCAAGATGCCGGTGCGTCCGGCCGAAGTCTCGGGTATTCAGGTTCGCGACAACACCCTGGTAAGCAGCGTATATTTCCCTTTGATGGCCGCGATAGCGGACGCCGCGCGTCTCGCTCGCCAGCCCGACCCGCTGGAGTGCCTCCAAGCTCCGACGGTCACAGCCACGCCCGCCGACAATACAGGCTTTGGCGCGGATGATGCCGCCGCATTTAACAACGGCGGTACCGGTGTCGAGGTCCCGCCCGGACACAACGAACCGGAGGATGACGGCATCGAGATTGACCCGCCCAAACCCGGAGATCCCGAGACAACCCCGTCGCCGAAAAAAACATCAAGGTTTGCGGCCTTACGACAACGTGTTAACAATTATTTCACCAAGGTTATGACCGGTCCGGAAGATGCGGATGACGATATGTAGGACGAAACGTCCTTATGTCAAGCGCATATACACGAAAACGAACAATATACACGACAATATACTCCTCACAAACACATAAAATACAACACTACTCCTCATAAGATATGGATGACAATATAGACGTAACAAGCTTGGCCGACTTCAAGACAACGGACAAGCCCATACAGAGCATCAAGGTTGTCGGCGTCGGCGGTGGCGGCAATAATGCCGTAGAAAAGATGTTTGCCGACGGCATCAACGGCGTATCCTTTGTGCAGATAAACACTGATAAGCAGGTGCTTCAAGATTCAAAAGTACCCACGGTGGTACTCCTCGGTGCCGGTCTCGGTGCCGGCGGTAGACCCGAAGTTGCACGCCAATTTGCCGAAGATGACGCCGATAAGATAGCCGAAATCTTTGAAGACGGAACGAATATGGTGTTCGTGACTGCCGGTATGGGCGGCGGTACGGGCACGGGTGCCGCACCGGTGGTGGCCCGCATCGCACGCGAAAAGGGAATACTCACCATCGGCATCGTCACCATACCATTCAGCTTCGAAGGTCCCGGCCGTAACAAAAAGGCCTTGGCCGGCGCCAACGAAATGGCCAAATATGTGGACGCCCTGCTGGTGCTCGACAACGACAGACTTGTAGAGATTTATCCCAATTTTTCGATTATCAATGCCTTCAGACGGGCCGATGACACACTACGGAACGCTGCCGAAGGAATCACGGAAATTATTACCCGCGTGGGCATTGTCAACCGAGACTTCAACGATGTTGATGCAACCTTGCGTGACGGCAAGACTGCCATTATATCAAGCGGTTATGGCGAAGGTCCCGACCGTGTCAACGATGCCATACAAGAAGCCCTGCGCTCTCCGCTGCTCAAAGACTGCAATGTCGTGGACAGCAAGCGTATGCTCTTTATTCTGTATGCTTCGTGCGGCAACGGCGACGAATCCGAAGCGGAAGCCGCCGATTCGAGCGACAACGCACTACGTGCCGGCGAAACGAGAGCTATCAACAATTTCGTAGCCTCTATGAGCGCCAAAGATATAGAAGTGAAGTGGGGCCTTTACAACGTCCCCGATTTGGGCGATCGCGTTAAGGTCACCATACTTGCTTCCGGTTTTGAAATTACCAATACACCCAAGCGTGAAGAGCCGGTCGCCGGCCCGGAAGCCGAGTCCCCCAAACCCGTCAGTGACTCAATCGGCAAACTTGGCGAAGACAAAGAAATCGCTTTTGCCCTTTCCGGATACAATATTTTGTCCTCCGAGGATTACGACAATGATGAATCCATAAGCGAATTCATCTCCAAGTCGCCGCGCATCGGATACGCCGGCATGACAGGCAAAGGCAATGGTAGCAAGCCAAATACCGGCGCCGCTGCAACCTCGCGACGCGATAACGCACAGCAGACGGAAAGTTGCACCATATCCTTTGACGATATGTAAGCCGACTGCCGGGCCTCCCGAACTTGTATCAGGATAAGTCCGGCCTGCATCGCCAAAAGATGCAGACCTCCGCGGTCGTCCGTGTCGGCTTGATAGAATGAATCCACTGCCGAGTACCAAGAACAAAGCCAAAGATATACCAAGTAGAAATCAATAATATAGCGCCATGTCAGCCAATCCCGTAAAACCCGAGAACCGCATACCCGATACGCCTGATGGCAAATGGACCGAAATAGAACACCTGCCCGAGTGGGACGAGGAATTCTATAACGTCTATACTGCCAAAAAATACGGCAAATGGGTGATGCTAAAAGCGCTGCGTCCCGAAATCAAGGATGAGCCCGAATATCAGGCAATGCTCGAAAAAGAGTTCGAGGTGCGATACAACCTCTCGCATCCGAATATCGTGATGATCAACGATCTCGAAGATATTGCCGGCATAGGGCGCTGTATCATAACCGATGACGTCTACGGAGACAGCTTGCGCCGCCTTCTCAACGAAGGCCGACTCACCGACCATCACTACGAGCAACTGCTCACACGACTACCGGCCGCCATGGAGTATATCCAGCAAAATCATTTGGCACACCATCCCATACGACCGGAGACCATCCTCTTTACCGAAAATATCGGCAATCTCAAGCTGATAGACGTCGGCTTTGACCAGCGCTCATCTCTGTCGCATGCCGATACGGATGATGATATTTACAACTACGGTGCCGTAATCCGCGAAACGCTCGAACGTACCGGACGCCGCGACACGCTGATGTCTCGCGTGGCCGCACGTTGCACCGACCCCAACCCGCGCCGCCGCTATCGCGATGTTCAGACACTGCGTCTTGCTATCGCCGGCGGAAGTACCAAACGAATATATGTCCTGGCCATAGCCTTCCTCGCTGCAATGGTGGCGGCATTGGCTCTCATACTATTGCTGCAACCCGAACCCACTACGGCCTTGTAGCATTTAATACAGTAATACAATCATTATCAGACATGTCTGTAACCATCAAACCCATAGCACCGGTCAAGAAAAGCCTCAGGCAGTACGTCCACTTCGGCATAGACTTATACAAGGACAACAAGTACTTTGTCCCGCCGTTGGTGCTTGACGAAATCAATACATTGTTGCCTGAAAAGAACCCGGCTTTCGACTTCTGTCAGGCGCAGTCCTATATGGCTTACCGCGATGGAAAGCCCGTGGGACGTATCACCGGCATCATCAATCAACGTGCCAACGAAAAATTCGACGAGAAGACTCTACGCTTCGGCTTTGTCGACTTCATCGATGACGACGAGGTGGTTGATGCCCTGTTCCGCGCAATACAATTGTGGGGACATAATCATGGTATGACCAAGATTGCCGGGCCTATGGGCTTCACCGATATGGACCGCGAAGGTATGCTCGTGGATGGTTTCGAAGAACTGGGCACACAGGCCACGATATACAATTATCCGTATTATGCGCGACATATGGAGCGCCTCGGATTCGTCAAGGAAGCCGATTGGATTGAATACCGCATCAAGGTGCCTGAACAAATCCCCGAGCGCTACGCCCGTATCGCCGACATCGTGGCACGCAAGTTCAATTTGCGCCCGTTGCAGATGACCTCACGCAAGGCCATAGCTCAGCGCTACGGCCAAGCCATATTCGAGCTTATCAACCGTTCCTATGGTGAGTTGTACGGCTTTGTATCCTTGACCCAGAAGCAAATCGACCATTATATAGATATGTACCTCGGGCTGTTGCGCCTCGAAGACGTATGTCTGGTGGTGGATGCCGAGGACACGCTCGTGGGCGTGGGTATATCCATGCCGTCCCTGTCCAAGGCGTTGCAACGCAGCGGCGGACGACTGTTCCCCACCGGATGGTATCACCTGTTGCGCGCCATCCGCGGCCATGCCGATACAGTGGACTTGATGCTGATAGCCATTGCGCCCGAATATCAGGGTAAGGGTGTCAACGCCCTATTGTTTAGCACTTTGATACCGCAATATGTGGCCAATGGCTACGAATATGCCGAGTCAAATGTCGAGCTCGAATCCAATTCGAACGTGCAAAAACAATGGGAATACTTCGAACGCCGTCAGCACCGCCGTCGCCGCTCGTGGTCCAAAGCCCTGGATGACAATATAAAATAGTGTAGAGACACACATACATACACATACATACAACAATAGTGACATTCTGTAACAACCGATGATTCACTCGAAAAACATTTTAGATTGACATGAAAATTCAGATTAGATTATTATCCTTGGCTTTGGCCGGCCTGATGGCATTATCCGCCTTGGCCGAAGCTCCGGCAGGGTATTACAACGGCCTCACGGGGCTCAAGGATGCGGCGCTCAAAACTGCCGTAAGCAAACTGGCACGCAACTTCACCCGCTCGGGCGAATACGGCACGATATACACCAATCTTAAATACACCTTCCAGAAGACCGATCTTTATCCCAATAGCAAGCGCTGGTGGGATATGTACTCGGATCAGACGTTCTATTCGCCGAGTTTCTCGGGACTCAACCGCGAACACTCGTTCCCCAAATCGTGGTGGGGCGGTGCTACAAACGTTCCGCCGTATGTAGACCTCAACCATCTGTATCCCAGCGAAATTAAGGCTAATAGTGCCAAGCTCAACTATCCCCTCGGCGAAGTGGGACCCAATCCGGAGTTTGACAACGGCGTCTGCAAGGTGGGCTACCCCGTGGCCGGACAGGGCGGCGGTGCCAAGTATGTCTTCGAACCGGCCGACGAATACAAGGGCGACTTTGCCCGCACATACTTCTATATGGCCACCATATACCAGGATATGACCTGGAAGTACACCTATATGGTATCTTCCAACACTTATCCGACACTTAACGCGTGGTCTGTCAATATGCTGCTGCGCTGGCATCGTCAGGACCCGGTGTCCGAAAAAGAGACACGACGCAACGATGCCGTCTATAGTGTGCAGAACAATCGCAATCCCTTTATAGATCATCCCGAATTGGCCGAGTATATTTGGGGTAACAAAAAAGGCTTGCCCTACAATCCCGGATCGACCGAACCTGTCGGCGACCCCGTGCTCACCACCCCCGTGCAGGATATGACTCTCGACTTCGGGCGTGTGGCCATAGGCAAGAGCGCCACGGCACGACTGCTGTTCAAAGGCGAAAACCTGACATCCGCCGTCAAAGTGCAGAAGTATACCGGCAATGCCGATATGTTTACTCTTGCAGCTGCACAAATACCGGCAGCGCTTATCGTCACCGAAGAAGGCTATTGGCTCAACATCACCTACACGCCCACCGAAGTCGGCGAGCACACTACGCGCCTGCTTATCAGCGGCGGCGGCGTCAGCGGCTCGCGCGGCGTGGCGCTCACTGCCGAATGTTGTCCCGTGCCCACACTGAGTCAGATACATGCCACCGATGCAACCGATATTACCGAAGAACAATACGTGGCCAATTGGGATGCTCCGGCCGGCGAAGATGTGGATTACTATATCGTGACACGCACGATGTACAGCAACGGTACGGCCAAGACCGAAGAACTGGTGGCCGAAGACAATTCGCTGGTTATTACCGGATTTGCGGATAGCGAAAGCGAAACTTATAGCGTCCGCTCGTCCTACCTGGGCTACGAAAGCGCACCATCCAATGTCATTGTGGTCAAACATAACGGCATATCGGACGCTACAATGGATGCACCCTTGGCCGTGGCCGAAACCCCGGGCGGAATACGTCTGATATGCGACCGCGACATCGTCGGCCTGCGTATATATAATGTCTCCGGACAACCGGTCGTTACTGCCGAACGCGCCGTCAACAACACTGAGATTATGCTCCCCTCGGGCGTGTATTTCGTGACTGCGGGCACCGGCACACGCCCCATTAAGGTGGTAGTGCGCTGACCTGCTCAACCGCGGATGCATCATCGCCCTTCTCCGAAACACAGAAACTAATCCTCCGTTTTTTTATATGGGACGTAGAAAACTGAAAAATCCCGACGAACTGGTCAAGCCCGGGCCCTCGGCCACTATGGCCGAGCGCCTGCGCTACCTTGTAGACCTCACTCGCAAGACCCAAGTGGAGTTTGGCAAGCTCATCAATGTCGACCCCAGCAATATGTCCAAAATCCTATCGGGTAATTATCCGATTACGGATGCCATGGTCAATCGCGTGGTGGTCAACCTGGGCGTCTCCAAGGACTGGCTTACCAAGGGTACGGACGTGCCGTATCCCAAGGATGTCGCCGCCGGAGCGCCGCTGATACCCGAGGTAAGCACCGGTCCGGTGGCCGTGCACGACAAAGACGCAGTAGGCGCACCGGTGTACAACATTGATGCTACTGCCGGATGCGTGCCTCTGGCTCAGATGTTCACCGAAGAGCACATCATAGGACGTCTCGATCTCCCCGGCCTCGACCGCACTCAACCCATTGTACGTGTCAGCGGCGACAGTATGGAGCCCAAGATACGCGATGGCGGATACATCGCGATACGTCAACTCTCCAGAGACGGGTTTATCTACTGGGGAAAAGTCTATTTGGTGGTCACCGAAGACTATCGTATGGTCAAGATTGTACGCAAGCACACCGACCCCGAGATGGTCATCCTGCACAGCATCAACCCCGATTACGATGATATGGAAATCGAGCGCAATCAGATAAAAGCGCTTTTTCTGGTCAACGGAGTATTCAATTACGAAATTTTATGATGCCACATCGGTATCGCCCGAGTATACTACCGAAAGCATCGTATTTTGATACAAAGTACGTAACAACAATAATATGAAGAAATTGGTCGTATCCACAGGCGCCGGGATGAGCGCCGAAAGCGGTATCGCCACCTTCCGTGACGCCGGAGGCCTATGGAATAATTATCCGGTGATGGACGTGGCCAGTGCCGACGGCTTTGCCCGCAATCCGGCGCTGATACACAAGTTCTATAACGAGCTTCGCAGAAAAATGTTTGCGGCCGAGCCCAATGCAGGCCACCGCGGACTTGTGGACTTGGAGGAAGACTTTGACGTGCGTATCATCACCCAAAACGTTGATAATCTGCACGAACGCGCCGGGTCGTCCAATGTCTTGCACCTGCATGGACAACTGGACTATGTGCGCGCTCTCGATAACGAAAATATACGCTGGCGTCTGACGCCCGAAGACCCGGATACTACCGTGGATACCGTCATCGAAGGTCACCATGTGCGCCCGGACATAGTATTTTTCCAGGAGGCGGTGCCCAATTTCGACCCCGCCACACGTATTGTAGCCGAGGCCGACATCTTTGTCATTATCGGCACCTCTTTGGTGGTATATCCCGCTGCCGCACTTATCAATTATGTGCGGCGCGGTGTCCCCGTGTTCTATATCGACCCGCGACCCTCCGAAGTGCCCGAAGGCGTGCACATCATTCGCACTGGTGCCGGCGAGGGCGTGGCTCGTTTGGCCGAAATATTACGCAAATTATACCTTTAACCTGTCAATCTTCAATTTGTAACATCGTAGATTACAGCTCTTTTCTCACTTTTTACTAATTATTTTGGAAGACGTAGATTTATCCCTATCACTATCGCAGTATATTGCTTTGGGTATCGCCCTGGTAGCATTGTGCATCTCCGGATTTGTCTCCGGAAGCGAAATCGCCTTTTTCTCGCTCAGTGCCAAGCAACGCGAGAAGCTTGAAGAATATGCGTGGGGGCGTCAGGCTCTCCGGTTGCTGGCCAAACCCGAGCGGTTGCTGGCAACAATACTTATTGCCAACAACTTGGTGAACGTCACCATCGTCATTTTGGTCAACTACTCGCTTGGCCCGATATTCGAAAATATGGACCCGGTATGGAGCTTCATACTTCAGACGGTCATTATTACGTTTCTGATATTGCTTTTCGGCGAAATTGCGCCCAAACTCATAGGCAATTCGCGACCGCTGTGGTGGGTGCGCTTTGCCGTGCCGGGGCTCAAGCTGCTGACCGTACTGTTGGCCGCTCCGGCCAAGCTGCTGATGAAGTCATCGCACATTGTACATCGCGTAGTCACTAAGCAGGCCCAAAATGTCACTACCGACGACTTGGCAAGTGCGCTCGAAGTGACTGATGTACAGGCTGATAAGGACAAAGAAATGCTTGAAGGCATACTCCGTTTCGGCCAGACTACGGCGGCCGAAATTATGACCCCTCGTATTGACATCACCGATATAGATGTCTCCGATGACTACTGCAAGGTGTTGCAGACGGTTATTTCCAGCGGATACTCGCGCCTGCCGGTCACCGACGGCAGCCAGGACAATATACGCGGCATTCTCTATGCTCGCGACTTGTTGCCTTATGTTGCGGTGAAAGATCCGGCTTTTGACTGGCGGCGGCTGTTGCGTCAACCTTATTTTGTGCCCGAGACGCGACCTATTGACGACCTCTTGGAGGACTTCCGCCGCCGCCACCAGCATGTGGCCATAGTCGTGGACGAGTTCGGTGGAACCCAGGGTTTGGTGACCATGGAAGACGTACTCGAGGAAATCGTGGGCGACATTGATGACGAGTACGATGACACGGCGCCCACCTATCGCCGTGTGCGCGAAGATACTTTCGATTTCGAAGGCCGCACGTTGCTCACCGATTTCTTCCGTGTGACGGACATCGACGAGGCCGAGTTTTCGGCCGTTACCGAGGATGCCGAGACCATCGGCGGAATGCTCCTGTCCATCAAGGGTGACTTCCCCAAAGAGCGCGAAAGCATCGTCTACGGCGGCGTCCGCTTCACCATACTCACTATCGAAGGTCATCGTATCGGCGATATTCGCGTCACTGTGCTCCCCAAGTCTCAAGACGCAAACGACAATAAGGACAAAGAGTCCTGAGCTACGATGCGACGCCTGAGATATTCGGTTGTGCTCATCGCAGCGGTTATGATGCTTGTCGCCTGCTCGGGCGGCGGTGATACGGCCGTGCCTCGTCCGCATGCATTTCCGCGTATGTCATTGTATGACACCGTATATCATACTATAGAGGTGCCGCCGGTGAGTTTCGATGTCAATGCCGCTGCCGAGATTGACATACGTCGCACGGCGTGTGATATACACTATCCGCGGTATAATGCTACGATATATGTGGGAGTGGCGGCCGTCAAACCCGAAAGCGTGTCTTTTGCCGACCACTTGGCCAATCGTATGGAACGCATATCGCTCAACCTTGATGGCGTTTCGGCGCATTACAACGACATTGAGATGCCGTCCGGAAGCATTGCGCGCCTCGTCATTGCCGACGGCCTTTCGGCCACCCCGATACAAGGCTTGTACGCCGACACCATAAGCGGCATTGTGGTCAGCGCCGCAGCTTTTATGCACGACGGAACGTTGGCACAACGCGGCCCTGCCGCCATCGACAGTCTTCGCCCTGTCACCGAATCCCTCATCGCCGATATGGCACGCCTGCTACGCTCCATCCGCCGCGTCCGCCGTTGACGATGGTGTTTGACTATCAGTCTTCTATGCTTTTTTATGTCCTATTATCGACGTAAAAAGGTGGCTTGAAGTGCGGCGGATACCTTGAAAAAAATCAAGTCATTCTATTCCTGTGCCCGGTTTTTTTGCACCTGCCTCACCGGTATTGTATTTGACCTTAGGTTCTATCCTTGGGCTTGACATTTGAACAGATAGGTGATAATGTATGTTAAAAAGATGTGTGTGACAGCGGTTTTTCACTAATTTTGTACGTTTAATGCCGAGGCAACGCTCGCGATGCTGCAGCAAAGACATATATGATATTTTCGGCATAAGTAAGGCGCGAGTGTCCGAGCATATTATAAGCACTGAATACACATCGAATATACACTGAAAAATAAGCTAATAAACACTTCTGCAACACTATATGAAGCGCTACAATTTAGTCAACAACACCTTGGGATGGCTGTGCTTTGCCATCGCCGCCGTCTCCTATCTGCTTACGATAGAGCCTACGGCAAGTTTCTGGGACTGCCCGGAATTCATTTCGCAGGGCTTTAAGCTCGAAGTGGGACACCCGCCGGGCAACCCTATATTTATGCTCACAGCCCGATTTTTCGTGACTTTATTCGGCGGTGGTGCGCAGACTGCGGCCATAGCTGTCAACTCGATGTCGGCGCTACTGAGTGCGGCCACCATATTGCTGTTATTCTGGACGGTGACACATCTCGTGCGCCGCTTGGTGGTACGCGATGATGCGCAGGAAGTTTCGCTGTCCAAGCTGGTGGTCATTATGGCTGCCGGCGTATGCGGCGCATTGGCTTACACTTGGAGTGACACCTTCTGGTTCAGTGCCGTCGAAGGCGAGGTTTATGCCTTCTCATCGTTCTGTACCGCCCTGGTGTTCTGGCTCATTCTCAAATGGGAGAATCGCGCCGACCAGCCGCATAGCGACCGCTATCTTATTCTGATAGCGTATATCATCGGCGTGAGCATTGCCGTGCACCTGCTCAACCTATTGTGCATTCCGGCCATAGTCTTGGTGTTCTACTATCGTAAGTTTAAGAGCACCAACGTCAAAGGCTCGCTGCTGGCTTTGGCCGTCAGCGTGGTCATTGTGGCCTTCATCCTCTACGGTCTTGTGCCGGGCTTTATGAAGGTGGCTCAGGAATTTGAGCTGTTCTTTGTCAATGGGGTGGGGATGTCCTTCAATACCGGCGTGTTGATATATGCTATATTACTGGTGGCCACGTTCGTATGGACCATTCGCGAGCTGTATCTCCAGCGTTCGGCCGCACGTATCAAGGTAGGCGTCTTTGCCTCGGTGCTGCTCTCCGGAATGCTCTTTATCGGTCACGGGCTGATGTTAGGCCTGCTGCTGACCGTGGCATTTGCCATATACATCTGGGGCTTTTGCAAGACCGTCCCCGTACGAGTGTTCAATGTCATCATCCCCGGCATCTTCGTGATATTTGTCGGCTACTCATCGTATGCGCTGCTGCTGATTCGTT